>NZ_JAEUOI010000091.1 GCF_016790145.1 Propionivibrio sp. | reverse complement strand
CAGCATAGGGCACCGCGACCCTGTCTCATAACGTGATCTGGCAGTCTTCGGAATGCTTTACTTGACTGATATGCTAAATGTATATAATTGCCGTTGATCGAAACAAACCGGACAGCGCGACGTGGAATGAGCGACAAAATCAATGACTAATGAGAACTGCAAGGCGGAGCGCTCGACAAAAAACGGGGTTTTCGGTCAGACACTAGTTACAAACTATACATAGGGGTCGAATGCCGTCGCATACCATCAGTTTGCTTGTACGGCCGCAATCTGAGGTGATCTGCCGTTCACTGACAAGCGACGACGGGCATGGCGCAACAAACTACACACACCGTGTTCCAGGACCGCCCAAACTGAAGTCCTGGACGAAACACACCGGCAGGGTTCAGCGAGTACTGCTCGCCTCCCAGACACACCACTATCTGAAGATCTCCTCACAGGGATTCAAAAGGCTTTTCCGCTGTCCCTGAGGTGTTTTGATCATGCGTTCGCCAGCGCTCAGCGTCTGCGGCGTTTCCTGTCCATCACTTGCAGGATCATCGGTGTGAAAATGATCTGCATGGCCAGGCCCATCTTGCCGCCGGGGCAGACGATGATGTTCGGTCGCGACATGAACGAATCATGGAGCATGCTCATGAGATAGGGAAAGTCGATGCCATGCGGGTCGGCAAAACGGATGACGACAAAGCTCTCGTCGGCCGATGGAATGTCTTCGGAAATAAGCGGGTTGGACGTATCGACGGTCGGCACGCGCTGGAAGTTGACGTGGGTCTCCGAAAACTGGGGGCAGATGTAATTAATGTAGTCCGGCATGCGGCGCAGGATGGTATCCATCACCGCCTCTGTCGAGTAGCCGCGTTGCGCCTTATCACGATGAATTTTCTGTATCCATTCGAGGTTGATGATCGGCACGACGCCGATGCGCAGGTCGACGAGGCTGGCGACATCGATCTTGTCGGTCTTGACGGCGCCATGCAGGCCTTCGTAGAACAGCAGGTCGGAGCCTTCAGGCAGGTCTTCCCATGGGGTGAATGTTCCCGGCTCGGCGCCGAGGCGCTTGGCTTCTTCATGGTCATGGACGTAGTAGCGGCGCTTGCCGCCACCCGTTTCTCCGTACTCACGGAAGAGCTCTTCAAGTTCGGGGAGCAGGTTCGCTTCCGGGCCGAAGTGACTGAAGTGATTGTCACCGGTGGCCGTCATTTCGTCCATCTTCGCTTTCATTTCCGCACGGTCGTAACGGTGAAAGCTGTCGCCCTCTATGATTTCGGCGTTTATGTTCTCGCGCCGGAAAATATTCTGGAAAAAACGGGTAACCGACGTGGTGCCGGCACCCGATGAGCCGGTAATGGCGATGATGGGGTGTTTGATCGACATGAGACATCTCCTGTATTTCTGAAAATTCGTTTGGGGAAACGCTGAATAAGCCGTCACACCGGCTGAAGCCGGTGTCCAGTGCCATGACTTGTCTGGATTCCGGCGTTCACCGGAATGACGTTTTAATATTTCAGTGGCTCCTTGGCATGAAAGTCGCACCGGCGACTTTCGAATCTGGTTTCGCCCTCCGGGATATTCAGCGACCAGGCAATCTGGTCAAACGCGTGTTGCTTTCATCAGAGGGTCGCAGGTGGGGGTAAAGGGCATGCACACAAAATCCATGATATTCGGTGGCGCGAAGCCCATACCCGCTGGGGGGATCGGCGGTGCCGTTCACTGAGCTCGAAACAGTGTGCGTGTGGCAAAAAGCGGCGAACTGAAGGGTTTGTCTTCTCCGCTGAGATACTCGCGGTGATAGCGGTCGATGAGCTCGACTTCTTCGCGCGAGCCGAGGATCACCGGCACCTGTTCGTGCAGACTGGTCGGAACCAGGTCGCCAATCCGCTCGTAACCGGTCGAGGCCAGTCCTCCGGCCTGTTCGACGATCATCGACATCGGATTGGCCCGGTGTATATGTTCAAGGTAACCATGTTTGTCCATATCCTTGGTGTCGCGCGGATACATGAAAACACCGCCGCGCATCAGGAGGCGGTGCACATCGGCGACCATCGAGGCCACCCAGCGCATGTTGAAATCCTTTTCGCGAGGGCCTGTCTGTCCGGCCAGGCATTCAGTAACGTAACGACGGATCGGCGGTTCCCAGAAGCGCTCATTGGAAGCATTGATGGAAAAAGTCCGGGTTTCGGCCGGTATTTGCAGATTGGGATGGGTCAGCAGAAATTCGCCAATATCGCGATCCAGCGTAAAGCCATGCGTCCCGTTGCCGACGGTCAGCACCAGCATCGTCGACGGGCCGTAAATGGCATAACCGGCGGCGAGCTGGCAACAACCGGGCTGCAGAAAGTCGCTGGCTGACGGTACGCTGCAATCGTTGGGGCAGCACAACACCGAAAAAATGCTGCCGACCGTCAGATTCACGTCGATATTCGAAGCGCCATCGAGCGGCTCGAACGCCAGCAGATACCTGCCAAGCTGGCCTCCGCTCGTAATCGGGTAAATATCCTCCATCTCGCCCGAGGACATCGCCGTCAGATGTCCGCCCCACTCGCAGTTCCTGAGAAAAGCCTCATTGGACAGGGTGTCGAGTGTTCTTTGCGTTGCGCCCTGCAGGTTCTGGCTCTCCGTATCGCCCGGCCTGACCGCCAGCGCGCCGCGCGAAACCACTTGCGCGATGGCTTTGCACGAGCGCACGACGTCGCTGACAAGCATAGAAAAGTCACCGGCTATCGCGGGAATGCGGCGCTGCTCCTCAACCAGATACTTATTAACGTTGGTCCGTCCGAACAACATGGTGGTACCTCAAAAAATAATTTAGCGTGAAAGTCGCACCGGCGACTCTCGAATCTCCCCTCGCCCTCCGGGAGAGGGGCGGGGGTGAGGGAAACGGGCAGGCCGGCAACTTTCATCATCCAGGGTGGCGCCAAATCGATGCCCGTTAGTGCAAATGCCGATAGCGAGTGGATTCAAATGTAACAGAGGGTTGCCAGTTTACCGTGATATTCGCTTTGTATGGTGAAGAGCAAGTCTTGACTCGCCAGGGGAGTACGTATTACCTGAGAGTCTTTGAAAAATCATTAGTACCTGATTTCCACGCTCGTCACCCCGGCGCAAGTCGGGGCCCAGTTCGTTTATCTGAATGTTTTCATGGATATCAGAGGAAGGTTCTGGATTCCGGCTTGCGCCGGAATGAGCGCGAAGCCTGGCCTCGGGCCACGGATTGGGCGGTGTTTATCCATTCATTCACAGCTTCTGAAGCTACCCAACTTCTCGCGCCAGCCCGGATAGAGCTTGTCGGCGTCCTTCGGGAAAGACGCGAAGGCGCCGGCGAATTCCTTGTGTTCCCTGGCAAACTCGACCGGATCGGCACCGGATTGCCAGCACGCGTAGGACTGACGCAGCGAGATCGCCCCCGCCGCCGGGCCGTCGATGTGGCCGTAGGCGCCGCCGCCCGAGGTGTTGATCACGTTGCCGTGGCCCAGGTTCTTGAAGAAGCCGGGCATGCGCAACGCGTTCATGCCGCCGGAAATGATCGGCGTGGTCGGCTTCATGCCGTACCACTTCTGGAAATACACCGGGCCCTGACACTCGTCGCGCTCGATCATGTAGGCGATGATCTTGTCCGAACTGTCGCCTTCCATCTTGCCGTAGCCCATGGTGCCGACGTGAATTCCGGAGGCGCCTTGCAGACGAGCGATCTTGGCCAGCACGAAGGCGGTGTAGCCGCGCTTTGCCGAAGGTGAAGTGATCATGCCGTGGCCAGCGCGGTGGTAGTGCAGGTACTGGTTGGGGTACTGCCGGCGCGCCGTGGTCATCATGCCCGGGCCGCCGACGAAACCATCGACCAGGAAGGCCACCTTGTCGGCATCGGGTCCAAAGGATTTCAGGATGAAGTCGGCGCGATGCAGCATTTCGTAATGATCGTCGGCAGTGATGTTGGCGGAGAACAGCTTGGCCTCGCCGGTTTCGTCCATGGCGCGCTTCATCGCGTCATAGACCAGGGGGATGACTTTCCTGGCCGGACAGAACACCTGATTGCCTTGTGGTTCATCGTTCTTGATGAAATCGCCACCGAGCCAGAACTGGTAAGCCGCTGCCGCGAACGGCTCCGGTCGCAGGCCGAGCTTGGGTTTGATGATGGTACCGGCAATGTAGCCGCCGTCCCTGACCGGGCGGCCGAGAATGCGCCACAGATCGGAGATACCCTTGGCTGGCCCATCGAACAACTGCATGGCGCGCTCGGGCATGTAGAAGTCATGGATCTTGCCGTACTCGATGTCGCCCATGCCCTGGTTGTTGCCGACCACCAGCGTCAGGAAGGAGACGATCATCATCCGGCCATCAGTCATGTTGCGGTCAAACAGGTCGAGCGGGTAGGCGATGCGCATGTCCTCGGTGGCTTCGTCGATGTGGTAGACCAGCGCGTCGAGTCCCCTGGTGAAATCGTCGGTGGTCGAGACTTCTACGTTGGTACCGGTCGAAGATTCGGCGGCGAAATGCGCTGCCGCCTCCAGATAGCCCACCCCCGCCTTGGGCTTCATTCTGTACGCGACCAGGATGTGCTTGCCACCCTTGATCAGGTCGCCTTCCTTCAGGCCAAGGTCGGTGTAGCGATTCGATTGGTCCATTGTCATCTCACATTTTATTTACAAGCACTGCCGAGACCTGGAGTGTATGTGGGCATCACCATTATTTGAAGTTTAACTTGGGGTATCGCTGAACAAGTCACACAAAATGGCGTAGGCAAACCAAACATTAACAAACAATAGTCACCAAAAAATGGCATTTCGCCGTGTCCACCGTTCCTGCATGGTTTAATCTGTTTCAATTGAATCCGAATCTGTGAAAACAAGGGGCGTGCACGGCATGGACGGAATCTTCATCAGCTACCGACGCGACGACTCGGCGGGTTATGCCGGCCGCTTGTACGACCGGCTGGCCGCTCATTTCGGGCCTCAGCGCGTGTTCATGGATGTCGAAGGTATCGAGCCCGGCGCCGATTTTGTGAACGCGATCGAGGAGGCCGTGAGTTCCTGCCAGGTGCTCATCGTCATCATCGGCGACGAATGGACCCACGGCACCGATGCTGCCGGGAACCGGCGGCTCGATGACCCCAACGATTTCATCCGGCTGGAAACCAGCGCCGCGCTCAAGCGCAATATCCGCGTGGTGCCGGTACTCGTTGATGGCGCAGTCATGCCGCGTGCCGAGGAATTGCCGGAAGAGATCAAATCCTTGACCCGCCGCCAGGCCATCGAGATCAGCCACAAACAGTGGGAGGCCTCTTCAGGCGAGTTGATTCGCACGCTGGAACGGATTCTTTCCAAAGCCTCCATTGAGGCGCCCGTACCGTTAGCGCCAGCCAATCGAACTGAGGGCGCTGGCGCTGCAACGCCGGGAAGTCATAAATCCTGGTTCTGGCCCGCAGCGGCGGGAGTTGTAATGCTGGGGGGCGCTCTGTGGTGGGCGCTGGCCGCGCGAGCTCCGTCCAGTGAACCTGTGACGCAGCCCTCGGTCCCGGTGACCGCCCAATCCAGGCAGACACCACCCGCAGTCGCCACGCCACCGACGATCACCCCTGCCCAGCCGGCAGCGCCGACAGTGGGCCAAATGCAAGCGTCCACGGTGACCAGCGTGGCGAGTTCACCACCGGACGCCCCGGCAGCGAGTGCACAAGGTGCGCCCCGGCCGACCCCACAGTCCGTATCGACCCCGTCCGCCAGCGCTGCTGCGCCTGTCCCGGGTCCAACTACGCTGCCAGTCCACGTCGTGGCACTGCCGAAAATCCTCGAATTCAAGGCCGAGGTCGGCACCACCAGCGCTCGCCTGTGCTACCAGGTCAGCAACGCTGACAGCGTCACGCTCTCGCCGCGCCCAGGCGAACTCGAGCGGCCAGACAAAGGCTGCGTACGGGTTGAACTGGAAACAGCTACCACCTTCACCCTCACTGCGCACCGGGCGGACAGGACGGTGCGCAAAACACTCCTGGTGGCAGCTCCTGCGCCGCCCATCGCCAAACCGGCAGCGGAGCCAACCCAGCCCGTGCCTGCTGCGGCATCGAGCACCGGGCCCGCAGGTGCGTCGGCATCGGTATTGCCACGCATGGGGGAGCGCTGGAGCTACCGTTCATCCGGCAAATGGCCGACCAGTCCAAAACTCCGTTTCGAGATCGTCGTGCAGTCGGTAACGGCCGACGGGCTGATCACCGACGCGCTGCGGCCGCTCGATCCCGGTGCCGGGCCCGCCCCCGAGATAGGGCGCTCGCGCGGCAGCAAGCCGGACATCATTGCCTGGAACGGGATTGGCAACGAGTTCAGCCCGTATCTTGGGGCCTATGTAACGCTGGCGGACATGGACAAGCAGCGCGGCTTTCCGACCCCCGACCTGAGCCCGCAGTGGACCCAGTGGTATTCGGAGGCCAGTGCGCAGGGACTGGAATCGGTCAGCGTGCCGGCCGGTACTTTCAGCGCCCACAAGATCGAAGTCTGGAGCAGTCGCCACGCTACGGGAGGAGTCACCCAGGCGTCGATCGAACCGGTACGAGTGCATTACCTCATCTGGTACGCGCCGCAGGTCAAACGCTATGTGAAGTTGCAGCGCCGCGTCACCTCGGCGGCAGGCCAGGAGATCGAGAAGGACGTGGTCGAACTGGTATCGTACCGTTTACCCTAGCGGCGAACTTACGCTGGCTTCGGCGGGTTGCGCGTCAGTGAAACTGCGCAATGCCTTAATGGCACCGGTGCTGTTTCGTATTGCGGCCGATGTCACACCGGCTCAATTGAGTTGTGCTGGCGCAGGGAAACGAGTTCGTACCTTTCGGTTCTAAAAAACCCACCTCCTTTGCCGCGACCGATGGATTCACGCCTGATTAAAAAATTGAGCCCGGGTACCAGCCATATTCTTTCCTGGAGCCGATTGCCGAAGCTCGTATTCCAGCCTTCGCCCTCGATCCTGAAGGTATCGAAGCTGCCGGCCGGAACGCTGATGGTTTCTCTCTTCACGATCTGCAGGTCATAGTAAGCGTTCGAAGTCACCCCTTTCTCGATTCGGCTGAAAGCGGCTGCCCATTTCTTGCCGATCTGAAACTCGGCCGGGGCAAATTGCACAGGTGTATTGAACTGTACAGCCCCGTTCTTGATGGGATTACCCATCAGGTCCGTGATCGAATTGCCCTTGTTGAATTCGACGCGATCCTCGTCGTAATCGACCCGCGTTACGCGCATTGTGTAGGTTCGCTCTTCAAGGCCGGTCAGGATGTCCGTCTGCCGGAAGGTCGCCTCGTCACCGAGCGTAAAGATCCGGCCAAGCGGATAGCGTCCGGCGGAATACGGGTTGGCCGAGGAAGCGATGATCGTGGGCATGGCAACGCCTGCCCTGATGTCGATCGCTGGCGCGTCTGAGGTCAGGGCGGAAACAGCAACTGGCTCCGGTTTCGGCGCCGCAGCTTGAGCGGGGCTTGATGCGGAAGTTGCAGGCAACGCCTGAACCGGGCCTGGTGCCGCCGAGGCCGGACTGGTCGCGGAAGACCTTGGTTTTTCGCTTTCGGCCAATAAGCGGGTCAGGCGCATCTGGGCGATTTCGGAGAAGCGACCGTTGGGGAAGGTGCGCAGGTAGCCCACCCAGTCGTCGACCTTGTTTGAGGATTTGATGCGAGCCCATTCGCTGATGTCGGTCTCGACCAGCTTTTCCAGTTCGGCTTCGGTGAGCTTCTTCTGCCCTTCGTTGAAGAGGAAAACATCACCTTCCAGCGAGGTGGTTTCCCAGGGAATCTGTTCGCCATGCGAGGCCAGGCGCACATTGAGGCGCACACGCTTCAAGGCATCTTCAATACGGGTACCGCGCTGTGAGAGTTCACGCACCAGATTTTCGGTGTAGAGACCGTTTTCACCGGTGCCATCCGAGGCCACATTGCCCGGTGCGGTGGAGTAAGCGATCAGGCTGCCGACCGGGGCATCAAACTGTGATAGACCTTTCTGCTCCGGTCGGTAGGATATGCCGAAGGGGTTGTTGCGACAGGCATCGAGAATCACGATGAAGGTCTTGTCTTTCGCTGCACTCAACTGGCCAAGCAGCAGGTTGAGATCGACGCAGCGTTGTTTCATGTGATCCTGTTTTTCAACCACCGCATCGACCGGCAGCAGGTAGTTGCGCCAGTCGAGCTGTGCGCCGTGACCGGCGTAATAGAACACCGCCTGGCGGGTGCCTGGTCGTTTTACCGTCGCGCCAAAGCGCTCGATGGCTTCCATCATGTCGGTACGGGACGCGTTGAGGTGTGAATCGACGGTCAAGCCGGCCTCAGTGCACAGATGGGCGAATGCCCTGGCATCATTGACGGGGTTGACCAGTGGAGCATCGCGATAGGCACTGTTGCCAATGATCAGCGCCAGCCGTGAGGGATCGGGATTTGCCGCCCAACAGCGCTCGAAGAACAGCCCTGGTGGAATGACTGCGACGGTCTTGATGAAATCTCGACGGCTTGTCATTTCAGCGTACTTGCGTCCTTTTTTTACTTTTTGCGGCAGTTGCCAGTCGGGTTTGACTGAGCTTGCGGGAACGCTGAATACTACACCTGTTTGCTTGCCGCTGATGCCTGCACGATATCACCCGTCGAGCCGCTATCCCGCAAAATCGCTCGCTCGTTCCACGCCCATCAAACGCTCTGACATGGCTTTGGATCCGGCCTGCATCGGCGTTAAAAGCCGGGTTGACTGACAGCGGGTGCCGGTCCGGCTTCGCCTTGCCCGTGGAACGGCCAGCACTGGAAGATAGGGCTGACTCACGCCGGCATAGCCGGCAAGGCAATTCCATAACCGGCTTCGAGCACACCATGACCTTCGGATTTCTTTCCCGATCAGAGTGTTGTTTGCGCAGTCGGACTAAGCGCTTCAGGAACCCCCGTTCCCACTCGTCCCCTGGCGCAAGCGGCCATAGATCGCCAGCAGGATGATGGCGACGATCACCGAGGCAATAAAGCCGGCGCCTTCACCCGCCTGGTACCAGCCGAGGTACTGACCGATGACGCCGGCCAGGAAAGAGCCGGCAATACCGAGCAGAATGGTCATCAAAAACCCCATGTTTTCCTTGCCGGGATGCAGCAGTTTGGCGAAAACGCCGATCACGAAGCCAAGCACGATGGTCCAGATGATGCCCATGACGGATTCCTTTCATTGAGGTTTTTCAGGCAGCTTGAGTATAACGTGCCGGCCGGCAAATCGCAGTGCAATGCCAACTCAAGACTGATATAGAACGCGGCATGACGACAAAAATGGTTCAGCTCTGCATTTTGTCCGCAAGAGAAAAAGTCGATGCGCCTTTGGTACCTCTAGCCTCTCTTTATGCGCGCTGTTCCACTGCCGTGGATTTCACAGTCGGGAGGCGAGGATCTGCGTGAGTTCCGCATCGCTGAGCACGATCGGATTGGTTTTCATGCTCGATCCGCGGCTGGCGGCGACGATGCGCGGCAGATCGTCTGCACTGATTCCGTAGGCCGAGAGGCGCGGCAGGTCGAGTTCCTCTTCCCAGCGGCGCAGGCTGGCAACGAGAAAGCGACGAGCGTCGGGGCCGTCAAGGCCCTTCTGCATGGCGAAGCGACGGCCGATCTCGGCGTATTTCGGCAGCGCCGGGCTGCCCGGATCGCGCGCTTCGAGTGCGGCGATGTTGCTTTCCGTGGCGCTGGCCACCAGCGTTCCGCAGACGGCGCCATGCGGAATCGGGAAGAAGGCGCCGAGCGGTGAAGCCAGGCCATGCACCGCGCCGAGTCCGGCCTGCGCCAGACAGATGCCCGAGGCCAGCGAGGCGTAGGCCATTTGCGCGCGTGCCGCAGCAGACTGCTGGCGGTGGAGTGCGGGAAGCGCATCGCGCGCGGCCATGATCCCCGAGCGGGCGAGGGCATCGGTGAACGGGTTGGCGCGCGACGAGACGAAGGACTCGAGGAGTTGCGTAAAGGCATCCAGCCCGTCGGCGGCGATCAGCGCTGGCGGGCAGGTGGTGAGCAGATCGGGATCGACGATCGCCCATTCGGCGACCAGTCTGTCGTCGCGGAACGATTTCTTGTAGCCGCCGGGGACCGACAACACCGCGTTCTTCGTTGCCTCCGAGCCGGTGCCGGCGGTGCTCGGCACGGCGATGAATGGAGTCGCCGGGCCCTGGTAGGGCCGTTCCGGGCCGATGCCTTCGAGGTGGTCGAGCACCGAGTTGCCGGGCCTGAGCAGCCCGGCGATGGCTTTGGCCGCGTCCAGCGCGCTGCCGCCGCCGATGCCGACAACGGCGTCGAATCGTGTTCCCTGCAATGCGGCGACAGTGTCATCGACAAACTCCGGCGAGGGCTCGCCAGACACCCTGACCTGATCCCAGGACAGGCTGTGCGCGCGAAGACTGACGAACAGCCGCGCCCCGGCTCCGGATTCGGCAAACGAACGCGCGCCGGTGACGAGCAGCAGATGACTGCCGTAGCCGGCAGCGATGTCGGGCAGTCTGTCGAGCGTGCCGCTGCCGAATTCGATGCGCGGCAGGCGGGCGATCGAGAAGGGCGAGAAACTGCCGCTCATGCGGGAAGCAGCCCGTTCATCGGCTCGCCGCGACGCGGCTCAGCCATCATGCCGGCGACCGCTTCGCGCCAGGCGAGATAGTGTGCGGTCTCCTTGTGCGCGGCGGCGTCGGTGACCGTTGCGTAGGCTTCGTACAGGATGAAGCGCGCCGGATCGTCGGGCGCCTGGAGAACGTCGAAGCGACGATTGCCCGGCTCGGCGACCGAGGCCTGATGATTCGCCTGCGTTGCGGCGATGAAGGCATCGACATCCTCTGGCCTGACGCGGACGTGGACGAGCGTGACATGCATGGCAACCTCACTTGAATTGACCCCCTGGGATTTTACACTCGGCGGGGTTAGTTCAGGTGGCGAACCCCCTATGAACTCACCAGTTTGAGGTCCAGGGCGCGTTCTGTCAGCCAAATGGTGGCGACCAACAGGATCAGCCGTGAGCCCCAAACGAAAATCCCAAACTGATAAAAACGCGAATTGCGCAGGACAAAGGCCAGTGGCAGAAATACGGCAACGATTGCCATCTGCCCTACCTCTACGCCCAGATTGAAGCCAATCAAGGACAGCAACAAGGCATCGGCGGGCAACCCCAGTTCGGCCAGTACACTGGCAAACCCGAAGCCATGAATCAACCCGAAGCAAAAGGCCACCACCCATCGCCGGTGCTCGACAAGGGGCCACAAATTGTTGGCGGCCGCGAGCATGACAGACAGGGCGATGGCTGACTCCACCAGGCGCGACGGCAGCGAAATCCACCCTAACGCGGCAAGTGACAAGGTGATCGAGTGTGCAGCGGTGAATGAGGTCACCACCCAAAGTACCTCGCGCCATGCATCTCCAAATCGGGTAACGCCGTGCCAGCGATTTCCCGAGTGCACAAGGACGGCTGGCAGCAATAAGGACAGCAGGAAAAGGATGTGGTCAAAACCGATCCATATGTGCCAGATGCCCTCAATCAGGTATTCACGAAACTGCACCAGGCGTGAGACTTCTTCCGAGTCAAATCGCAACTCTCCACTGCCGGGGGAGAGCACCGAGACGTGGGAAGTGCCATCCACGGTCAAGCGCAACAAACCGCGGTGCAGGCTATCCATGTCAAAGAGCAGGCGATAGCCAAGCCGCAGATCGCCCGAGGAAGAGGGACACACCCCGGCGATATGCAATACGGCATAGCCCCCATCGGTATGCGAATCGACCTGCATCGAAGTCATTTTCAGGGGGCACGATCCACCGCGTTGAAGCTCCAGACGGCTCAGTGCCCACGCTGCAACATTGGCCTGGCGAGCGCGTAATTCACCCCATGTAATTTCCCCGTTGCCGTTGCTGTCCAGGCCGATCGCGAAGTCGATATCACGCAGAGCAATGTCCCACTGCGCGATCACTTCAGGGCCTTTTACTGCAATCACCAGGTAGCTGTCACTGGCCTTGTGCGCCCACACGGAACAGTGCACGCAAAGCAAGGCGATGAACAAGGCAGGGCGCAGCGTCATTGGGCCCGTTTCTGATCAGGGTCCGCCAGCGCAGCCTGGGTCAGTTGCTTGCCAAGTAGACGCAGTCGCGAGTCTTCAAATCCGCTGGTTTGAAGCCAGTCCAGTGCGGCACGCGCAGCGCCGGGATCCTGTGCAGCAACGGCCGCTTCCAGCAGGATACGAGCGTCACGCGGCTCTTTCTGAACACGGTAGTTTTCAGACGCCAGGGCTACAGACAACTTTGCATCGCCCTTTAATCGTAAATGGAAGCGGGCTTCTTCGGCACGGTGGGTTGTATCACCCCGCAACCGGGCGGCAGCGTAGCGGTCATCCAGCGCCTGTCGGTGAGCCGCAGCGCCAGGCAACTTGAGCAGGGTTTCTGCCTCTGTCAGCCGGAGTAACAGACCATCCGAAGACACCCAGGTGGCAAGGAGATTAACAACCTCGGCCGCTCGGCCCCGGTCAAGCAAAAAGTCACTCCATGCAGCCAGCAAATACCCGTCGTCCCTGCCGATCGCCAGAGCTTCGCGATAGTGGCGCTCGGCACGTGCAAATTGTCCCTGCCAGGCCGCCACTTCACCCAGTCGGGTATGCAGCCACAGGCGATTGCCATCATCACGGCTTGCGCTGAGAGCCTGGTACAAAGTCTTGTAGGCCTTGTCCAGGTGGCCGGTATAGGCCAGGCTCAAACCGGCGCAGCCACCAGACAGAACGGGCCGCTGCAGACCATGCAATGCCTCGCACTCCTTGCCGGCATTCACATAGTCGGCTTGCACCAAATAAATGGCGCCACGCCATGCATGTGCACCAGCCAGGTCCGAATCCAGTTTCAGCGCAGCGGCATAGTCTTCCAGTGCCGCTGCAAAATCATGGCGGTACTGTCGTAAGGTACCCCGCACCAGCAGCAGTTGAGCCGATAGTGGCGTGGAAAATTGATTCACGTTGGCGTCAGCATAACCTATGTAGCGCGGATCACCGCGCGCCATCGCCAGATCAAAATATTTTTGCGCCAGCTTGACCGAAGCTGCTTGGTCGGACGGAGCACTGGCCGCTGCCGCGCGCAGATCCGAGAGATCGCGCGCATCGGAGTCACCGGCCCGAAAAGGCAGGCGCTCGATGACTTCCGAGTCGTCCGCAGGCGTGTAGGGCACAGCCTGGGCTTTGGCAGCCAACGCGAAGACTATACCCAGCACTATGCCTCGGAAGATCAGCATTAACTTATTGATTAGTTGAATTTTGATATTTGCATTATATTGGGTGTGCGGCATGCGTTGCCGTTTGAGTTTGTCAATAATTCACAGGAGACTAATCATGAACAAGTTACTTTCTGCTATTTTCGTTGCTACCTTGGCCACTGTATCTGCAGGTGCTTTCGCTGCGGCTCACGGTGGAGCAATGACGGATAAGGAAAAGGCAGACAAAATGGCGGCCTGCAAGGCAATGGATCCCGCAAAAGCCGACGACAAGATGAAGGCTGAATGCAAGAAGATGGAAGAAATGTCGGCTAAAAAGATGGAAGAAATGCCGGCTAAGAAGATGGACCAGAAGCCGGGCTATTGACCGCCTGATTCTCGCCGTAAAGCGGACTCGCCAGTCCGCTTTTTTTACGTGTTTTTATTGTTGAAGACCAATCCTGGTTGGACAGAGCCTCACCCTGATCGACGACCTCCTGCCGCCCAAGCGCTTTTGTAGCTCATCCACGTCACCGTAGCAGAGGTTTTTTACCGGTCAGCATCAGGTCAACCTCACGCTGATGCGGCTATTTTCGCAGCCAGCAATCCGAGACATTTGATTGCTTCTTCAAGACGTGGCGACCAGGGGTTGCCGCAGTTCAAGCGCAGGCAGTTTCTGTATTTACCGCTGGCCGAGAAAAGATCGCCGGGAACAAAGGCGATACCGGCACTGACCGCTTCCTCAAAAAGTGCGGTGCTATCACTACCCACAGGAAGTTCTACCCACAGCACCAGACCGCCCTGTGGTTGCGAAAGGCGTGTTCCCGACGGGAAATAGCGCTGAACGGCCTCGGACATCTGCATGACCTGTTTTTCATAGGCGCGCCGCAAGCCGCGAAGGTGACGTACATAAGCTGTCGATTCCAGATAACGTGCAACAACCACCTGGGTCACCGGATTGGTGGCGCCGGAAGTCAGGGTCTTCTGCATCATGATCTCTGCATGGAAGCGACCGGCGGCGACGTATCCCAGGCGAAGCGACGGACTCACGGTTTTCGACAGCGAAGAGCAATACATGACGTTCCCGGACGCGTCGAAGGACTTCACAGGCCAGGGGCGATCAGGGCCAAAATGCAGGTTGCCGAAGATATCGTCCTCAATGATCGGTATCTGCCTGGCCGCCATCAACTCGGCGAGGCGCTTCTTCTCGTGGTCGGGGACCAGGCTTCCCAACGGGTTGTTGAAATTGCTCACCAGCAGGCACGCGGCGACCCTCCGATCACGGGTGGCCATCTCCAGCGCATCGACCGACATGCCGTGACGGGGATGGGTAGGTATTTCCAGTGCCTTCAGCTTCAATTGCTGCAGTAACTGCAGCATCAGATAGTACGAGGGTGATTCCACCGCGACGGTGTCTCCCGGCTGGGTTACCGCGCGCAAGCAGAGCGACAGGGCTTCCGTGCATGAATTGGTGACCACCATCTCATCCACCGCCTGGGCCTGGCCCCAGGTGAGTGAATGGCGTACAAGCTGTCGCACCAGATCAGGATGGTTCAATGTCGTATGACTGGCCGCTCCGAGGAGTGCCGCTGAACTTCGGCCAACCGTTCCATAAAGGCGTTGCAACTGGGCGACCGGCAGCAATTCAATGGCCGGCAGCGCAGCCCCCAGCGGAGCCATCTCGCTCCGATTGCTCAAGGCCAGAACGCCTTCAAGACGGCTGCTGATATTGACGGCGACCGGGCGCGCCAAAGCGTGACGGGTTTGCGGCTTGAGTTCCAGGTTCCGATTGGGGGAGGGCAGGCGGACGAAAAATCCGGACTGAGGCCGTGCTTCGACCTGGCCGCGCTCCTCCAATTCGCGCAACGCCTGCAGCACGGTTGAAATGGACAGTTTCTTTTCCTGCGACAGACGGCGTACGGAGGGCAAGCGCTCGCCAGGACGCAAGATGCGCCCGGCAATCATCCCTGACAACTCATCGGCCAGTTGTTCGTAACGTAGTGCCCTGCCTGGTTCTCTGAACTCCATCCACTCCCCCTTGACCGATCCCGGCGCATCATTCTGCGCTTGCCGTAGTCTTTCAGGCAGATACAGTTTCCGGCAAAATCGACCAACACAGTTTATATATTATTTAACTGTATTGGTAACAATTCAGTTCTCTTGTATCTGTACTGTTTGCCCTTGAGCTTCTAGACTTTCAAGCCTGGATCAATGCAGCGCTCGGGAGGTCGAACATGAATACGTTATTGAGCAATCAGGCAAGCCCGCTTGCCGCGGGAGAAATCGTAGCGTTTCGCGGCGCACGCGGCAGTTACCTGGAATGCACCCAGGGGATGGTATGGCTCACCATCGAAGGTCAGCCCGGTGACTTCTATCTCGAACAGGGGTCAGGACTGCGTATTGAAAGTAACGGCCTTGTGCTCATCGAGGGGATGCCGACTGGAGAGATCCGTCAGACCCGCGAAGTACCCTGGCCAATCCACTGGACTAGCCGTTTACTGAGCACTCTACAGTTCCGGAAATCCTTTTCTCCGCGCAAGAGCGGTGTTTGCGGCCATTCCCTATGATCTAAAGGACATAGAAGACTATGGCGATGTACTGCGTCAGGCTGCCACCCATGACGAACAAATGCCAGATGCCATGCCAGTGTCTGAAGCGGCTGTCGTAGGCGTAGAACACGATGCCGATGGTATAGAGCAGTCCGCCGGCGGCCAGCCACAGGAAGCCGGCGGTTTCAAAATGGTCGAGCAAGGGCTTGATGGCGACGACGATGACCCAGCCCATGACTGCATAGATCACCAGCGAGGTGATTCGCGCTTCGGAGCGTGGCTTGATCTCCTGCAGCATGCCGACGAGGGCCAGCCCCCACACCACAACGAACAGCGACCAGCCCCACGGACCGCGCAGGGTGATCAGACAGAAGGGCGTGTAGGTTCCGGCAATCAGCAGGTAGATCGACAGGTGGTCGAGCTTTTGCAGGATGATCTTGGCGCGTCCGCGCAGGCTGTGATACAGCGTCGAGGTGCTGTAAAGGATGATCAGCGTGGCGCCGTAAATGGAGACGCTGACGATCTTCCATGGATCGCCCGTTGCCGCCGCCTTGACGATCAGGATCACCGTTCCGACCAGCGATAACAGCGCGCCGACCAGATGCGTCCAGGCGTTGAATCGTTCTCCGTGGTACATGGTTCCAGTCTTTCTTTCAATGGGGAACAGCGTGCCGTGAAAACGCCGGTTTGACAACATCGGAAAAGCCCTGCGCCACGCGCTAGAATGCGATGATGGATTTCAGGCAAATTCTTCTGGCAGGTTTATTGATGACAAGTACACAGGCTGGCGCTGTTGAGACTTCACCGGCTTACGGTCTGTTCCCGGCTGACGATTTTCGCATTACGAGTGGCGAATGTGCCGATTGTGACACCATCGCGCAGGCGCTGTGGTTCTTTCGCAAGGAAACCATCGCCGTACCCCGGCCGGGCTTACCGCTGGCGGGATTCGATCCGCAGTTGCGGGCAAAAGAGGATGTACGGCGCTGGAATGCGCTGACGCCGCCCGGCTCGGCACGCGATTATCCCGGTCTGGTGTGGGTCGGCTCGCCTCAGGTGATCGAGCATGCGCGGCTCGCTGCCGGCGCCGGGCACATGCAGACGGCGGCGGGGATGAGCCGCTTTTCCCTGGCGCCGCGTCTGACATCCAACCGCTCGTTTTACAACGCCGACAGCACCGACTTTTTCAGCCGGCGCGAATTGCGCCTGCGCGGTACGTGGGATCACCAGGACCCCGCCGGCTTTGTTGCACGCACGATCTGGCCGGAAGATTTTCGGATCGACCCGGCGGCAGCGCTGAAGCCCATTGCCGCAACGCCGTCAGCGCTCCGCGAGTTCGTTCGCGGCGAGCCGCGCGGTGGCGCGCAGAGCGCCTTTGCGTCACAGCTCGTCTGGCAACGCGACCCCTCAGCGGCACAGCAGCGTGCCGGCCGAGCGCTGATCGGCATCATGCTCAACGGGGCGCAGGGTGACGACGATGAGGCGCACGGGGGGCATTTCGGCCTGGTGACCGGACGCGTTGGCGCGCAGGGGCAAATTCACGATTGGTTGGTCGCAAATTTCTACACCCTCGATTCGGAAAGCGAGAAGGGCATCATCGCGGCCATGCTGCCGCTGGACAACTACCTGGCGGATCTCAACAGCGGTCAGGCCTGGTATCGGCCTTCGTACATGCTGGTGGCGACCCTGCGCGACGAGCGCACTGCCGTGCACCTGGGCTCGGCGCTGGCGCGGGTGTTCAACCAGTTCTACCGGCACCAGTTTGTCTATCAGCACGCGGCCGCCAACTGCACCGGAATCAGCATTTCGACGCTGCGCACGATCGGCTGGGACGTTCCGGCTCTGGGGTCGATCAGTTGGGGGAAGGCGATTGTCGGCCTGCCGCTGGTCGCGGTCGAGACGGGCAGCCTGAGCAAGGGCAAGGCCATTTTCGATTATTTTACCGAGGATCAGACCCGGCTCTTTCCGGCGACTGCCTTTGAACAGGCCGGCGCGGATCTTTTGCAAATCGTCAGCGGCAAGGCAACGCGTGCACTGACCCCGTACGAAGAAATGCTCCGGCAGGATGTCGAGGAAATCATTCTGCTGCGCATCCCGCAACTGCCGTCGAGCCGTGCCTGGGGCGACTATCCGGTGGCCGCTATCGATGAGTACCGCAGCCGGCTGCCGCACGATCCGGCCGAACATCAGATTGTTCCGGTCGGCCCGCGCCCCTTTCCGCCGGACCTCAAGGACCCGGTTGCGCCGGACTTGAAACCCCTGCGTTCGGATTTTGCCGTGGCGGCTTATGCTAGCGGATTGTTGCTGTTCGGCGGCTGGCTGCTGCGCTGGCTGTTGCGCAGACGGCGCGGGAAAGACAGGCCTGCTCCGGAGCCGGGCAATGAGTGAGTTCGTTACCCTGTTCGCCGGTTTGATCAACCGGCACTGGGAAGTTCTCTACGGACTGCTGGTGGTCGTCGGGCTGGGCATCTACGTCGCCGCGTCGCAAGGTTTGCACCAACGTCGGCACCCGGCGGCAGCCATTGCCTGGGTGCTGGGCATCGTGCTGCTACCCTACGTGACTCTGCCGCTGTATCTGACTTTTGGCAGCCGCAAGGTACTGGCACCGCATCTGGCAAAGGGGTCGCGCCGCGTCGCTGTGGCATCTCGCTCGACGCACGCCACGGCAGGGCGAGCCCAGCAGCTTTGCATGGCGATGGGCTTGCCTGACCCGGTCGCCTACGTCGAGCTTGGCATTCATGAAGACGGCACGCAGGCGCTGGTTGCGCTGCGGCGAATCATCGACGGCGCCAGCTGGACGCTGGAAGTGTCGACCTTCGTTTTCGGGCGCGATGTCTTGGGCGACGAAATAGCGGAAAGGCTCAAGCAGCGCGCGCGGGCCGGCGTCAGGGTACGGCTGCTGATCGACGGCATCGGCATCTATCTCGGCGGGTATCCCGATCTGAAGGGTTTTGCCGAGGCCGGGGTCGAGGTCGTTCGCTTCGTGCCGCCGTTTCGCTCGCCCAAGCGCGGGCGCACCAACCTGCGCAACCACCGCAAAATGGTCATCGCCGATGGCCTGCATTTATGGTGTGGCGGCCGCAACCTGTCGGCCGAATACTTTGAGGGCGACCCACGCCCGATTCTCGGCAGCAAGCCGTGGCTGGACCTGAGCTTCGATCTGGGCGGCGAACTTGCCCGGCAGGCGCAGCAGCAGTTCGAACAGGACTGGGCGTTCGCCACCGAGCGCCCGCTACCTGAGCCGCGCAGTTTCGCAACACCGGCGCCCGCTTCGTGCCCGCTGGCGCAGTTGGTGGCCAGCGGCCCCGACCAGCCGGACGACACGCTTTTTACCCTGCTGGTCTCCAGTTGCTTTACCTCGGAACAGCGCATTCTGGCAGTGACCCCCTATTTTGTTCCCGACACTGCGCTACTGACGGCGCTGACGCTGGCCGCTCGTCGCGGCATCGAGATCGATCTGGTCTTGCCTGCCCGCTCCAACCATCGTCTGGCCGATTTTGCACGCCACCGTTCGCTGCGCGACCTGGTTGCGGCGGGCGCAAAAGTGTGGCTGCACCCGCGCATGATTCACGCCAAGGCGGTGCTGATCGACGACGAACTCGCGCTCGCCGGATCGGCCAATCTCGACGGGCGCAGTCTGTTCCTCAACTACGAGATGACGATTGCCTTCTATGACCGCCAGGCCGTCAGCGGGTTTGTGCGCTGGATCGATGCGCGACGGTTGGAGTCGGAAGCCTACGCCGCACGAAGACCGAGTCTGCTGCGCGAACTGGCCGAAGGCCTTATCCTGTGGCTGGCCTTCCAGCTTTGAATGAAGGCGGTCGCGCTGGCGACTCAGGGATCGCGGATTTGTTTGATTTGGTAAGTCGGGTTAGGCCATCAGGCCGTAACCCGACTTCTGGATTAGGCCGGTTTACGGGTGCAGGAAACGAAACGTCGGGTTACGCTGACGCTAACCCGACCTACGCGCTTCGCTGTGCCATTGGTGTGCCATTGGTGTGCCATTGGGGTCAGATTCAATGACCTTTCTTGGATCCTGGTTCCATTGCGAAAACAAGGCAGATGACATGGCAGATGGTGAGAAAAGCATTCCCCAATTGATCGCCGCGCTCAACGAACGCGGTGCCCGCAATGAAGCCATCGCCGAAGCCGTCGGCAACATTCGCGAGCACATGGTCGACCTTCACTATTCGAATGAGGCAGATAAAGAACGGGTTGTTCTGGATGTCTTCGCCCTTGTGCGCACTAAAGCCTTTTTGCAGAGCGTCCTGGGCACGGATCCGCT
Organism: Propionivibrio sp.; assembly: GCF_016790145.1. Taxonomy (GTDB): domain Bacteria; phylum Pseudomonadota; class Gammaproteobacteria; order Burkholderiales; family Rhodocyclaceae; genus Propionivibrio. The sequence continues at coordinate 12,703 of NZ_JAEUOI010000091.1, read as the reverse complement.
CTTCGATGAACAGCAGATCATCCAGCGAAGCATCCACGAAATTGATGCGCACTTCCGCATGCATAATTGGCCCACATATGTTTCAGATGACGATCCGGTGTTGCTGAAACAGCTTTGGCGTCAACAAAATTTCAGCCTGTCCGCTGCCGAACGGCTCACTGATGACACTATCCGCACAGCCCGGATTGCGGCTTTGACCAGCGAGAAAGAGCGGATTCTGCGAAGGCTTCTCAAGCTTTCCGACTCGCTATCCGTTCAAGGCGAATTCGCGCCAGTAGCAGTTGCCGAGCTCGCCGATGCATTTCACCGGGCAACCGACAAGTCCGTCAGAGCCGTGATCGAAGAGGAACTCGAGGCGCGTTTTGCTGCAGCATACGGGCTGCTTGAAGCGCTCCACGGCAGTCGGCCAGTCGCCCGACTCCACAGGCTGCTCGACCTGAAGAAGATGAGCAGCCAAGGCTTCTCACGGTCGATGGTGAAAAGTCCGGGAGCGCTTGCCGACCTGATCAAGAATCTTGCAATCGCGCGTCGTGCGCTTGGCGCGCAGCACTTCATGAGCATTGCCAAATTCTGGGATCGACTGGACAAGTTGCGCTTGATCGCCGTCCTCGACTTGCACGATTCCGGAGTCAATCTGGGCGGATATCATTTGGCCTACCCAGTGGAACATGCCGGCTCACAGATGCCGCCCTGGATCGAAGATGACGGTACCGGCATGCTGCACTGCGAAGGCCCCGGCGACGCTGGATGCTACCTGTTGCTTGGCGACCTTGACCAGGACGCATCGTTCAGCCCCGAAGCAAGGCACCAACTGCGTGAGCACTATCTCAATATCCGGAATAACCTGGTCAAGCCCAACTACGATGCGCTGCAATTGATCGTCTCCCATGCAGACATGATGACCAAATCGACCGCGCTCAGCATCGTTTCACTGCTAGCTAAAATGCTCGAAGCGTATCTGCAGGTTGCTTACCCGGCTGATGCCGACGCTGCACTCGCATTCCATAACAAGCTCGTTCACGACCTGGATAGTTCGTGGAATGGCCTGTCGCAGCATGATGAGTTACCCCCGGTGCTGCGTCGCAAGATTACCGGAGTCGTGGAAACAGCAAACGCCGAGCCAGCCAGCGTGCATGCTTTGATCCGCTTCTTGCATGACCGGGGCAATAGAGCGCTGGAACAACGGATGACGACTGCCCGCGCGGACATGAGCGTAACCGTCGGCCGTATCGGGGGCGACAAGACCGAGGACATCCGGATAGCGAGACTGGATAACGCACCGATCATTGTGAACGGCTTGATCCGTCATCGGGGTCTGGCAACGATTGTACGGGCAGCTCAATGGCTCGTGGGGCCCTGTCCCGGTACCTTCGTGCTGATTGGCAATCACCTAGCCTATAGCGTGAAACTTGGAGAGCATCGCATAGAGTTGTTCGCCAATATTGCAGATCCGGACGCAGAGGGACTTATCCGGCTGCAAAGTTACCAGGGCGGAGCGGAACTGGCGCAAGCGCTTCGCGCCGAGTTTGTCGGCAAGGTCTTGAAAGAAGCCGGACTGACCGTCACGCTGGACCACAGTAGCCTGGTCGAAATCCTGGTAACAGGCTATCTGGACAAGGATCATGGAGCACGGACCGAGCGCCAGATTGAGCGCGCGCTTATGGTGGTCTTGCGGCTCATATGGTCTCTACGGGATCTGGACTATGCCATGGCGTATATTTTCCTGGCAAGGGTTCCATCCGGGGGACTCCCGTACAAAACGAGTCCTGAGAAGATCAGCGAATTCGCAAGCGCGATTACACGGATGTTTCTGGTTGAGGGAATGATCCCGTTCTCCTATCGCGGCGAAGGCATGCCATTCGATACGTACTGCGAGTTCAGCGGCCCCAGAGCTCTCCGCGAGTTCAATTCGTATGTTTCCGAAGAACGGCAGATGGTCCGCCATCGTCTGTATTTCGCGATTAACGCGCTGCTGCGGACCTTCGATATGACGGTCATTCAGCCGGGAACAGGCGGAGTTGGGCAGGAGGTTATTGACCGGCACTTTAATGGTCCCTGCCGCAAAGCGCTGGCTCGCGGAGAATTACGGCTCGACAGTCGAGGGTTCCTGGAGCGCAATCCGGCCTACCAGCCGCTGAAGGAGATCATCCGCAGAGTGTTGGCCCGCGAGCACGAAGCATTGCGCACCGCCGTGCTGCTGAAGATGACCGACCTGCAACTGGATTTCGATATGATCGGAAGCATCGACCAGCTTACGGTGGAGCGGGCCCAGCATGAGATAGCACCTGACGAATGGTTGGTGATCTATGGCTTGGCCGACGATCAGAATCGATCGCTGCTGTATGCATTTGTCCATCACTTGACACCAACCAACGGCGGCAAATGGCTGTCCATTGCCGGCCTCAGGAGAATACTGCGCAAAGGTGCTTATTCAGTCCCCGCCAAAATCCAGGTACCAGCGTTTCGCAAGCTTGTTTCACACCGCTTGCTGGTCGAACAAGCACGCGCGCCCGCTGGGTTCAGTGGCCAGACTGTCCGGGGTCTGCTGGCATCGGTTGGCGATGGATCCGTCCGCTTCGGGCGCATAACATTTGATCGAGACTATTGCCTGAATCCGCAGAGTCGTGAAGGGCGGGTTCTGCTGGTTCCGTTTACGACACCCGAAGACTTTGAAGCCATTCGAGCCGCTGAAGCGGTCCTGGTAACCAGTGGTGGCCTGCTAAGCCACGCCGGAGTCACTACCCGGGAATTCGGGATCCCATCGTTGATTTTGCCGCACGCCGAGTGGGTGCAATCATCGGAGGGCACCCTTGTCCGCATCGAAGAAAGACACCCCGGGAAGACCACCCTAACGGACGAGGGCTTCTGGGTCAGTGAGTCGATGGTTTCTGAAACGGTCGATATACGCGAGGGATGCGTAGTGATGGTCTGGGCATCACAGGGAATAGCCTCGATCATGCCGATGGCCGGAATCCCCCTTGAGCCACTGCACAAATTGATTCATCAAGTGGTTTCGGGAGAAAAATCCCCTGCCGATCTGGACGCCTGGCTGGCAGCAGTGCCTTTGGCTATCGATGCACTGGATACCCGCGAGGAAATCGTTGCCGACGGCCTTGTCTTGATATTGGCTGAAGCACTATGGAACAAGCGGGTCAATCCCACTGCTCGAAAGCATCTGATTGATATTGTGCGTCATGCGCGCCGTGGGATTACCACGGGAGGAACGACAGTGGCCCTCGCGAAAGGCGGGGCTGAAAATATCGCTATGCTGATCCAGACCGTTTCCGGGAACGCATTTGCCGAACTCGAAGGATTGTTGTCGGAGGTCGAGCACAACATTGCTGCGATGTCGGTACTCTGGAGAGCCCTTAACACCATTGCGGTGATCGAGCGCCTGTGGAAACAGGTCACGATGCTGGCGGAAAGTCTCGATCTGTGCGATCCGCGACTGGAGGCATTCCAAAGGCGAATCCAGGCATTGCAACGGCATCCACGCATCGCCTTGCTGAGGGCTGCGGCACTGCATGAAGTTGAAGCCATGACCGGGCGCACTTTGACTGAAGTGGATCTTCCTGCGATACGTAAGGTGCTGCGTCGTCTGGGGCACAGCATCAGGGAAATCAAGCCCCAGAAAGTCTTGCTGGTGTGTACGGCCAATATTGACCGCAGCCCTTTGGCCGAACTCTTGTTGAAGAAGATGCTGGTTGCGGAGGGAATAACTGGTGTCACGGTATGTTCGCGTGGGGTCGCAGCGTTTGAGGACAGGCCGATGTCCGAGACCAGCCAGGCGCTGCTGCAGTCCGAAGACTGCATCATTGCTGTGGAACATCGTAGCAGAAAGCTTTCGGAAGCCGATATTCTCGAGGCAGATCTGATCCTGGCGATGGAGAGATCTCATGTCCGATTCGTCGCTGACCACTATCCGGGCGCCACTGGAAGAGTCTTTCTGCTCAGCCACTATGCCAAGGTGAAGGATTTCGTCGACATAGAAGACCCCGCCGGTCAACTTGGAGATGCGTATTACAGGATGAAGCGAGAAGTGCAGGTGGCACTGAGCGGAGCGCTCAAGCGCATGCGCGAGGAAGGTCTTGTGGCGAAGGCAATGGTCGCCCACTTGCAAATCAAGGCGGACGAACTGACGCGAGCAAAGCGAAACCGGATTGCGCAATTGCAGCACGCCGTCTTGCTGCTTGAAGAGGTTGATGCCGATTATGTCGAACTGGTTGGCGGGAAAGGCGCGAATCTTGGAGAAATCGCACAAATCGTCAAGCGTCATGGTGCGCAAGTGCCGCCAGCGTTCATGGTAACCACCTTTGCCTTTGATCGGTTTCTTGAGGAGAACGGCATTCGTGAGGCGTATTTGCGCCTAACGTCGGAAATCGAGGCGATGCTTGCTACTCAAGAAAAATCGGACGAAGACAAGCACATGAAGATTACAAACGCTTCGGAGAGAATTCGGGACTTGATACGCCGAGGGGGCTTGGATAGTGCGGCTGGTGTAGGTCGGGAAATTATGGAGGCGGTCGAATCGTACGGGTTGCACAACAGTTTCTTGAGCGTTCGCTCTTCTGGTCTCCAGGAAGACATGGAAGAAGCGGCTTTTGCCGGAGCGGCAGAGACGTATCTATTCGTTAGCCCCACAGAGCTATTGGATTGGATAAAGGAAGTATGGACGTCTTTTTGGCTGACCAGGGGAATGCTTTACCGGAGCGAGCGCATTGTTCGGCAAGGTTCGGCCAAGCTGGCGATAGTGGTGCAGCAGATGTTCGAGTCTCAGGTTTCCGGGGTGATTTTTACTACGGATCCGGTTAGCGGAAGAGACGTGATCGTGATTGAAGCGGGGTATGGACTTGGCGAAGGGGTGGTTTCCGGAGTAGTAGACGTGGACCGTTACTATGTGGATAAAATTGATGGTTCGGTTTCAAGTGTTCACGTTGGGAAGAAGGCGTTCATGGTCAAGCAGCATTCCTCCGGCAAAGGGACTTCAATCGTACCGGTCGAAAGCGATCTGCGTGACGTGCCATGTCTAGCGAAAGATGACATTCGGGCCAACATCGCCATGGCCCTGGAAGAGCATTATGCTTTGTCGCAGGACATCGAATTCGGGATTGCCAATGGCAAAGTCCGTATTCTGCAAACACGGCCCGTCACAACGCGTGGCCTTGGGAAAGCATTTTTCACTGGCGAATAAAGCAGCGGTAGAGGCCTGGAAGCGAAGCTGCGAGTTCGCAATACTCAAGATAGAGCGACTGTACAAATGCCGATAGGGACTCATGGGTAACCCGACCTACGCGCTGATAGCGCCGAATTTCGTCATACCATACCTCCTGAGCGGCAAGCGCTGCCTCTTGGTCAGGGATAACTAACCTTGATGTGAGCCTTTATGAAATTTGGAATTCACGCTGACCCCTTTTGGCTCCTGTTCGCCGACCGAGTCTGCTGCGCGAGCTGGCCGAGGGCCTGATCCTGTGGCTGGCCTTCCAGCTTTGAAAGAGGTCGTTCGCGCTGACGACTCGGGGATCCCGGATTTGTTTGATTTGGTATATTTGGTAGGTCGGGTTAGGCCATCAGGCCGTAACCCGACTTCTGGATAGGGCCGGGTTACGGGTGCAGGAAGCGGAACGTCGGGTTACGCTGACGCTAACCCGACCTACGGACTAAGGACTTCGCACAGGCGGTCAGCAATTGACAAAGGATGATACGAGACTATTACAGGGGCGTTGTCGACAACGTTCTTCGCTTTTGCCAGGGAAGGAGCGTTCGCATCTATGGGCGTGTAGTCAGGGGTAGACATGGGTAAACCTTTCATCAATATGAGGGATGGCCTATGGAAATGTTTTCTAAACACTCTGAGTAGACGTACGTAAAACCAATCACAACCTTGACTGGGCTGCTAATCTCATAGCGAGGGCCGTATATAAACAAGTTTAAATTTCGTTCAACGATTTCATAATGAATACTTTCGCCAGTGAGACCGTCAATGTTAAGAATAATGGGTTTAAACTTGCTGCCAAACTCAGCAATAACCTCTTCGCTAAGAATGCATGTGACGCTTTAAAGCGGTATATTAAATCTCGTTTTACCATCTCTTTCGGTAAGTGTTGGCTTACTACCCCAAACCGGTTTTACATAAAGGTCGAAATCGGTGTGGCGGCGGCCTAGCGTATCTACGCTTTGCTTGAGAACTGACCAACCAAATGCTGCTGTGATCTTTTCAGGGGTCATCTGCGGGTTCAAGATGAGTTCATGCAGAGTTCTTAGGAACTGAACTCCTTCTGTTACCTGACTATTTGTCGCCGAATTCTGTTGCACGGTGATGACAGGCTCTCTCTCTATGGCAGAAGAGCACCCGGCAGACATCATCATGACACCAGCCAACAGTAAAACCGCAATAGGAACAACTGGCGACAGGCTATGATTACCAACGACCTCCCCTTTTGCATCCACATCAAAACCGCTCTTCTCTCCCCTCAAGCTATTCCCCTCAATTCAAAGTCATTCGCCGCTTCCCGTTCGCCTAAATCCAACCTAAATCGATATTAAAAGAGCCTCTTGCAGTATTAACGTATTCAAGGGGTCGAAGTCATTTGATAATTGGTGCCCTGATTTTTGGGTCTTGACAGACGACCTCAGGGCGTGAGTTCAGGTGCGGTGCGCGGCTTCACCGCGCAGCGACCACTGGAACGAAGGTTTCGACCCCAGTATCAGCACGGACTTCGCTCAGGCGGTCAACAATTGACAACGGGTAATACGCGAGAGGACTTCACCCATGTTTTCGCGCGCGATCGCGGTGTCGTAGTTGGCCTGCCCGCGAAGCCACCATCCATCGCTGAGCCCAAAGTACCGGCACAGCCGCAGGTCTGTGTCTGCAGTGATGGCCCGCTTGCCTGCAACGATATCCCCGATTCGTTGCGGGGGTACGCCGATGTCCTTGGCCAGGCGGTATTTCGTCAAGCCAAGCGGCTTCAGGAACTCTTCATCCAGCATTTGGCCGGGAGAAACAGGGGGAACAGTACGCATGTCAAAACTCCTTCAGTGGTAATCGACGATCTCCACGTTCTTCGGGCCTTCAGCAGACCAAACAAAGCACACACGCCACTGATCGTTGATGCGAATGCTGTGTTGCCCCTTGCGCTTTCCTTTTAATGCTTCCAGTTGATTGCCAGGGATCGGGTTGGGCGTCAGGGTGCAGGGATTTCGAGATCGCGACAAATCTTGCGAGAGAGAAAATCGTTGATCTCGCGGTGGCGGGGGACAGCCGAGGATTTCCGAGTCGCCCGGTTTACGTAAACCGAATGGCTGCCGCCTTCTCGAAGAAGCTGTCATCCGTATCTTTCGAGATGCCGGACGAGGTCGATGCGTTTCATTGAGGCGAGAGTAGGAGAGTCTCACGTATCACTGTATGTCCTAGCATTGACTCTTCAGCGAGGGCGCGATTGGCTTCAAGAACCATTTCAACTGCCTCGGAAAGATTGGCTCGTGCCTCAGCGAGAGTGGCGCCCTGCGTATTCGCACCCGGCAACTCTTCGACGAAGCCAATGTACCCCTCAGGAACTTCTTCAAATACAGCCGTCAATTGCATGATGGCGCTCCTTATTGGAAAGACTCCTCAGTATACCGCGAGCCTCAAACCTGACGCCCAAAGAAATAATGACCCCAATGGCACTGGACGGCCAGTGACTCATGCGGCGAGGGGAAGGGAGATATTGATCTCGACGGGACGCGACTCGTTTTGCTCAAGGCGGTCGGCCATGACGCGAACGGCAAGCACTTCTGCCTTTGCCATGGCGTCATCGGCAGTCTTGCCGTAACACAGGACACCAGGAAGCTGAGGAACCTCAGCGATCCAGCGGCCATCAACCTCTTCCTCGCACTCGATACTGAAGTTCATGACTGATCTCCGGAGGGGAATAGACGGAATAGTAACGTTCCATGGCTTGTGCGCCGAAATTTGTTATCGAGAACAATTTTGCTGCATGACTCCGGCGCCTGCTCACTGAGTGAAATACGGTCATTCCGGCGCAAGCCGGAATCCAGATTCGTTCATCTGATCAAGATGTAAATGAAATGTTTGATAAACGAACTGGATTCCTGGTCAAGCCCGGAATGACGCTATTGCTATGGGTGAACGCCAGAACAAATTTACCGCGTCCCTGGAGCAGAGGGTACTTGTGCTTTTCGCAGTATTAGAATACTCTAATGCACATGAAAAATCATTCTCTCCGCTTTTCTTTCCCCATACTCGCCTTGCTGATGGCGCTGGCGACGCCCCCCTGCGTGTGGGCACAAGCATTGCCGAGTGTCGTGGTGCAACCCCATCCGGTCGATTTGACGCTGCCGGTCGAGGCGACTGTCGAGGCGCTGGTCCAGACCACCCTGACCTCGCAGGTCTCCGGGCGTGTGACCGAGATGCGGGTCGATGCCGGGCAGTCGGTAAAGAAGGGCGAACTGCTGCTGCGCATCGACGCGCGCGAGGCGAGCGAAGTGGCGGCCGGTGCCTCGGCGCAATTCATCAATGCCAAAGCCAATTACGAACGCCTGAAGAATCTGCGCCAGCAGAATTTCATCAGCGCGGCTGCGCTGGACAAGGCCAGGGCTGACTTCGAGGCGGCGCAGGCGGCGCACGGGCAGGCCAGTGTCAGTCTGGGTTATGCCAGTGTGAGCGCGCCAATTTCCGGGATCGTCGCCCAGCGCCTGATCGAACAGGGAGAAACGGCCGCGCCGGGCCGCGCCTTGCTGACGATCTACGATCCGGACGGCTTGCGCGTGACGGCCAGTATTCCGCAGTATCAGTTGCCGCAGATGCGTGCGGTGAAGCAGGCCAGGGTCGAGTTCCCCGAGCTGGGACGCTGGGCCGATGCGACAGCGGTAACGCTGTTGCCGACGGCCGATGTGGCGACGCACGTCTCGCAGGTGCGCGTGGGCTTGCCGGCTGACCTCAAGGGGGTGATCCCCGGCATGTTTGCCCGCGTGCATTTTGTCGTCGGTCGCGCGCAGCGCATGACCGTCCCTGCCACTGCGCTTGTGCGCCGTGGTGAAGTGGCGGCAGTCTACGTGCAGAACGAGCAGGGCCGTCTGTCGCTGCGCCAGTTGCGCCTTGGCGAGCTATTGGCGGGTGGCGAGATCGAGGTGCTGGCCGGCTTGACGGCCGGCGAGCGTGTCGTGCTCGATCCGGTGAAGGCGGCGATTGCCCTCAAGTCGGCACATCCGGGCGGTAACTAGGCGATGGGGATTTCAGGCCGCATCGCCCGCTACTTCCAGTCCTCGCAGATGACGCCCTTGCTGGCGCTGGTCGCGCTGCTGATGGGCCTGTTCGCCACACTGGTTACCCCGCGCGAAGAGGAGCCGCAGATCGATGTCACCATGGCCAACGTCATCGTGCCCTTCCCTGGGGCGTCGGCCAAGGATGTCGAGAACCTCATTGCCACACCGGCCGAACAGGTGTTCTCGCGCATGTCGGGCGTCGAGCATGTGTATTCCGTTTCGCGTCCCGGCATGGCGATAATCACCGTGCAGTTCGAGGTCGGTGTCAAATACAACGACGCGATCCTGCGCCTGTACGATACCGTTCATTCGCATCGCGACTGGCTGCCGCCGAATCTGGGCGTGCTGGAGCCGATCATCAAGCCGAAGGGAATCGACGATGTACCCATCGTCGCGCTGACCTTCTGGACCGCCGATGTCAATCGTTCGGCTTTTGATTTGCAGCAGGTGGCGCGTGCGGCTGAAACCGAGTTGAAACGTATCAAGGGGACACGCGACATAACGACGCTGGGCGGACCGGATCATGTCATCCGCGTCGTCATGGACAGCGAGCGCATGAACGCCTTCGGCGTGACGCCGCAGGATCTTTCGGCGGCGCTCAAGGTCGGCAATGCGCTGCAATCGTCCGGCAGTCTGGTCGCCGGCAACCGCGAGGTGCTGGTGCAGACCGGTACCTATCTTGAGTCGGCCGCCGACGTGCGGCAACTGGTGGTCGCTGTTCGTGGCGACGCCAGGAACCGCAAGCCGGTGTTCATGGGCGACGTGGCGCGCGTCGAGGATGGGCCGGATCAACCCGCCAGGTACGTCTGGATCGGCAACAAGGGCGGCGAGTTTCCGGCAGTCACCATTCAGATATCCAAGAAACCCGGAGTCAATGCCGCCGATGTCGCCAATGGCGTAATCGCCCGTATCGAATCGCTGAAGGGTACGCTGATCCCCGAGGGCGTCGAAGTCACGGTGACGCGCAACTACGGTGAAACGGCGACCGACAAGGCGCAGAAACTGATCGGCAAACTGATCTTCGCCACCGCCTTCGTCGTCCTCCTGGTCTTCTTTGCGCTCGGCAGGCGCGAGGCGCTGATCGTCGGTGTGGCGGTGACGCTGACGCTCGCCGCAACGCTGTTCGCCTCGTGGGCCTGGGGCTTTACGCTGAACCGCGTCTCGCTGTTTGCGTTGATCTTCTCGATCGGCATTCTGGTCGATGATGCCATTGTCGTAGTTGAGAATATCCACCGCTGGCAGACGCTGCATCCGGGCAAGCCGTTGCTTGAAATCATTCCGCAGGCGGTCGATGAAGTCGGCGGGCCGACCATCCTCGCCACCTTCACGGTGATCGCCGCGCTGCTGCCGATGGCTTTCGTCAGCGGCCTGATGGGGCCGTACATGAGCCCGATCCCGATCAACTCGTCGATGGGCATGCTCATCTCGCTGGCGGTGGCTTTTGTCGTGACGCCGTGGCTGGCGGCACGGCTGATGAAAAGCAAAGCAAGATCATTGAACACGGAGGTCACAGAGAGCACCGAGAAGAGCGGGAAACTGGAAAAGTTGTTCAGGCGTTTGCTTTCCCCCTTCCTCGCTCCGCGCACCGGTGGTGCGGCGCGCAAGAAGCTGTTGCTGGTCATCCTCCTGCTGATCCTTGGCTCGGTCGCGCTGGCCGTGGTCAAGCTGGTCGTGCTCAAGATGCTGCCTTTCGACAACAAGAGCGAGTTCCAGATCGTTCTCGACATGCCGGTCGGTACGCCGCTTGAGGAAACGGCGCGAGTGTTGCGCGAGATCGGCGCCGAGGTTGCCAGGGTGCCGGAAGTCACCGACTACCAGGCCTATGCCGGAACGGCCAGCCCGATCAACTTCAACGGGCTGGTGCGTCAGTACTACCTGAGGAGCGCGCCGGAGTCGGGCGACATTCAGGTGAACCTGGCTGACAAGCATCAACGTTCGCGCAAGAGCCACGAGATCGCCATCTCTGTCCGTGATGCCGTTGAAGCGATCGGCCGCAAGGCGGGTGGCAACGCCAAAGTCGTCGAAGTGCCGCCGGGGCCGCCGGTGATGTCGCCGATCGTCGCCGAAGTTTATGGGCCGGACTACAGGGGCCAGATTGCGGTGGCCAGGGAAGTGCGCAAGGTTCTGGAGAAAACCCCCGACCTCGTCGCCATCGACGATTCGATACAAGCGGATGCCAAAAAGACCGTGCTGCACGTCCTGCAAAGCAAGGCCGCGCTGCTGGGTGTAGCGCAGAGCGATATCGTCGAGGTCGTACGCATGGGCCTGGCCGGCGAGGATGTCACGCCGGTGCATAACGCCGATTCAAAATTCGAAGTGCCGGTGCGCGTAACGCTGCCGGCCGAAAGGCAAAGCTCGCTCGATGCCCTGCTCAAGCTCAAGGTACGCTCGCGCGAAGGGGTTCTGGTGCCGGTTTCCGAAGTGGTCGAGGTGCGTGAACAGCCGCGCGAAAAGACGATTTATCACAAGGATCTGTTGCCCGTGGTTTATGTCTACGGCGACATGGGCGGCAAGCTCGATTCGCCGCTCTACGGGATGTTCGCTGCGCGCGGCGAGATTGCCGGCAAATCGCTGGACAGTGTGGAAAATGCCGGCGGCACCCTCGGCGAGTGGTTCATCCGCCAGCCGGCCGACCCCTACGCCGGCTACAGCATCAAGTGGGACGGCGAATGGCAGGTCACCTATGAAACCTTCCGTGACATGGGCATTGCCTACGCCGTCGGCCTGATCCTCATCTACCTGCTGGTGGTGGCGCACTTCAAGAGCTATCTGGTGCCGCTGATCATCATGGCGCCGATCCCGCTGACCATCATCGGCGTCATGCCCGGCCATGCCTTGCTCGGTTCGCAATACACCGCGACGTCGATGATCGGCATGATCGCGCTAGCCGGCATCATCGTGCGCAACTCGATCCTGCTGGTCGATTTCATCCGCCAGCAGGTGGCGGAGGGAATGGAATTCAGCGAAGCCATCATCCAGTCCGCTGCCGTGCGCGCCAAGCCGATCGCGCTGACCGGTCTGGCGGCCATGCTCGGCGCACTGTTCATTCTCGACGACCCGATTTTCAACGGGCTGGCGATCAGCCTGATCTTCGGCATCTTCGTGTCCACCCTGCTCACGCTGGTGGTCATCCCGGTGCTTTATTTCGCCGCCTTTCATAAGGAGCACATCGCATGACGAATACATTTACTACCGAGCGCGCCATCCGCATCATGGCCGGCGCTTTCATCCTGATCTCACTCGCCCTCGGCGTCGAAGGCAGCCCGCTCTTCATCTCGAAGAACTTCCTGTGGTTCACGGCCTTTGTCGGCGCCAATCTGTTGCAGAGCGGCTTCACCCGTTTTTGTCCGGCCGAATTGATCATGGTCAAGCTCGGAATGAAACGCGCCGACGGCGCCTCATGCGGCAAATGAAATCTCAGAGGCTGTGAAAAAATTAA
>NZ_JAEUOI010000078.1 GCF_016790145.1 Propionivibrio sp. | reverse complement strand
GGGCACCTGTTTGTATTCATCAACCGGCGCGCGACCCAAATGAAGGTCTTGTACTGGGATCGAAGTGGCTTTTGCATCTGGGCCAAACGGCTCGAATCGGGTCGTTTCGTATCTGACTGGTCGAAAGTAGCCAGCCGCGAGATGGACTGGACGGGGTTGAAACTGATGCTCGAAGGGATCGAGCCAGCGCGCTTCAAAAAGCGCTTTACGCTGCCTAAATATGACTGCAAACCCGCATGAATGCTGGGTTTCCTGGTAAAATACGAGCTATGCATTCGATGCCCCTGACCGCCATTCCGACACCCGAAGAAGCCGCCCGATGGACGGCTGAGCAAGTCGTCGAATTGGTTGGCGAGCACTTGGTTCTGGGCCGCCAGCTGGAGGCGATAAAGCGCGAAGTTCAGACGCTCAACCACCAGCTCGACTGGTTTCGTCGGCAGATTTTTGGTCAGAAGAGCGAGAAGCGTTGGCTTGAGGCCAATCCCCACCAAATGAATCTGGCTGATCTGCCGGTACCCGAATCCTCGCCACCCCTTCCGGGCAAAGAGGTCGCCGCCCACCACCGCCGGCCCCAGACCACCGATTACGCCAAGGCGGACGCCTCGGCGCTGTTCTTCGACGAAACGCGCGTGCCGGTCGAGACGATTGCCGTGCCCAACCCCGACGCCGCAGGGCTCAGCGCAGACCAGTACGAGGTCATTGGCGAGAAGATCAGCCATCGTCTCGCCCAGCGCCCGGGCAGCTACGTCATTCTCAAGTACGTGCGCCCGGTGATCAAGCGCCGCGACACCGACATCATCTCCTGCCCGCCCGCACCCATCGGGGTGATCGAGGGCAGCCGCGCCGACGTGAGCTTTGTCGTCGGGCTCGTCACCGACAAGTTCTGCTACCACCAGCCGCTCTACCGCCAGCACCAGCGCCTTGTGGATAACGGCATCAAGGTCTCGCGCCCGTGGCTCACGCAACTGACCCACGCCGCCCTGTCCCTGCTCGAACCGGTCTTTACCGCCCAGCTCGACTCGATCCGCACGAGCCGGGTCAAGGCGATGGACGAGACCCCGATCAAAGCCGGCCGTGCCGGTCCGGGCAAGATGAAGAGCGGCTATTTCTGGCCGGTCTATGGCGAGCTTGATGAAATCTGCTTCGTCTATCACGCCGGCCGCAGTGGCAAGTTCATCGAGCAGACCCTGGGTACCGGCCCGCCGCCCGAGGGGGCGGTGCTGCTCACCGATGGCTATGCCGCCTACGAACGCTACGCTGAAAAATGCGGGCTCACGCACGCTCAATGCTGGTCACATTCAAGGCGGAAGTTCTTCGATGCGCAGTCGGTCGAGCCCGAGCGGGCGGCCCAGGCGCTGGACATGATCGGCACGCTCTACGGTGTGGAGAAACAGATCCGCGAGGCCAAACTCGTCGGCGAGGCGTGCCGCGCCTACCGGCTTGCGCAGGCGCGGCCGGTGGTCCACCAGTTCTTTGCCTGGATTGATGTCCAGTTTGAGGCCCAGGGCTTGCTGCCCAGTTCGCCATTTACCAGCGCCATGGCTTATGTGCGGGAGCGCCGGGCCGCCCTTGAGGTGTATCTGTCCGACCCGGACGTTCAGATCGATACCAACCACTTGGAGCGCGCCTTGCGCGTGGTGCCGATGGGTCGCCGCAACTGGCTTTTTTGCTGGACCGAGGTCGGCGCCAAGTACGTGGGCATCGCGCAGAGCCTGATCGCCACCTGCCGGCTCCATGATATCGATCTCTATACCTATTTGGTCGATGTGCTCCAGCGGGTTGGCCAGCACCCGGCCGCCGACGTGGCCCAACTCACCCCACGGCAGTGGAAGCAACGCTTCGCCGCCAATCCGCTGCGCTCCGACCTCTTCGCAATTTCCACGTAGTCAAGGGCGCCGATCAGGCACCGGTTACGCTAACCTGAACCTGCCGCATGGCGAATGAGCACGCACGATTGGCGCCTTCGGTTTTACCAGCGACGCCCAACCCGGCAGTCCACACGGACGCTGCGCGATAAAGCCGCGCAGCGCCGGAATCGCCAGAAATAACAAAGACAAAGCCGAGGCCGTAACGGAGAAAACGCCAATCCGCCGGGCGGCAAGGTTTGTGTGGGCGATGCTGCTGGCGCGCATTTATGACCAACGGAAATCCCTGTGGGACGAAGTGTTCCCCCTCATCTGCCCGAAATGCGGCGGCACGATGAAGATCTTCGCCTTCATGGCCCGAGGCCACCCCGTCGACGAAGGCGAAGCGATCCGGGCGATCCTCACCCATCGGGGTGAACCGGTCGACCCGCCTCGCATCGCTCCGGCGAGAGGCTCTCCGCTGTGGGAGGCGACGGCAAGGCAGAGCGACGATGCACTGCTTGCGCAGCCGATTCCGGAGTTCGAGTTCGATCAGCGGATCGCGTGGTAAGGCAAGCTTCTGATGCTGCCCGACGGGGGCGTTCGTGTCTGTTACCCTGAAAACGAAAGGCGAGGTGCGTTTTCAGGGTAACAGAGACGAATTTCAGGATAGATCGGACGAACCTGGCGGAAAATCTGGCGGGGAATTTCGGTTGACAATGGGCGAAAGGTGTAGGGATACTTCGGTGAAAATGGTTGAATTGAAAGAGCCCGTCATGCCTTCGTCTGAAGAGTTCTCCCCGATCCCGTCGCTCGCCGCAACTGCGATGGTGACCGTGGCCGCGGCCGCGCCTGACGCCACCGTGCTCGGCGTACCCGTCGGTACCAGCGGTGAGCCCCCGTCCGAGGCCGGGTCCGACCGGGCGGCGCTCGCGTTGGCCGGCTTCGACGCGACGGTCGGCTCGGTGTTGGTCATGCCAGCGGCGGCAGGTCAGGTCGTGGTGCTCGTCGGCATCGGCGACGCCGCTGCGCTCAGCGTTGCGGGTTGGCGTGACGCTGCGGCGGCGTTCGCGTCGGTGGCGCGTGGGCAGGGTTCGTTGGCTCTGCGGTTGCCCGAGGGCACCCAGGTGTCGGTGACTGACGCGACTGCTGCTGCGATCGAGGGCGTCGTGTTGGCCCGCTACCGTTACGAGGCGTTGCACCGCAATGATGCGATCGGCCGAGGGTCGGGCTCCACGACGGTCGACCGGCTGGTGGTAGTCGGTGGCGATGACGCCGGGGTGGCGCGAGGGACAGCGATGGTGCGCGCCACGACGTTGGCCCGTGATCTGGCGAACACGCCGCACAGCCACCTGACCGCCTCCACGTTCGCCGAGCTGTGTGTCGGCCTCGGTGCGCAGTTCGGCTTCGGTGTCGAGGTGTTCGACGAAGATGCGATCGCACAGTTGCGCCTCGGTGGGCTCATGGCGGTCACCAGAGGCAGCGCCGAACCGCCACGCATGGTGAAGTTGTCCTACCGACCGCAGGGATCGGTGACCGGGCGGCTCGGCATGGTCGGCAAGGGGATCATGTACGACTCCGGTGGCATCTCGATCAAGCCCTCGAACCGTGTGCACGCGCAGATGAAGAACGACATGTCGGGCGCCGCGACGGTCATCGCGGCGTTCACCGCCCTCGGCGAGCTGGGCTGCACCACCGAGGTCACCGGCTGGCTGATGTGCACCGACAACATGCCCTCGGGTACGGCGATCGGGTTGGGCGACGTGTACACCGCCCGTAACGGCACCACCGTCGAGGTGGTCGACACCGACGCCGAGGGCCGCCTGGTCATGGCCGACGCTCTCGTGCTGGCCGACGAGTCCGACTGTGACGCAGTGGTCGACATCGCAACGCTCACCGGATCGGCCGTCAGAGCACTCGGCCCCGACATGGCCGCTGTGCTCGGCACCGACCAGGGCGTTGTCGAGCAGGTCAAGTTGGCGGCCGACGCGACCGACGAGCCGGTCTGGCAGATGCCGCTATGGCAGCCGTACCGCCGCAAGTTCGACCGCTCGAGCGTCGCCGACCTGCCCAACCTCGCGTCGCCCGACACGCCCGACGTGATTGCCTCGTCGCTGTTCTTGTCGCACTTCGCCGGTGAAACACCGTGGGCGCACATCGACATCGCCGGTCCCTCCCAGAACGAAGAAGGCCGCACCTGGCACCCGTTGGGCTGCACCGGTTTCGGTGCACGCCTGCTCGCGCAGCTCGCTGTGGACTTCAAACCGACACGTTGAGCCGCCCCCACACCGTATTCGGCAGCGCAGCAATCGAACAGATTATCGCGACCGGGCTTCATGAATACCTTGAGGGGCCGGTACTGCAAGTTTGGAATGTGACATCGCGTTAAACTCTGTTGTCAATCGCGCGGTCAGCGTCGAAGCCGGGCGAACACCAAAAACTCGCACTGCCGCGGTTGCGGTCGGGCTTGACGCCGGAGACTCGACGCCGCTTTCTGTTAAACGGCGTGGCGGAGGGATTAAGGAACTCGATGTCGGAGTTCGGGTTGCGATGAGTTAGTCGCAGGCATAGTCTTTCATCACATCATCTTGGACTGACAAAGGTAAACCGGAAAAATGACATATTGCATAGGAATGCGGCCCAAGGCCGGGCTGGTGATCATCTCCGATACCCGCACCAATGCGGGGATCGACAATATCTCGACCTATAACAAGCTGCACATTCTGGCCGACGATGCGGATCGGCTGATCATCTGTGCATCTGCCGGCAGTCTTTCTGTCACGCAGGCGATGCTTTCGATGCTTGCCGAAGGACTCGACCCACAAAGCGAAGATACATCAATACGCACCGTAGCGACGATGCCCACCATGTTTCGCGTCGCCCAGCTCGTTGGGGAAGCCTTGGCCAATGCACGGCGAGACATTGCCCGCACGCTTCATGGCACAGGTATCAACGCCGAAGTGTCGCTCCTGCTCGGCGGTCGGGTCGGCGAAGGGCCGCTCATGCTCTACCTGGTTTACTCCGAAGGCAATTTCATCGAGTGCCAGCCGGACAGCCCATTCGCCCAGATCGGCGAACTCAAATATGGCAAACCCATCCTCGACCGCGCGCTCCAATGGGATTCAACGCTCAATGAGGCCGTAAAGGTCGGATTGCTTTCCTTTGACTCCACAATGCGCTCGAACCTTTCGGTTGGACTCCCGTTTGACCTGATCGTTGTCCCGGCAGATCGCTCCGAGCCTATCATCCGACGCCGTATCATGGAAAATGATGCATATTTCACGCAGCTGTCGGCAGATTGGGGGCGGCTAATTAACGAATCCCTTCAGCAGATTACCGACCCGCCGTTTATGACTTTGGATTAGGGAGGGTTATTGTTTCGCCTCATCCCCGCCAGTAATCAGTCCTGCCCCGAACCGTAACGTGAAGTAGAGTGCCATTGGGGTCAATTCCAAATTTCATTAAGGTTAAATGCCTCCCCCCAATGGCACGCTGCAAAATGGGAAATGTCACTGACCCCTTTGGACCAAAGGCGACCCTGCAGTTGGTCCGCGCCTTCGAGGAAAATCTGCGGCATGCACCACGCGGACGACTGACTCTACGTCGCGTCTATCTTCTCGCCGGCATTGCACGACTACGACTGCCGCATCGGCCTGACCGGGTCGAACCTCGCGCCGTCAAGCGACGACCCAAGCCGCGCTCACTCCTCACTAAGCCACGCCACATCCTTAAAGCCGAACTGCTCAAACAACAGCAGAAATATCATGACGATGCGCTAAGGTAGTGCCATTGGATGCTGACCCTTTAGCTCCTTTCTTTTAGCTCCTTTTAGCTCTAATCAGAACATCAACGTTATCGTGTCCGTTTATAATTACATAATTACAAAACCGACCGGTGGGTCCGTTGAATATCAATTTTTTGAGCTGCCTTGCTTTTACGAGGTTGACTGATTTTGAAGGTAAACTAGGGAGAGTTTGAATGAAAAAATTATTAGGATTGGTTGTTTCCATGTGGGTTGCGTTATGGGGCCTCAACGCAAATGCAGCCCCCGTTGGTCTGGCAGGCGATTCGATTGATGCTGCTGTAGTCCGGACTATTTTCGACCCCTTCTATGGAGTTGGCCGCGTATGTTGCTATGGCCTTGACGCGCCATTCCAGGTGGTTAATGGCAATTCGGATCAAAAACAGTACAGTAGCGCCTTCAAACTGGATGTCGACAACCTCTCATTCGATATTGATTTCATGAGCCTGAACGGGTGGCAAAACGGCGTTGTACTTCGATTGAGCGACCTCAATTTCCTGCCAGGCCAGATTGTTCCGTTTGCTCTTGTCCTTGATACCAATCTCGGTGGACTCACATGGAGCGTTGGTGCGGATTATGTGGATATCAACCTTTATAGCATCCACCAGACCCCAGACTCCTTTATCCATGGTCAGTTTCATATCCCCGAGCCGGATACAATTCTATTGATATTGGTGGGGCTAGTTGCTGCCTGGGTATTCAGTAGTAAATATTTTGAATATAGTACTGGTACAACATACGCATAGTCTTTCGGTCAAGTGGAACGCTCTATCGGCAAGCCTGTTACGTACCCATTACCTCCAGCGTTGAACGTCTGCTTTCGTATTCCGGTTACATCCGTTTAGGTACAAAATCAAAGGGACAATAGGGGGACAGACCACGGGTTTTCGAGTCAAAATCAACGTACTCAGAGATAACCGTGGTCGCCCCCTATTACTGCCCGTCCCCTACGACTTGTGAGGGTAGCGCGCATTGATTCGTGTTCGCGTATTTGCTAACATCCGACCATGTCCTTCGAGATCGAGTACTCCCACGCGCGAGGCTACACGACATTGAATCGTGGCCCGTGGACGTCCTCGCCGACTACGCACGCTTGGCCGAACTGCTTATTGAACATGGACCGAGTCTCAGGCTTCCGCACTCGCGGGCTTTCGGAGACGGCCTGTTTGAGCTCCGGCCGCGCGGGCGTTCCGGGCTTGGTAGAGCGTTCTACTGCTTTCTCGTTGGCAAACGGGTTGTCGTCCTGCACGCTTTCATCAAGAAGTCTCAGGAAACACCCGACCGAGAACTGAAGTTGGCGCGCAGGCGCATGAAGGAGGTTTCAAATGGCTGAACTGAAATTCAAGCCCGTACACCATTCGCACAAAGAATTCCTTGCCAAGGCAGCAACCCGCAAGGGGTTTGCCGAAGCCTATGACGCCCTTGCCCTTGAGTACCAGGTTGCCGGCCAAATGCTCAAGGCTCGGTCCCGTGCGGGCCTGACGCAAGACGCCGTTGCGGAACGGATGGGAACAACCAAAAGCGCGGTTTCGCGGCTCGAGTCTGCTGGAAAGCATGCCCCGTCGCTCGCAACGCTCAAACGGTATGCGCAAGCTGTTGGTTGTGAGCTTCAAGTGAAGCTTGTGCGGCAGAAGGCCGCATGACGCACAACGCGGCGGTGCAGCGCAAAGCGGCGCTCCGCTGAGCGCTACGTTGGACGGCACAATTTCCACCAACCACCAACCAGGCCAACACACTATGAGCACAATTGAAATCAAGGTCGGACAACTGGGCATCCGCTACCTCATCGACGGTTCGCAGAGCGCGAGCATGGGCATGTTTGAACTCACCGTACCGCCGGCGTCGAATGTTCCACCCCCCCATAGTCATTCCAACAACGAGGAGCTGGTGTACGTCCTCGAGGGAATGCTTCGCTATAGCGTCGGCCCCGATACGCGAGACCTCGGGCCTGGGCAGAGCATGCATACGCCACGAGGCACCGTGCACGCATTCTCCAATCCGTTTGATTGCCCCGCCCGGGCGCTGATCATACTGTCTCCGGACATTGGGGCGCAGTACTTCAAAGACGTCGCTGCGGTGATGAACGCGGCAGGCCCGCTGGATAAAGCGCAACTTGTTGCCGTCATGAACCGTTACGGCCTGGTACCGTCTGCCCCCGGTTCGGCCTGACCCGGCGCCGACCGGACGGGTCGACACGTCTCTTCAACCTGGCAAGCATCGGCGCGGCCCGCCGGTTGGGTGGAAGCTTCGTCAATCTCGAATCGCCTGATTATGGCTGAGCCGAAATCCATCGCAGACCTCAGGAATCTTGGTCCCAAATCGCAGGAAATGCTTACCCGCGCGGGCGTTGGTTCAATCGCGCAGCTTCGTGCTCTCGGTTCGGTACCCGCCTATGTGATGGCCAAAAGAGCCAACCGCAAGGTGAGCCTCAATTTACTTTGGGCGCTTGAATCGGCGCTGAGCGGCGAGTCATGGCAGGAAGTTGCGCGGCTTCATCGCACCAGCCTCTTGCTTGCTGTCGAGGTGTATGAGAAAAATGGCCACGGCAACGCCGAATAATCCGTCACATTGGCGGAAGCCGGTGTCCAGTGCCCTGGCTTTTGTGGCTCTGCATTCCCTGCGGTCAGATTCCGGCTTCCGCCGGAATGACGGTTCGAGACTTGATCGGTGCTTCCCTGAACTTTAGCTTGCTCTGCGTTACGGGCGGTCAGCCCTTTTTTTTGTCACAATAGCGTTTTCAATCTGGGGGTCACGCCATGAGCGCTTGTTGTGACAGCGGATGTTCTCTGAATGCGTTGCGCGAGAAGCAGCGAGGAACCCTCAGGCTCGTTCTCGTTATCAACGCCGCAATGTTCTTCGTCATTGTTGTCGCCGCCCTTTATGCAAGCTCTTCCGCTCTGCTCTCCGACAGCCTCGACAATCTTGGTGACGCATTGACCTATGGCCTGAGCATTTATGCAGTGTCAAGAGGCCATGCGGCCAAGGCCAGAGTGGCCTTGTTCAAGGGCGGGCTGATTTTCCTTGCCGCTTGTGGCGTTGCCGTTCAGATTGTGTCGAAGCTGCTCGCACCTTCTGTCCCCACTTTCGAGGTGATGGGTATCTTCAGCCTTCTCGGCCTTGCTGCGAATTCTCTTTGCCTCTTCCTCCTCTGGCGCCATCGGCATGAAGACGTCAATATGAGTTCGGTGTGGGAGTGTTCGCGCAACGACATTGCCTCGAATCTGTCGGTCTTTGTCGCTGCCGGTACGGTCTGGCTCACCGGCAGAGGTTGGCCGGACATTGTGGTGGCATCCTGCCTGGTGCTGCTCTTGATGCGTTCTGCAATCCGGGTCATTGCGTCGGCACGGGCCGAGCTTGCAGCGGCAAGCCAGCAACACATCCCAGGGGGCGCTGCGCGATAAAACAACGCAGCGCCCCTGTATTCGACCTTGGGCATCGTAGTCTTGACACACCGGCAGTCTCAAAACATACAGGAGCCATCATGACGGGAAACTCAACGAAATCATCGCTTCGCCTCATCGCAATGGGCATCGCCCTTGCCTTGATGGCGGGTGGCGTATCGGCCGACAAGCCCAGTTGGGCGGGCGGCGGCAAGAACAAGGAAGGGAAGGAGCGCAGCGACCTGGATCGTGACGACAATCGGCACGCTGGCGCGCTCGTGATCAGCTTCAGCAGCGATGATCGCCGCATTATCAGCGAGTACTACGGGTCCCAGGCACGCAAGGGTAATTGCCCGCCGGGTCTGGCAAAAAAGCACAATGGCTGCCAAGCACCGGGGCAAGCGAAAAAATGGCAAAAGGGCCATCCACTCGCCAGGGATATCAAGTACTACGCGTTACCCAGGGAACTGCTCATTCGCCTGCCTGTACCGCCGCCTGATTACCGCTATGTCCAGATTGCCGGCGATATTCTGATCATCGCTGTCGGCACCGGCATGGTGGTTGATGCCATCGAGGATATCCTGCGTTAAAACGAGGCCCTCAACCCACCCTCTCCCTCTCCCACAGTGAAAGGGGGTTTGCACCCTTCGCCCTGCGGGAGAAGGTCCGGGGATCAGGGCCTACGATATAGGCATTACATCCAA
>NZ_JAEUOI010000023.1 GCF_016790145.1 Propionivibrio sp. | reverse complement strand
GCAAGTAGCAGTCATTGGTCGTTTGGGAGTTCCTCGCTTATCATTGACTTATTGCTGCTTGAAGGCTGAAAACATGAATTTGAAGGAAGGTTTTTCCAAACCCGGCGTGCCTGCAGCACTCGGAGCCGCCCTATTGTTCGGCGCGGGAACACCGCTCTCGAAATGGCTGCTCGATGTGGTGAGTCCGTGGTTGTTGGCAGGCTTGCTCTATTTTGGCTCAGGGGTTGGACTGGCACTGTATCGTCGCATGATCTGCGCACCAGCCGTTCGCCTTCCTCGAAATGAAATGTCTTGGTTTGCCGCAGCAATTATGGCGGGCGGCATCTTCGCTCCTGTGTTGCTGATGATCGGCCTGACCAGCATGCCAGCGTCGGATGCCTCACTCTTGCTAAATGCCGAAGGCTTCTTTACCGCGCTGCTTGCATGGTTCGCTTTCAAGGAAAATTTCGACCGACGAATTGCTCTGGGGATGGTGGCCATCGTGGCAGGTGCGGTCGTCCTGAACTGGCCGGGAGAAGCACGGTTCGATGGGTTGTGGCCGCCGCTGGCTATCCTTGGTGCCTGCTTGGCTTGGGGTATAGACAACAATCTGACGCGCAAAATCTCGCTTACGGATGCAACGTGGATTGCCTCTGTGAAAGGTCTGGTATCCGGTGCTGTAAATTTGATACTAGCCTTCTCGCTAGGCGCTTCCATTCCAGCACTTCCCAACTTGGCTGGTGCAATGGTGGTGGGTTTTCTTGCCTATGGCGTGAGTTTAGCTCTATTCGTAGTTGGCTTGCGTCACCTTGGCACCGCACGCACAGGAGCTTACTTCTCGGTCGCGCCGTTCTTCGGCGCCTTACTGGCCTTGCTGATGGGTGAGCCCGTAACGGCGCCGCTACTTTTGGCAGGTGCCTTGATGGCGCTAGGTACCTGGTTGCATCTAACAGAACATCATGAACACATTCACGACAAGCATCACCAGCATGAGCATGACGATGCGGAGGCAGTTGGTAACAAACATCACCATGTGCACTGGCATCATCCGACGACGCATAAACATCCGCACTTTCCAGACTCTCACCACCGGCAGCACATTCACTGTTAGTGGCAGAAATTTGCGTGAGGCTAACAGTTCCGTTACCGCAACCTATAACCGATGCCGGAGATTAAGCAGTCAGTCGATTTTCATATGACAGCCAGGCCGTATAGGGTCGCTATGTAAAGCTTTGTGCATAGCGGTCACTATGCATAGATATCAACTAGCGATAGATCGTGCAGTCCAGAACGGTTCGACTCATACCACACAAAGCGGTTCTTGGTGAAGTTGGTCGGAATTGTTCTAGCCATGGTTTTGGGAGTAGAGCTCCGTTGAGGCTTCACTTCTGGGGGCCGTCATGGGGGAAACCCGTTTATCTAGTCTTGCGCGCATCGACTGACTGACAAAGGGCCCATCGCACCAGCACCGGACTTCGCGGCGCCATATTCGAAACGCAGGCCGGATTTACAGCAAGCACCGGGATGCGGATACCGGCGCTAAAGCCTTGCAATGCTGCCGTTTAATTTTTCACATTGACGGACCGCTGAGGGTCGATAGGGTGAGTAGCGTTTTTCGGTAAGCCGCCGCTCAGATTCGCTGACTCCGATTTTTCAACCGAAAAGGCCGAACGGCGGCAATGCGCCAAGGTGCAGTCGTCCAAGCAGCATGCCTTGGATGGCAGCTCAGGCCGAAGAGTGTGAATTGGCCTTTCGGCAGTTTTCAGGGTACGGCCGCCGCTTGAAAGGTTGCTTTCCGGAATCATCGAGCACTGGCAGGTTGCTATCAGATGACATCAGCGTGGTCAGGATGAGGAATTTGGGTGGTCAGTTGTGATGTGCAACAGTGCCCAACTGAAGCGATATTCCGCACAACGGGGGGCTGACTCGAGGCGGCGTATGGTCTGCGAACGTCTCAAGGTGGCTTGCCTGTTGCTGTCCGCGGCGCATTCATCAGCCAAATCCCCTGACCTCCCAGGCGCTTGCGGGTGGCAATTCAGATCGCTGGCTTGAGCCCGGATAAGCCCTGCGCAATACTGCAAGGGCTTTCTGTGGACATCGTGTCTGCACAGCCTTCATCGGCGACCCCGGTCGCCCTGAAGTCCAGCCCTGCT
Organism: Propionivibrio sp.; assembly: GCF_016790145.1. Lineage (GTDB taxonomy): Bacteria > Pseudomonadota > Gammaproteobacteria > Burkholderiales > Rhodocyclaceae > Propionivibrio. The sequence continues at coordinate 4 of NZ_JAEUOI010000023.1, read as the reverse complement.
GGCG
>NZ_JAEUOI010000021.1 GCF_016790145.1 Propionivibrio sp. | reverse complement strand
GGCTCATGACTTCCGAACCGGTACCGGTGCCCCACATGATCGGTAGCAGGCCGGCCATGATCGCCACCACGGTCATCATCTTCGGCCGCACGCGCTCGACTGCACCTTCCATCACGGCTTCATAGAGATCGCCGACGTTCGGTGTGCGTCCTTCAGCGCGGCATTTCGCCTTGATCGCTTCCCACGCGTGATCAAGGTAGATCAGCATGATGACGCCGGTTTCGGCGGCGACCCCGGCCAGCGCGATGAAGCCAACCGCCACAGCCACCGAGAGGTTATAACCGAGAAACCACATCAACCACACGCCGCCGACCAGTGCGAAGGGCACCGAGAGCATGACGATGACGGTTTCGGTAATGCGCCGGAAATTGAGATAGAGCAGCAGGAAGATCGACAGCAATGTGACCGGGATGACAACCTTCATTTTTTCGATGGCATGCTCCATATTCTCGAACTGACCACTCCAGGCAACGTAGTAGCCCGCTGGGAACTTGACCTGCTCGGCCACCGCCTTCTTCGCATCGGCGACGTAGCCGCCGATATCCCGGTCTCGGATGTCGACATAAATATAGGCCGAAAGCAGCCCGTTCTCGGTGCGGATGCCTGGCGTTCCCTTGGCGACCACGACCTTGGCCACTTGCCCCAGGGGAATCATGGCGCCGTCCATGGTCGGGATCAGTACCTCGCGGGCAATTTGCTGTGGGTCGGAACGCATCTCGCGCGGATAGCGCACGCTGACGCCGTAGCGTTCCCGGCCTTCGACGGTGGTGGTTACCATTTCGCCACCGAGTGCGGTGCCGATGACGTCCTGCAAGTCACCAATGGCCAGTCCATAGCGGGCCAGTTGTTCGCGATCCGGCTCGATGTTGAGATAGAAACCACCGGTGATGCGTTCGGCAAAAGCACTGGTGGTGCCGGGAACCGTCTTCACTACGGCTTCGATTTCCTTGGCCAGCTTCTCCATTTCCTCCAGGTTCTTGCCGAAGACCTTGATGCCGATCGGCGTCCGGATACCGGTCGACAGCATGTCGATACGCGCCTTGATCGGCATCGTCCAGGCGTTCGCCACGCCGGGGAATTGCAGAGCCTTGTCAAGCTCGGCAATCAGTTTGTCGGTAGTCAAACCGGCACGCCATTCGGATTGTGGTTTGAGGTTGATCACCGTCTCGAACATCTCGGTCGGCGCCGGGTCAGTCGCCGTATTGGCACGACCGGCCTTGCCGTAAACCGAAGCAACTTCAGGGAAGCTCTTGATGATCTTGTTCTGCGTCTGCATCAGCTCGGCGGCCTTGGTGATCGACATGCCCGGCAGCGATGCCGGCATGAAGAGTAGCGTGCCCTCGTTGAGAGTCGGCATAAACTCGGAGCCGAGTCTTGAGGCTGGGTAGATCGAGACGCCCAAGATGATCAACGCCAAAACGATCGTCAGTTTCTTCCAACGCATGACCGCCGCGATGATCGGTCGATAGACCCAGATCAGGAAGCGGTTCACCGGGTTCTTCGACTCCGGCATAATCTTGCCGCGAATGAACAGCATCATCAATACCGGGACCAGCGTTACTGAAAGTATCGCTGCACCCGCCATGGAGAAGGTCTTGGTGTAGGCCAGCGGCGAGAAGAGACGGCCTTCCTGGCCTTCCAGACTGAACACCGGCAGGAAGGAGACGGTGATGATCAGCAGCGAGAAGAAGAGCGCCGGGCCGACCTCCCTGCACGCAGCAAGCATGGCCTCTACGCGATCATTACTTGAGTGCCCCTCGGGTAGCCGCTCCAAATGTTTGTGCGCGTTCTCGATCATGACGATTGCGGCGTCGATCATCGCCCCGATGGCAATGGCGATACCGCCGAGGCTCATCAGGTTGGAATTCATCCCCAGCGAGCGCATGGCGATGAACGCCATCAGAATGCCGACCGGCAACATCAGGATGGCGACCAGCGCGCTGCGTACGTGCATGAGAAAGGCGACGCACACCAGCGCAACGATAATCGACTCCTCGACCAGCGTTCGCTTGAGCGTATCGATGGCGCGATGGATGAGTTCAGAGCGGTCATAGACGGTCTCAATCGTCACGCCTGCGGGCAAGCCGGGGCCGATTTCCTCGATTTTCGCCTTGAGGTTGTGGATGACCTCAAGGGCATTCTGACCATAACGCGCCATGGCGATTCCCGACACCACTTCACCTTCGCCGTTGAGCTCGGTCAGGCCGCGCCGCTCATCGGGGACGAGTTCGACACGGGCGATGTCGCGGATCAGCACTGGCGTTCCCTTGTCACTCTTGACGACAAGCATCTCGATGTCGCCTGTGCCGCGCAAATAGCCCTTGCCGCGCACCATGTACTCGGTTTCGGCCATTTCAACGGCACGACCGCCGACATCGCGGTTCGAGTCGCGGATGACCTGCGCGACCTTCATCAGCGGAATGCCGTAGGAACGCAGTTTCACTGGATCGACCGTTACCTGGTAGGTCTGCACAAAGCCGCCAATCGACGCCACTTCGGCGACGCCGTGCGCCTTGGTCAGTTGGTAGCGGACATACCAGTCCTGGATGCTGCGCAGTTCGGCCAGCGTCTTGTCCTTGGCCAGCAACGCGTATTGATAGACCCAGCCGACGCCGGTGGCATCCGGTCCGATCTGAGGTGTCACACCTTTGGGCATGCGGCTGGAGGCGAAGTTGAGATATTCCAGCACGCGCGAACGCGCCCAGTAAATGTCGGTGCCGTCCTCGAAGATGATGTACACGAAGGACGCGCCGAAGAATGAGAAGCCGCGTACCACCTTAGATTTGGGTACCGAAAGCATGGCCGTGGTCAAGGGATAAGTCACTTGATCCTCGACCACCTGCGGCGCCTGGCCGGGAAACTCGGTATAGACGATGACCTGGACATCCGAGAGGTCGGGCAGCGCGTCAATCGGCGTTCTGAGGACGGCGAAGACCCCCCAGATAATGATGAACAGGGTCGCAAGCAGAACCATGAAACGGTTTTTTCCCGACCAGTCGATGATTTTGGCCAGCATGGTCAATTTCCCTCTATTCTTCAGTGGCCGGCGTGCGGATTGGCCACAGGGGCTGGCGCAGCCGCCTCCTTGCCCATCACCATCGGTTTGACGCTGGTGATTACCCATTCGCCCGGCTGGCGCTCGACGAACTCGACAATCACCATGGCACCCGGTTTCAACGCTTGCAGCAGGGTCTCGTTGGCGGCCTTGAACTCCATGGTCATGGCCGGCCATTTGAGGCTGTCGACCGGGCCGTGGTTGAGATTGACTGTGCCCGCTTTTGTGTCAACGCTGTCCACCGTTCCTTCGGCGTGATGACTCGACCCCTTGGCCGCTGGTGTGGCTTTCTCTGACTCAGTCCCCGCCTTGGGCGCCGCACCGTGAGCGGAGTGGCCGAAACCGCCAACAGCCGCCTTGAGATTACTCTCGGCGTCGATCAGGAAGTTGGCGGCGACCACTACCCGTTCGCCTTCTTTCACCCCTTCGATAATTTCAACGTTGCTATCGCTACGCGCGCCGAGTTTCACTTCGCGCGGTTCGAAACGACCTTCACCCTGTTGGATCAGGACAATTTGACGGGTTCCGCTGTCAATGATGGCGGAAATCGGTACGGTGACTACGTTACCCTTGGCTGACACCGGCAATTCCACTTGAGCAAACATAGCGGGCTTCAAGAGTAGACCGGGGTTGGCGAGTTCAACGCGCACCGGTACGGTACGGGTTGCCGCGTTGAGGGTGGGGTAAACATAGCTGACCTTGCCTTCAAAGAGCTTGTCCGGATAGGCGTTGATCCGGACTTTGGCTTGGGCGCCCAGCTTGACCAGACCGATGTCTTGCTCGAAGACGTCGGCGACAACCCAAACCGATGAAAGGTCGGCGACCTGAAAGAGGACTTCGCCGGGCATGAAGCGCATGCCTTGCAGCGCTTTTTTCTCAGTGACGATGCCGGTTACCGGCGAGCGGAAGGTTAGCGTGCGTTTCGTCTCGCCGGATTGTGCCAGCGCCTTGACCTGAGCTTCCGAAATGTCCCAGTTTTTCAGTCGCAGCAGGCTCGATTCAGCGAGTTGCTTCATGCCGGCCTGGGCTTGACCCCCCGCATCCTTGAGCGAATCGACGCCCTGCGCGGCGATGGCATATTCGCGCTGTGCCGAGACCAACTCCGGGCTATACACTTCGAACAGCGCTTGCCCCTTGCCAACAGCCTGGCCGGTGACATTCACATGCAAGCGTTCGACGTAACCTTCGAATTTGGGCGAGATAGCGTAGGTTTTTCGCTCATCCGGTTCGATTCGACCTGCCGCACGAACCGTTTTATCGAGGTTGCGAAGCTCGGCAGCTTCACTGCGCACACCGAGTTTCTGAATTTTTTCCGTACTGATCCTGATCTGATTGGCCGATGCCGGTTCTCCGCTGTTTCCATCATCGTCCTCACCCTCGAAAACGGCGATGTAGTCCATGCCCATCGGGTCTTTTTTAGGTGTCGGCGAGGTGTCGGGCAGGCCCATCGGATTGCGGTAAAAAAGAAGTTTTCGCTCTTTTTTAACGTTCTCGCCTGTCGTCTTGAGGGTATCCGCTGTAACCGCCGTACTCCCTGCGCCAGGCAATGCTGTTCCCTTGTTACCCAGCCAGTACCCACCACCGCCAGCGATCAGAGCAACGATAACGCCAAGCGTCAATCCCGCCCCCAGTTTCATAAATCTTCTCCTAATAGTTTTTCGATATCTGCAAGACGAATCTGCGCTTCTGCCTGTGCCTTGATCTGGATTTGGCGTGCTTTGCGAATTTGTTGTTGTGCTTCGAGCAGGGTGGCGAAATCCACTTTCCCATTCTCGTAGGAGGCCAGGGCGGAGTTGAAGGTCAATTCGGCTTGGGGCAGTAGACTGTTCGTCGTCAGACTCTCGGTACGCCGCGCTGCTTCGATACCGGAAAGATTTTCGGCAAGCTCGCCAAGTATCTGGTTCGATGTAGCTTCCTTGCGCGACCGGGCGGCCGAAAGCATCGATTCGGATTCACGTTCCATGGCGCGGCGCGAGGTTTGCTGGAGCGGGATGTTGAATTCGATCATCACTTCCCACTCCTTGACGGCGTTCTGGTACTGGATCGGGGAAATGGCCAGTGCAAAGTCGGGGTAACGGTTCTTGTAGGTCAGTTCGCGGGACTTTTCAGCGGCCTTGATGCGCGCCTCTTCAGTAAAAAGTTGCGGATTGCGACCACGTACGCGGTCTTCCAGCGTCGCGTAGTCGAGCTTCGCTGGGGCTGGGATCGGGCGTAACACCTCGGGATTGGCAAGACGTGCGCTGGATGGCCGGGCCAACAGCGCATTGATGCGCGCGCGCAGCATGTTGCCTTCATTCTCCAGCATGATCAGGTCGTTACGCATACCGGTTTGCTCGACCTGGGCACGGATCGCGTCCTGCTGCATCGCCAGCCCGCCGGCGTATCGAATCTGGGCAATCTTTTCCAGTCTCACCATAAGGTCGAGAATCTCGCGCGTCAGTTGTTCGTTGCGATGCAAAATATACAGTTGGGCATGTGCTATTTTGAGCTTGGCGGTAATTTCGGTCCAGGTTCCACGCACACGTCCTTGCGCCCCTTCGGCCTCCAGTTCGGCAATCTCGCGTTTCAGATCACGTTTTCCATACCACGGTATTTCCTGTAGCACCGTGTATTTGGTGCTGCCGACCCGGCTCGGGTTCAAGGTGGCATTTTGCTCACCAAACTTGGTGATGTCCTGGAGTTCCATTCTGAATCTTGGGTCAGGTAGTGCGCCGGCGGGCACGACCCGCTCGATGGCCGCATCGGCTTCGTAGCGCATCGATGCATAGTCCGGATTAGTGCTTCTGGCATAGTCGAGCAGGCTGTCGACGGTTCTGCCAATGGCAACTTCCTGCGACAGGATTGGGGTTGCAATCCCCAGCGCCAACATCAATATGAATACCTTCGTGCGAAAATTTCCTCGCATTTAACCTCCCTGTGAAGTACAAGTGCCAATTCAGGCTGCCTCGACGATTTGCCAGAAGATCAAGGATCTGCCCGAGTGACACAACGATAAGAATGCGTCGCTGATGAACGGCCACACCAAGTAGACGTTATTTCGCGGGCTCAAACTTGACGACCGTTATTGCGCCATTGACGTTGTCTGCCAAAAAACGGATTTTGTCTCCTGTCTTCATCTGCTCCAGCCAGGCCGTGTCCTTGACACGGAATACCATAGTCATGGAAAAATCCATTCCCAGGTTCGGCAGCGGACCGTGCGCAAGGGTGACTTTGCCGGCAGACTTGTCTACTTTTTTGACCAGACCTTCAACCATTTTTGCCTCGGTCGGTGCTTGGCCCTGCATCTTCATGCCAGGCGCCATGGCGCCATGACCGTCGTGTTCGCTAGCGGCAATGCCCGGTGCAGAAATGGTCGCGATAAGGACAATACAAGCGCTTGCAGTTAAAGTTTTCATGGTGTTCTCCGATGAAAATTAATGTTTCGCAAAAACGCGGGTCGTGCCATCAGATTGAACCAGCAAGGTATCGTACGGTGGGGAATTCGGGATATCCATACCGGGCGATCCGGGTGGCATCGATGGAACGGCCAGACCCAATGCCTTGGGCTTTTCCTTGAGCAATCGCTTGATATCAGTTGCCGGAACATGCCCCTCAACGACATAATCGCCAATCCTTGAGGTATGGCAGGAGCCGAATTGATCGGGCATGCCGAGTTTTTTGCGGGAGGCGGGAATGTTATTCACTTCGTGAATTTCGACTATGAAACCGCTCTTTTGCATGTGCTCGATCCACTTCCCACAGCAGCCGCAAGTCGGACTTTTGTAGATGTCGACTTTGGGGAGCGTTTGTGCCAAGACCGAAGCGGAACCCATAAACGCGATAAGGAAGAGCGAACGGAGATGAAATTTCATAATATTTTCCATTTGTTTATCAGATGCGGGGAGTTTAATCAGGGGAAACCAACATGAGGCTGACTGAAAAATTACATTTCTGTAATTTTTGAACCTTTCTGGCAAGAGTGAACTAGCTTTCTTTTCCGCGATGTAATGTGTAATGGCTCTGGCGCTACAGATGTCGTGTTAGTTGGCAATCGGCACCATTCCAATGGGCTGGCATGGAACGATCAATTCGAACACAGTGCTCGTTTGATCCGAACGTACGAAGGCATCCCCACCGTGCGCTCGCATGATGGACCGGGTTATCGCC
>NZ_JAEUOI010000223.1 GCF_016790145.1 Propionivibrio sp. | reverse complement strand
CGCGAACGCTTCTTCGACACGCATGTGGTTTTTGTCGGGCCGGCCAACGACCTGCCGATGGACGCGGCAGACGCCTTCAGGCGCTTTGTCGACACCGGTGGCAGCACACTCCCGGCGATTCCCGTCAGGCTGCGCTGGTCACTGATCGTCGACGGCCTGTTCGGCATCGGCCTCAAGCGCGAGATCGGCGATCCTTACGCCGGCCTCATCCGCAGCGCCAACGCACTGGCCGCACGCGACGGCTGCCCGCTGCTGGCGCTCGACTGCCCGAGCGGTCTCGATGCCGACACCGGCAAGCTGCACGGCGCAACGATCCGTGCCAGCCACACCATCACCTTCATCGGCGCCAAGCCGGGACTGTTCACCGCCGACGGCCCCGACCATTGCGGCGAAATTTCGATCGACCCGCTCGATCTCGATTCAAAGGCCCTGTCTCCGGCGAGTGGCCATTCGATCGACCGCACGCTGTTTTCAGCCCACCTGAAAGCGCGCCCGCGCAACAGCCACAAGGGCAGCAACGGCAATGCCGGAGTCCTCGGTGGTGCGCCCGGCATGCTCGGTGGTGCACTGCTCGCCGCTCGCGCCGCATTGCGGCTGGGGAGCGGTCGGGTCTATGTCGGTCTGCTCGACGAACACGCTCCGGCGCTCGACCTGTTGCAGCCCGAGCTGATGCTGCGCACGCCCGCCAAGCTGCTCGCCACCGAACTCACGGCGCTGGCTTGCGGCCCCGGCATGGGCGTCAGCCACGAAGCGCTCGTCCTGCTCGAAAACGCCTGCCAGCTTGAGCTGCCGCTGGTACTCGACGCCGATGCGCTTAACCTCGTTGCCGAGGAAGGCGAACTGCACGTGGCACTGGCCACGCGCAGCGCACCGACCCTGCTCACGCCACACCCGGCCGAAGCCGCGCGACTTCTCGACTGCGACGTGGCTACCGTGCAGGCCGACCGCATCACTGCCGCACTCGAACTCGCCACGCGCTACACGGCCCTGGTCGCGCTCAAGGGCTGCGGCACCGTTGTCGCCTCACCCGAAGGCGCGTGGTTCATCAATACCAACGGCAATCCGGGGCTGGCCACGGCCGGTAGCGGCGACGTACTCACCGGCTTTGTCACCGCCCTGTTGGCTCAGGGCTGGCCACCGCTCGACGCGCTGCTCGTGGCCGTACACCTGCATGGCAACGCCGCCGACCGTCTGGTCGCCGAGGGCTGTGGCCCGATCGGCCTGTGCGCTGGCGAATTGATCGACAGCGCCCGCTACGTCCTGAACCGATGGATTTCAGGTGCACCTTAGGCCTCATCACACAGCGCATGGCGTCATTCTCTTCCTCACCGCCGTCTTCCTGTTCGCCGTACTCGACGCCACTGCAAAGTATCTGACCGCCTTCTTTGCCGTACCGCTGCTCGTCTGGGCGCGTTACTTCGTGCACCTCGTCTTCATGCTGGTCGCCATCGCGCCCGGCATGGGTCGCGAAATCGTCGTCACACAACGGCCGTGGCTGATGACTTTCCGGGCTCTGATGCTGGTCGGCGTTACCCTGCTCGTCCAACTCGCGTTCCGCACCCTGCCGCTGGCCGAAACGACAGCGATTGTTTTTGTTACACCCTTGCTCGTTGCCCTGCTGGCCGGCCCGCTGCTCGGCGAGAAGTTACAGACCAGAAGCTGGCTGGCAACAATCACGGGGTTCTGCGGCGTGCTGCTGATCGCCCGACCGGGCGGCGCGATGGTCGGCATCGGCGTTGTCTACGCGTTCGGCGGCGCGCTCTGCTACGCCATCTACCAGATCCTCACGCGCAAGCTCTCGGCCAGCGAACCGCCGTTGCGCCAGCTTTTCTACACGGCGCTGGTCGGCACCGTCGCCATGTCTTTCGTCTTGCCGGCATACTGGAGCGGAGAAATGCCGACACTGAAGCAAGCCCTGCTCATCGCTTCGCTCGGGTTCTACGGCGGCACTGGCCACTTCCTGCTCATCCGCGCCTTCCGTGAGGCACCGGCCTCGTCGCTGTCGCCGCTGCTCTACGTCCAGTTGATCTGGGCCATGCTGCTCGGCTGGATCGTCTTCGGCCAGTTGCCGGATCTGCCGGCGACACTCGGCATGCTGATCATCGGCGCCTCGGGCTTGAGTCTGGTGCTACACAGACCGCATTCTGGCCAGTGAATCGACCCCGGAATCGATTTGCGGGAATGAATTCCATATTTCGCTGGCGCTGGTGAACGTTGGACAGAACCCTTTCTCATAGCATTTCTCCTACCAGCGACAGTGAAGAAATTGTATAGTGCAGTGCACGTCATTTTTCGAGGGAGGCATCATGAAACTTGTCATCTGGATACTCTGGCCGTCGTTCATCGCGGCCGGCATTGCTCAAGTGCTGTTCTTTACCGTAATCGATCCACAGCAGCTTTATCTGCTCGGCCAACCGGTGGTTTTGCCGGCGATCGCCGTCTATTCGCTTGGCTTTCTGATGTTCTGGCTGATGTGCATTGGATCCAGCCTGATGACCTGGTTCATGCTGCCTCAGGGTATCAAGAAAGCCCTCGAAGCCTATGCCGGGGAACGTGAGGACCTGGCTCGCCGCAAGCGGGCGGCTGGCTAGCCGCCGGTCAATAAGAAACAGCGCAGCACCGAGATCGGGCGAAAGTTAAACGTAGGCTGAGGCGAGAAGCAGTTTGATGGCAAGGCTGGGCGATGAAATCACTTGATGTCGTTGCGACGCTGGAAGACGTTCCGGCGAGTCACCTTGCCAAAGGTCAGGTGGGCACCATCGTTGATGAGTTCAGCGAGAATTTTGTGTTGGACGAATTCACGGATCTTGACGGAGTAGCTTATGTCCTCGAACTCATCCCCGTCGGCAAGCTCATTGAGCTTCGCCACTCGCCAGCAATGGCCGCCTAACCATTGGCTGCTATCGGGCCGACTCCTGACATTCACGGTATGCCTGAGTTGGGAACATGACAGTCGGCTGTCGGCCACTCGATGTTGCCTGCCAATTTGAATGGTCGCGCGGTCACTCGCGAATACAAAAAATCCCGTATATGCTCGCCGAGCAAGTGACCCAAATTCTCGCTTAATCAGCCTCTGGCAGTAAGCTGCGAGCTTCCGAACAGGAAATTTTCGGAACCTGCGCTCGTCAATTCGACGATTGACCACGATTCGATGGCCCCGGATATTCTTGATAAAGTGCATTGAAATTCCTATCCTTAACGAGAAGGACATACCACTACGCCATCCGACAGCGCATCTATGGGACTTGCCTACAGTACCTCGCGAAATCAATTGGAGTCGGGAGATGGTTGAGACTACACGTACAAGCCCTACACTGCAAAAGGGGGACGATGCACGGGTCGCTGTCATCGCGGTTCACGGCGTCGCCGACCAGGCGGCAAACGAAACCGTCCGTTCAGTGGCGGACCTCCTGCTGCGCGTGAAACAGGATGCTGAAGGGCCGGTGCAGTACGGCTATTTTGCCGAGCAGCCGCTGCGGATGGAAGTTCGGCGAATCGAACCGCTGCAGGAGGAGGAACGAGCAAGCGCGGCCGATGAGCCGGACAAGGCCAAGAAGCGTGCCATTCTCGGTTCGGAATTCGCAGCACATCTTGAACGGCGCGGCAAGGAGCGCCCGCGCGGAGCCGCCCAGCCCTCGATCGATCTCCAGTTCACGAGTGCCCAGATTGCCCAGTATGACGCTTCGCTCGATCCGCCGAGCTACGACTCGCTGTGCCTGAGCGCAGAGCGCATCGGGGGAGGCAAGAACAGTCGGACCCGGGTCGATGTGTATGAGATGTATTGGGCGGATCTTTCGCGGCTAGGCAGCGGCTTGTTGCGCATGGTCGGTGAACTCTACCAACTCTTCTTCCACCTGAGCAGTCTCGGCCGCAATACTGTCGATCTGGCCGCTGAAGCCAATCCCGACAGTGTCGCTTGGCGCACGCACCGGTTTCTGCATCGCTTGTGCGACTGGACGCTGGCGGTGCCGATCGGCCTGCTCAACTTGTTCCTGCCCTTGCTGACAGCACTGTTTGTGCTCGCGCTCGTACCCGAGAAAGGCGTGTCCATTTGCGCTGCCGTCATTTGGGCGCTGCTTGGTCTCCTCGTGGGAGGCGCGCTTGTGTACAGGGAATCGCGGCAGCCTTTCCTGTGGTGGTTCGCAGTGCAGACCGCGGGGTTTGCCGTCGGCTGGACGCTTGGATCGGGCCAGGTTCTGTCGCCGGCACACTGGCTCACGTACGGCGGCATGCTGATCGTTTTCGCCGTCGTCTGGTGGCTGGCGCACAAGTACGATCATCGTCGCCCCGGCACGTTCGTCGCGAGCCTGGCGATCATGCTGGTGCTCGGCGTGACGATACAGCTCAAAGCACCGGCGGCGGCCGGCGCGCAAGCCATCGTTCCCTGGATCATGTACCAGGTCGAGCTGGTATTCCTCGCGCTGGTCGTATTCTGGCCGCTTCTCATCGGAGGCCAGGTTCTGGCCTGGTCTGCCGGAGAGTGGCTGATCTGGAACACGCCCGTTGCACAACCGATGGATCCTGAGTCGGAGCGACGACGGACGCGGCGCGTGGTGTGGACCGGACGGCTCGGTTTCGCGCTGTCCACGTCCCTGTTCCTGATCGTGACATTGAGTGTCTGGGCGGCGGTGCTCTGGGTCATGCCTGCCGAGGCATCTTGGGGCGGACTGCTGAAGACTTCGATCGTCCCGAGTTTCGATTTGCTGGGCTCCGGCGAACAGACACTGGGAAAATATGCCAAACACCTGCTCGATCGGAGCGGCGGGCCGCTGTTCAGAGTATTCTTTCTCTGCACCACGTTTTCGCTGCTGATGTCGATCTGGGCGATGCTTCCCTCGGTCGCTGCAGAGATCGCCGCCCCGCGCGATGCTGACCGCGCCGCATCGCGCAAACTCGGTTTCTGGCTCGACCACGGTTTCCGGCTCGCGCGGCTGGCCGGGTCGGTGCTGGTGTTCGGACTGTTGGTGGCGCTGGCCGTCGGCGGAGTGCCGCTCTACAACTGCCGGGATGCAACTGAAGCGCTTGCGCTTCAGTCGTGCTTCGATCGATTCTGGCTCGGCTGGCTGTATGGGCCACTCGCCGGGCTGATCGGCAGCAGCGGGTTGTTCGAAGCCGCCGGTCTTCTGCTTGGCGGCACGACCCTGAGCGTGGTGGCCTTGGGCAGTCGCCTCGGAAAACTGTTCGTCGGGATACGGCCGATTCTCGACATTGCGCTCGATGTGGACAACTGGCTACGCGAGCACCCGCTCAACCACAACCCGAAGTCGCGCATTCTGGCGCGCTATGCCTCGCTGATGCGCTACATCGGCGGACATCGCGACGCCGGCGGCTGCAAATATGATGCTGTGGTCATTGTCGCTCACAGTCAGGGGACGGTCATCAGTGCGGATTTACTGCGCTATCTGCACGCTCAGCCCGGGCGCTGGCCGTTCGACGCGGACACGCCGGTCTATTTCCTCACCATGGGCTGCCCGCTGCGCCAGCTTTATGGCCTGCGCTTTCCGCACCTTTACGGCTGGAGCTGCTACCGCCTGCCGCAGCCGGAGGCGCCGCTCACCGAGCGGGAAGTCTCGATCCCGCTGACTCGCCAGCCCATTCCCGGCGAGCTCGGCGTCGCGCTGTGGGTCAACGCGTACCGCAGTGGCGATTACGTGGGGCGCCGCCTGTGGATCCGTGATGACGATCCGACCCGTTGGGACCCGGCGACGCCTGCCGGTGATGCGGTTGCGTCCGACGCGCCTGGAACCGGCGACGCCGATGTGCCCAAAGCGACGCGCATAGAGTTCTGCATCGGCCCCGGTGCTCATACCCATTACTTCGACGAAACCGCAGCGCGGATGGGAGAAGCGATCGACCAGCTTATCGCCATCTCAACAGTGGGCAAGAAAACGTATCGACACCGCTATCCGGCTTTCTCCGCTTAAAGCAATGCCCGCACGGGGCGTGCCAATGACTTTGAAGCACCGGGAGACATTAATTTAGTGTCGAAGGATCGTGTGCTGTGTTGGTGGCCATCTCCTGTTTGGGTGGGTTGATCCAGACGGTAATTCGTACCTTTGGTGGACGCGCGATCTTGCTCTTGAAGTGTTTTGGATTTGGGGGAAATACATGCGAACTCCAAGAATTTGTTTTCTTTCCTTTTCCTTACCCAAATGCGCGAAAAGCCTCGTCCAAACGATCTGGTTGCGAAGCAACCTTTAGGCGAAGCCGTCGAGTTTGGTCGGGGATGGATAGCGCGGACGCCGTAGGCGTCGTTGCCCTTGGTTGTTAATCGGGTGTTGCCTGGTGCTCAATGTATTGCCGGATGATGCTAATCGGTGCGCCGCCACAGGAGGCGG
>NZ_JAEUOI010000222.1 GCF_016790145.1 Propionivibrio sp. | reverse complement strand
CGGGAACCGCCCGGGCGCGGGTGCCCGCCGCGCGCAGGCCACGGAAGGCGGCGAGGGCCGAGCGCCTGAGCAGGCGATCGGCAGGGACAGGAAGGGAAGGGGACAGCGGAATGGCTTTGGCTTTCATGATGAACTCCGGTGAATGAAGGAAACGATGGCAAGGCCATCGGCCAGTCATGGCACACGGGTTCTCGGCCGGGCCGCCTACGGCGGACCGAAACCCGGATCAGCAAATGGGGGGCTGTCCCCAAAAAACGAAAAACCGAAGTGGGGGTCCGGTTTGGGAGAACGGGGGGAGGGGGAGCCCGCCTGTCAGGGGCACAGGAATTTCAAAAAAAATTTGCAAAATTTTTAGCGTCACTTCGAGGGCGAGTGGATCACCTGATAGACGTCGTCGAGCGGGTGGAGATCGCCAAGGGGATCAACCTGGACGTCAGTTCCGTGCGGGAGCGGCTGCAAGGGCAGGGGTTGGCGTACGCGCTGGGAGCGCGGATGTGGCACCTTCGGTCCGCTGCGCAACGGTGAGGATCGTGCTTACGCGGCTCCAACTGAACGCTACTTGTCCTGGGGGCGGTTGACGGACTTCCGGGCATGCGCCGGGCGGGTGCGTCTTGGCTTGGGTGCGAAGCGATCAAGCCAACTCTTCTCGTGGGCTGATCTGCATCAGCCTGCCGGCCGGTTGAAGCGGTCAGATCTCCGAGCGCAGAGGGAGAGTCAGGTGTGCAGTGGTCAACTGACGCAGGCGCCAAACTGGGGTCGAACGTCAGCTTGCCAAGCTTGCGAACTCGCACTCCCGACCCGTTGCGGCCATTCAGACCTTTAGAAAGCGGTCGTTTGTTGAATAGCTGGATACGGCAGCTCCGGGAATGACAAAGGCGCCGTGAGACGCCTTTGTCGTTTGGGTTCTTCTTGAGCGGAAGATCTGGTGAGATTACTTGACCAACTCAATCTCGCCTGGCCGCCACGTCTTGTCAAACCACGGTTGTAGCGGACCATAGAGCCGTAGCAGCGTATTCCAGCCCTTGCCAGGGACAGTTTGCACCCAGTTACTTTCCTTGCCCTTCGGTGGAGTTGGCCCAAAATAGACATCCACCGAACCGTCCTGATTGACCATCAGTCCTTTGGTCTGGCTGCTCACCGCCGGCCAGTGCTGGTCGGTCTGGAGCATCGAGCGGGTCTGGTTGTCGTAGAGGATCACTGACCAGAAGTTGGCGACCGGGATATTGGGCGGCAGGTGGAGCCTGTAGTTCTTGCCGCCATCGAGCGGCTTGCCTTTGGAATCGACGAATGCCGCCATGTATTGCGACCCTTGCCCGACCATTTTTGAATCCATTGCCGGTGTTACACCGGTTGCATAGAACATGAAGCCCGCGTAGCCGTCCAGAAGGCGTGCACCGTTTTCCTCAAACTTGTAGCCGCCAATGAACCCCATGCGCCAAGCGCTCTTGGTGTCCGGATAGTAGTAGCCTTCCGGTGAGCGCCAGCGGTACATGGTGGCCCGCGCGGTGGCATCGCCGACCAGTGCAGCCTCGGTGAGGATCTTCTTCATCCGCGCATCGGGATTGAAGGGTTTGCCCTTCTGAATACCAATCGATGCCCAGAGGCCAAGTGTGGTTGGGTCGACCGACTCGGTCGGCTCCTCCTGAACCACCTGATTGAGATACTCCCAGAATGGATATTCAGCCGGGCCAACCGTATTGAAATCCCGTCCGGATACGTTAACAAAGTTCAGTTTCGGCGGATTGGCTTCCTGTCCCAGCGGGTAGATCTTGGTGTATTGCTTGACCCGATCCACACCGGGTTTCGGGTCGCCATTCTCGAGGAAGGTGCGCCATGCGATCCAGTTACTGAAGGTTGGCGAGCGCACCACGTGGTAGCCCTGTTGCGGAATTTCACCCTTGTAGTTGGGTGGGATGATCAGATACTTGCCGCCCTCACCCTTGTCCGGCCCGACCATGCCGATATCCGTAAGAAAGTGATACCACATGTCGTCGACCAGGCCGAGTACTTTGGGCGGCACCTCAACCACCAGCGGGCCATTTTTCAAGTCCAGCCAGAACCAGGTGTACGGCGTATTGTTGTTCGGGGTCAGGAAGAGCGAGCGGGCATTCATCATCGTTTCGAAGATCGGCACGGTGGTGTTGGCCGGCCCCACTTCGAGGATGCCCTTGCGGTTCGCCAACTGGCTTACTGGCGCCAGACCGAGCAGGTAGGCCTGCACGGCTCGCTGGAAGTCAAGATTGTCGTAAAGTTTTTCGACGGAGGCATCGTCAGGAAAACCGTCGAAGAATTTCAGGGTCCCCAAACGGGTGTCGATTTTGTCCGGCATTGCGATGCCAGCAGGGATTGCAGTCGTCATCTTCATCTTTGGCGGGTTTTCCGCCTGCGCGGTACCGGCAGCCAGCACGCAAACGAATACACCGGCGAACAATGCCGTCATGTGTTTAACGTTCATTCCTGTTTCCTGTCGAAATTTGGTGAGCAAAAGGAAGCGTCCTTTAAAACTACCAGCGGAACCCGACTCCGATCACGCTGCCATTCAAACGCCACATTATCAGCTTACACCTACCCCTCCTCAATGACTGGTTTTGGCTGATGTTATTAACGTCCGTTCATGGCCGATAGGGTGAGTAGGGCCCTGCGCCAGGAAGCCGACGTTCGCCGAAACCACGAATTTTTCAATGGCCGCAATGTGGCGCGTACCCCACTTAGTACTGTCGGCCACAACCCGCCGCTCGCCTGTTCTCTAAAGTTGTCATTCAAGTAACCGCTACACTCCGGAACCTGCCGGATGGCCTATACGTGCTAATCCGCCATTCCGGTTTTTCGCCCCAAGGTCAGCTACGCAGCGGTTGCTGCCGTTAGGCTAGACTGTGCGTCAGGCAAGTCCCGGCCAGGTTCGGCCGTTCGCTGTTTGCGCAGACCTACCGTTTGAAAGGCCGGTTTGCTTTAAAACCTGTCGGAGGAGCTACGCGAACTTGTCCGCGACAACGGCCGTTGGCCGAAGGCGCTCAATCGGGCAGCAATTAGGCTGCTTACCTGCCATTCACCCTTGAGCAGTCGCGGTCGGCAGCTTTCATACTTGGCGAAAGCGAACTCCGACCCAAAGTAGTCCTTTAGCGAACGCCTAAGCAGAACTTCGGGGTGCTCACACGACGGGCCACAAGGAGGTAGGTAGCGATTGGGCGTCTGATTGGTATTGCATTGCGCGTCCAACTACTGTTGATCAAATGGGTGCTTCGCCAATTTTTGGCTACTCTCTGTTTCGTTCGAGCGTTTCCGAAGGCAGTTCTCCAAAGCACTTTCTGAAGGCACGAGAGAATTCGCCGAGGTGCCAGAACCCCCAGCGTAGTGCTTCGTTTGCGACGGTGGTCGATCCCGAGGTTGCTGCTATCAGCGCCTGGCGAACCCGGTGCAGCCTAAGCTTTGCTAGGAAGGCGACCGGCGTCAATCCCATGACCTCCTTGAAGGCATACTCAAGGGCCCGCTCGCTGACGCCGGCAATTCGGCACAAGTCGGTCACGTAGAGGTTGGCACCGTTTTGCGCCAGGACATACTCCTCGGCAAGCTTCACGATGCGGCTCTGCCGCTGGCGAGTCCGGTCGCTCCGACTCGGCTTGAATACTTCGGCCACACCAATAGCGGCAAGTAGCTTCTCGAAAAATTCGATCTGTAGCGCAGCAAGCATCCTCTCACCGACATTGAACAATTCAGGCTGCTTTGCCGCAGTCTCCGCGAGTTGCCTACCCCAGGCGAAAAGTTTGTTCGCGACGTCAGGGGCGGCTGAGAGCATTACCGCCTCCCCCGGTGGGGGAAGCAAGCTGGAGCGTTTGCGGACGGACAGGTGCGCATCGAGATCCATTGCCGGTAAAAGAAATGTGATGCTTTCCCAGCCTGGCTCGACGACGAATCCGACCTCAGCCCCCAGCCCTGCGGACAGCAATTGGTCGGGTCTGACCGGCATTCCGTTGACCGTACCTGTAGAACTCGGCCCGAATACAACGTAGGCGACCAGTCCTTCACTGCATTTTGTACGCGTCCGCAAGCGGACATTGCTGGTATTAAGCGCTATAGCAGTTGTGCCGGCCCGTACAACCACGCGACGCGCCCTCAAGGAGCCTGCGTGGAGTTGCACCGCGTTCAGGTCGACCAGTTCGATTCCTTCGTTTGCCTCGGAAGGATCGGTGATTTCAATCACCGTAACGGCGGCTGTAGTTTCTTTGGCCAGGGAATTCACGATGGGGATTACTTGCGGAAATACGATAGACAGCGACTTTACTCAAGCGCAGACTTCCAACGGTCGCCTGTAAGGTCAACGGATGCCGTTGGCTGTTAGCCAGTTCATGAGTGTAACAGTAAAGAAGGATCCCTCTGCTGCTCCCCTACGCGAGTGCCGCGGTAACAGTATTTCGGGGGATGCCGTTGCGCATATGCAGCATGTACGGAGGAGCGAAATGATGAGGAAAATGGCCGCCCGGGGTTTGGGTAGAAGCACGCGCTTCGGATTCTGGCTCAGGGCTGGATTAAGCGCCCTCGGCTTCATGCTTGGCGCGCTTGCCTTGCCATCCACCGTTACAGCGGCGGACAACTCGCGCCGGCCCAATATTGTCGTCATTCTGGGTGACGATCTCGGCTATGCTGACCTGGGCGCCTTCGGCAGCGAAATCCGAACCCCGAATATGGATTCCCTTGCCAAACAAGGGGTGCGGTTCACGAATTTCTATACCAATCCGACATGTTCTCCGACACGGGCAACACTGCTGAGTGGCGTCGATACCCATCGCAATGGTCTGGGAAACATGGACGAGTGGACGGCACCCAACCAGCGCGGCGCTGTCGGTTATGAGGGCCATCTCAACGAGCGGGTCGCCACATTGCCGCAATTGTTGAAGGACGCGGGTTATCACACCTACATGGTGGGCAAGTGGCACCTCGGCAAGAGCCCGGACCAGATTCCCCGGGCGCGGGGCTTCGAGCGCGACTTCTCGCTGCTCGACGGTGCCGGCAGCTACTGGGACATGACCAACATGACCTCGGCCAGCCCCCTTTCGGTGTTCACCGAAGATGGTCGCTACCTGAAGGAACTGCCCAAGGATTATTACGCAACGCAGACATACACGGACAAGTTGATTCGCTTCATCGACGACCATCGTGGCGACGGGAAACCGTTTTTCGCCTATGTGGCCCATCAGGCACCGCACGATCCCTTCCATTTACCCGCCGACTGGCGCAATCGCTATGCCGGAGTGTATGAAAAGGGTTGGGACGCCGTACGAAAGGCACGCCTGAACCGGCAGATAGAACTCGGCATCATGCCAGCAGGAACGAAACTCGCCGAGCGCATGTGGTTCGTCCCCGACCCCATCGTGCTGGCGCCGGAAAAGCGGGCGTTGCTCGCCAAGAAGATGGAGCTTTATGCGGGCATGGTGGAAAATCTCGACCACCACGTCGGACGCCTCGTCGATCATCTCAAGAAAATAGGCGAATACGACAACACCATCTTCATCGTCTTTGGCGACAACGGTGCGGAAGGCACCGATCTCGCCGAATCGATTGCGGGAACCCCAGGCACGCGCGACGCACTTCACTTCGCGACAAAATGGCCGAATAACAAGCCCGAAAACTGGGGCGACCCGGGCTCGTATGTCGGCTATGGTCCGATGTGGGCACAGGTTTCGATGACCCCGTTCAGCCAGTATAAGGGCTGGGTTGCCGAAGGCGGCATCCGCAATGCCCTTGTCGTCAGCGGACCGATCATCCGTCGTCCGGCGGGCAGCATCAACCACGGGGTGATGCATGTTGCCGACATCATGCCAACCCTGTTGGAAGCCGCTGGAGTAACGTACCCAGCAAAGACTACCGCAGGCCAGCAACTACCACCACTGATGGGAAAATCCTGGGGGCCGATGCTTGCCGGGCGTGCGGAATCACCGCGCACGGCGCAGGATTATCTGGGCTGGGAGATTTTTGGTAACCGCGCGGTACGCCAGGGGGATTGGAAAATTCGTTGGCAGTACAAGCCATTCGGTAAAGGCGACTGGGAGCTTTTCAACCTGGCCAACGATCCGGCCGAACGGAGCAACCTCGCCACGGAATACCCCGAAAAGCTAGGGCACATGAAGGCGCTTTGGGTTGACTATGTCAAGGCCAACAACGTGATCCTGCCCAGCCGCTCACCTTTCGAGACGCTGGAGTTCAAGCTTCCACCACGGGTACCGGACGACGAAGGCTACCCGCCACTAATCTACAAACAGCAATTCGAGCCACCCAAAGATATGTGGGCCGATCCTGAGCCGAATCAAGGCCATTCCAGATAAGCAAAACGAAACTTGGCATTAGTTCACCACCAGCCGTGTGCTCAATGCATTGTCTGGTAAACAACGAGGTAATACATGAAATCGAAACTTCGGTTAGCCGCTTTGGCCACACTGTTCAGCGCCTCACTTCCTGCGCTTGCCATGCCAGAGGCCATTCCCGAAACCTGGGGTGGGGATTTGGCTACGCGTCCCAGGCTCACTGGCGACTGGGGTGGATTGCGAGATGAAATGGCCAAGAAAGGCATCGTGCTTGACGTTGATGCCTATTGGACACCACAAACCATCACGAGCGGCGGTCGGGATGCCGGCGGCAGTAACTGGGGCAACGCCATCGTTGCGCTGACGGTCGATACCGGGAAGTTGGGCCTGTGGCCGGGTGGCTATTTCAAGGTACAGACGATCAGCAGCTTCGGAAACAACCTGCTGTATGATTCCGGCGCCATGATTCCGGCAAACGAATTCTGGATGCTGCCGAACACCAAGCCCGATACCGGTATCCAGGAACTGACCTATACCCAGTTCTTCAGTCCGCAATTCGGCCTCCAGCTGGGCAAGATCAATACAATCGCCCCGACCAACCAGTTTCACGGCGACTATCGTACAGGGTTCCTGAATACCGCCCTCAATCTCCCGCTGGTAGCGGCACTGGTTCCGCTTTCGGCCTACGGCGCGTCTGTGCTGTACCTGCCCTCGCACGATATCACTGTAGCCGGGATGGTGCTTGATCCGAACGGCACCATTTTGGACGACAGTCTCAACAACGCCTTTAGCGATGGTGTCATGGCACTCTTGAGCGGCGATATCAAGATCAAGCCCTTCGGCCTGCCCGGCCACCAGAATCTGACATTTGCATGGAGCAACAAAGAGCGCCCCTCGCTGATCCAGGACCCGAGCAATATCGCGCGCTCATTGCTGACGGCGCGCTATCCCCGCCTGGGAAATCCCGGGCCAGTTCTGGTTGAGATACTCGAAAAGCAAGCGCCGGCGCTGCTCATTCCCACCCAGCCGCTGAACACGGAGAACGAAACCTGGGCCGCCGTCTATAGTTTCGAGCAGTATCTGTGGCAGCCGGAAGGGGAGTCGAAACGTGGTCTGGGGACATTTTTCAGCTTCGGCCTCAGCGACGGCAAGGCAAACCCGGTCAAATACAGTTATTCGCTGGGCCTCGTCGGCAAAGGCATCGTTCCCGGCAGACCCCATGACGAATTCGGGATCGGCTGGGCGCTCACTGAATTTAGCGACAATTTCATTCCCTATATGCGCGACACCTTTAATTTGGGGCTACACCGGGAAAGCGCTGTCGAGGTCTATTACAACTTCGCGGTGACGCCGTGGCTGAGCATAAGTCCGAGCTACCAGTACATCTCACCGGCGCTCGACAAGGTTCAAGATGGGAACGGCAACTTCAAGAATCTGGATAACACCCAGATTTTGGGCATTCGTGTTGGCCTGAGGTTCTGATTGTTGATTTTCACCAGACAAGGCTGATCGTCCAAGGGCAGATTGCTGCCGGATTCTGCACATTGAGTTAATGGCGGGATTGGCCGAGGACTTGTCATTGAGCAGTCGTCATGGACGGCTGCTCAACGCTGTTAGCTGCCATTTGACCTTCGAAACTTCCAGTGACCGCAAAGGGTCGATTCCGGAAGTAACCTGAAGTACCAACCGGACGTTCGAGCCGGCTTCCAGTGTTACGACCGCTGACCTCCCCATTGCAGCCGTTGGTAACACAGAGCCCCAATGACCGGATTGGCCGAAGAGCGGACCCGCCGATAAAAGCATCGAGCGACAAGTTTGAGGTCAGTTACCTGACGTTCGTGTCACCGCGTTTCACGTGCCTTGATGACTTCAAGTGGACAGCACTCATTCCGATGCTAGACAAGAATGGCGGATTACGTTTTGTATAGAGGCCAATGGTTTCATTTGTTGCGACAGTCAACCAGCGAGATACTCTGACTGGCTGGAATGGCTGATTATTTCGCTTGGAAATTGCTATGTATTCTGGACTGTGGCTGGCCGGCCTGGATTGCTTGGCATCAGTTTTGCTCGACGACAGAACGCTGATTTCCGTATATTTTCCGTACGGCAAGAAAATGGCAACTCGTATTCTTCTTAACTCTTTGATTTTTATGGTGGGCGGTACTGGGATCGAACCAGTGACCCCTGCCGTGTGAAGGCAGTGCTCTACCGCTGAGCTAACCGCCCGACAGAGGGACAGGATTTAACCACAACAGCGCCATACGGTCAATTTGCGTGCGCTTACCTTACAATACGCCCTTTCCGCTTTTCGGCCAGTGAACATGATCCGCACCCGTTTTGCCCCCTCCCCGACCGGCTTCCTGCACATCGGCGGCGCGCGTACCGCCCTTTTCTCCTGGGCCTTTGCCCGGCACCACGGCGGACAGTTCATTCTGCGCATTGAAGACACGGATGTTGCGCGTTCGACGCCGGAGGCAGTGCAGGCGATTCTCGACGGCATGCAGTGGCTCGGCCTGGCGCACGACGAAGGCCCGTTTTACCAGATGCAGCGCATGGATCGTTACCGGGCGGTGATCCAGACCATGCTGGCCGCCGGCACCGCCTACCCCTGCTACACGACGCCGGACGAACTCGAGCACATGCGCGAGGCGCAGCGCGCCAAGGGACTCAAGCCGCGTTACGACGGCACCTGGCGCCCGGAGCCCGGCAAGACGCTGCCGACGCCGCCGGCCGGCGCGCTGCCGGTGGTACGCTTCAGGAATCCGCTCGACGGTGTGGTGGCCTGGGATGACCTGGTCAAGGGCCGCATCGAGATTGCCAACGCCGAGCTCGACGATCTGGTGATCGCCCGTGCCGACGGTACGCCGACCTACAACTTCTGCGTCGTCGTTGATGACTGGGAGATGGGCATCACGCACGTCATCCGTGGCGACGACCATGTGAACAACACGCCGCGTCAGATCAACATCCTTACCGCGCTCGGCGCGCAGGTTCCGCTTTACGCGCACCTCTCGATGATTCTCGGCGACGACGGGCAGAAGCTGTCCAAGCGCCACGGTGCGGTGAGCGTGATGCAGTATGACGACGAAGGCTATCTGCCGGAAGCGGTGCTCAACTATCTGGCCCGCCTCGGCTGGTCGCACGGCGACGAGGAGGTGTTCTCGATGTCGCAGTTCTGCGCGTGGTTCGACCTCGACCACATCACGCCCTCGGCGGCGCAATTCAACACCGAGAAACTGAACTGGCTCAATGCCCACTACCTCAAGCAGGCCGACAACGAGCGTCTGGCGGCGCTGGTGCAGCCACGGCTCACCGCGCGCGACGTAAAGGTCAGCGCCTCGCCCTCGCTGGCGGCCATCAGCGGCCTCTACAAGGAGCGCGTGAGCAATCTGAACGAACTGGCCGATGCCGCCGAAGTGTTCTACATCGACCTGCACCCGAAGGCCGAGATTCTGGCGCAGCACCTGACGTCGGAAGCGCTGCCGGCGCTGGCCGATTTTGTCGCCGGCATCCACGAGGTGGCGTGGGATGCGGCAGCCATAAGCGCGCTGATCAAGACGTGTATCGGCAAGCACGGACTGAAGATGCCCCGGCTGGCGATGCCGCTGCGCGTGTTGCTGACCGGGCAGACGCAGACGCCTTCGGTCGACGCCCTGCTGGCCCTGTTTCCGCGCGAACTGGTGCTCAAGCGTCTGGCGGCGGCAGCGAGCAACTGAGCGGCTCCGGATACACTCTATCAAGGAAAAAGCGCTTTACAAGAGTTGGCCGTCTCCCTATAATGCGCCCTTCTTTCGAGCGGGGGTATAGCTCAGCTGGGAGAGCGCTTGCATGGCATGCAAGAGGTCCGCGGTTCGATCCCGCGTACCTCCACCAACAGGCCGAAAGAGAAATTAGTCCGGGTCCCCATCGTCTAGAGGCCTAGGACACTACCCTTTCACGGTAGGTACCGGGGTTCGAATCCCCGTGGGGACGCCAAGAACAGGCAGGGGTTGCCTGGCGCAACACGCCGCAACCCCTTGCTTTTGAGCAGTACTGGAGTGGTAGTTCAGTTGGTTAGAATACCGGCCTGTCACGCCGGGGGTCGCGGGTTCGAGTCCCGTCCACTCCGCCAACATAAAAAAGCCCTGAGTTTCAGGGCTTTTTTTATTCCCGCCAAACCTCAGAGGCCTGCGGCTGAAAAGACTCTGAAATTGCCGCCAGCCTCTGATGCGCTTACGAGCGTGCGCTATAATCGAGCGCTTGAATTCGGAACATTCGATCAGGCGATCCCGGCTAGTGCGGGACTGCCGCCCCGCTCTCCAGGCGGGCAAGCACAGGAATAACCGATGTTGCAAGGAATCAATTGTGTACTAGTTCGCATCGCGCGTATCGCCTGTATTGTTTTCCTGATGGCTGGTTGCGCAAGCGTTACGAAGGAAGCTGATCGTTCGCCCTCGGCGTCCTTTCCTGGCTCCGGAGCCGCTACCGACAGCACTCAATCGGGCACAACCGGATCGCGCTCTGGCAGCCAGGCGCAGGCAAAACAGACTTTTAGGCGCCAAACGCCTCTGCAGATACCGACGCCTGCCGACGGCAGCCTGCCGACCGTCGAACTCTCCGCGCCCGCCCAGTGGGCGCAGGCCATCGACCTGACCTACGAGTCGGACGATCTGTTTCAGCGGATGCGTAACGGGTTTTCGATGCCCGACATCAACAGTGATCTCGTTCTTTATCACCAGCAGTGGTATATGAACCGCCCGGAGAGTCTGCGCCGCATGGCCGATCGCAGCAGTCTCTACCTTTTCTATATTGTCGAGGAAATCGAAAAGCGCGGCATGCCGATGGAACTGGCGCTGTTGCCGATGGTCGAGAGCGCCTACAACCCGATGGCCTATTCGCGTGCCAAGGCTTCCGGTCTGTGGCAGTTCATTCCCTCCACCGGCAAACGCTACAACCTCGACCAGAACTGGTGGAAGGATGAGCGGCGCGACATTCTGGCCTCAACGACTGCGGCACTCGACTACCTGCAATCGATCTACGACATGCATGGCGACTGGCATCTGGCTCTGGCCTCTTACAACTGGGGAGAAGGCGCCGTTGGCCGGGCGGTCAACAAGAACGTGGTACTCGGTCTGCCCACCGATTACCTGAGCCTGACCATGCCGGGCGAAACCCGCAACTACGTACCCAAGCTGCAGGCCCTGAAGAATATATTCAGCAATCCGGCCCTGTTGATCGAACTCAAAATACCAAGGATTCCCAACCGCCCCTATTTCGGTACCGTCACCAAAACCTCAAATATCGACGTCAAGGTTGCCGCCAGGCTGGCGGACATGCCGGTTCAGGAATTCGTTGCACTCAACCCGGCGCATAACCGGCCGGTCATCAAGTCCGAGACGCCGATGGTGATTCCGGCGCACAAACTCGAAACTTTTATCACCAATCTCGAAGCGCATGAAGAAAGCAACAAACCGCTTTCCTCCTGGCAGTCCTACACCGTGCGCCCGGGCGACAAGCTGGAAAAGATCGCTCCACGCTTTGGCATGACGGTCGCCAATCTCAGGGAAGCCAACGGCATCACGGGGCGCATCAAGGTCAGTCCGGGACATACCTTGCTGGTCGCCGGACACGAAGGGGGAGAACCACTCAACATGGCCGCGCTGCCCGAGCAACCGCGACTTCCACAAGCAGACCCGGCACCGTCCAGTACAGCGAGTGCCGCAACTGTCCGCACGCATACGGTGCGCAAGGGCGAAACGCTGCCGGTTATCGCCAGGCGTTACGGCACGTCAGTCGCCGACCTGAAGCGCATCAATCATCTGCGCTCCGACAGGATCGCCGCAGGCACCCGTCTGGAGGTGGCTACGGCAAACAAGACGGCGGCAAAAAGCGAGGCCAGCCCGGCAAAGGCCGCTGACTCGCCGAAAAAATTGGCCAGCGCCCAGAAATCACCCAAGGTTATCCACTACACCATTCGTCGCGGCGACACGCTGGCCTCGATTGCCAGACACTTCAAAGTCGGCAAGGACGATCTGCTGCGCTGGAACCGCATCTCGCCCAACGCACTGACGCCGGGCAAGTCGCTGACCATCCAGCTTTCTCAAAATCCCTGATTATCCGGGTTCATTCAAAACAGATATTGCGAGCGGATCATGCGCTGTGCGGTCAAACGTCGGGTTACGCCCGTTGGGCTAACCCGACCTACGGACTTGCTTGCAGCATGTTGACGGTTTGCATGTGAGTGCTCTTGGCTGGAAAGCACTTAGGGAGCCGCTGAACAAGTGTAAAAACGTCTTTCCGACGGAAGCCGGAATCCAGAAAAATCAAGACACTGGATACCGGCTTCCACCTTGAAATTCATAGCCGGATTGCCGGCGTAGCGCAGCATCCTGCCCAGCGCGAAATTACCGATACAGGTGACAACGTACCGTATGGGACGCCGTCACGCGGCTCGTTTCGGGATAGCTGGCGCGGCAGGCTTCGCTGGCCTGCGGGCAACGCGGATGAAAGTGACAGCCGCCTGGCGGATTGGCCGGCGACGGGGTTTCTCCCGCCAGCCGGATGAATTCCGGCTGCGAAGTTTTGTTCTCTGCGAGGCGCGGGCTGGGTACGGCGGAAAGCAGCGCCTGCGTGTACGGGTGCTTTGGCGAACGCAGCACTTCATCCACCTGGCCGCGCTCGACAATGCGGCCGAGATACATGACCGCCACTTCATGCGCCAGATACTCGACCACCGCGAAGTTGTGGGTGATGAACAGGTAAGCCAGTCCGAGATCGTCCTGCAGCGTCTTGAGCAGATTGAGAATCTGCGCCTGTACCGAGACGTCGAGCGCCGAAGTAGGTTCGTCGCAAACGATCAGTTCCGGCTGTACGGCCAGCGCACGGGCAATCGCGATGCGCTGCCGCTGGCCACCGGAGAACTCGTGCGGATAGCGCAACGCGGAGGCCGGGTCGAGACCGACCTGTTGCAGCAACGCGGCGATGGCCACTTTCTTGTCCGTGACCTTATCCTGCGCTTTGACAGCGAGCGCACTCATGCCTTCGCCGATGATTTCGCCGACTGAAAAGCGCGGATTGAGCGAGGCAAACGGATCCTGAAAAATCATCTGCATTCGCCGACGCAGCGGACGCAGTTCGCTGCGCGTGAGGCCGTTGAGCTCGCGCCCCTCAAGCCGGACGCTGCCGCCAGTGGGCTGGATCAGTTGCAGGATCGCCTTGCCGACCGTGGTCTTGCCGCAACCCGACTCGCCGACCAGCGCCAGCGTGCGGCCACGCAGCAGTTCCAGCGCAACGGCGTCGACGGCCCTGACATGGCCCACGGTGCGTTGCAGGACACCGCGCCGGATCGGGAAGTGGACGAGTAGATTTTCTACGGTGAGGATTGAGGCGTCTGGAGTAAGGCGTGGTGAAGCAGGCGCATCGGCCTTTGCTTGACTGACGAGCGCCCGGCCTGGCTCGGCGAGCAGGTGACAGCGCACGCGGTGTCCGCCTCCGGCGTCATGCCAGCCCGGCGATTCGTCGCGACAGCGCGCCCAGGCGTACGGGCAGCGTTCGGCGAAGCGGCAGCCGCTCGGCATCGCCGACAGCGCCGGCACCTGACCGGCGATCGTTTCCAGCCGCCCGCCGCGCCGTGACATATCGGGCAGCGCGGCAAACAGTTTCTGCGTGTAGGGATGCAGCGGCGCGGCAAAGAAGGTGTAGCGCGGCGCTTCCTCGACGATCTCACCGGCATACATGACACCGACGCGATGCGCCATCTGCGCGACGACGCCGAGGTCATGGGTGATCAGCAACAGGCCCATCCCGCGCTCGGCTTGCAGGCGGCGCAAGAGATCGAGAATCTGTGCCTGGATGGTGACATCGAGCGCCGTTGTCGGCTCGTCGGCAATCAGCAGGCGCGGGTTGCCGGCCAGCGCCACGGCAATCATCACGCGCTGTTTCATGCCGCCGGAGAGCTGGAACGGGAACTCGTCGAGACGGCGCTGCGCGTCGGCAATGCCGACCGCATTGAGCAGCTCGAGCGCGCGCTGGCGCGCCGCTGCGCCGGTGAGCGCCACATGGCGCTCCAGGACCTCGCCGATCTGCCGGCCGACGGTGAGCACCGGGTTGAGACTGGTCGCCGGCTCCTGGAAGATCATCGCCATGCCGCCGCCGCGCACAGTGCGCATTTCGGATTCGGGCAACTGCAACAGATCGCGGCCGGCAAAGTTCACCTCGCCGCCGAGAATGCGCCCGGCGGCCGGCAGCAGACGCAGCAGCGACAGGGCGGTGGCCGACTTGCCGCAGCCCGACTCGCCAAGCAGCGCCAGCGTCTCACCGGCGCGCAGCGAAAAGTCGATGACGTCGACCGCCGCCAGCACCGTTCGCGTGCGCGCAAAGCCGCTGGCAAAGCCCATGCGCAGGCCGCGCACGCTCAGAATCAGTTCGCCGCCGCTCATGCCGCCCCCGCCAGTCGGGGATCGAAGGCGTCACGCACGGCGTCGGCAAGCATATTGGCAGCCAGCACCAGCGTGAACATGAAAACGAAAGCCGCCGCCAGCGACCACCAGACCATCGGCTCGCGCGCCAGCTCCATGCGTGCGTTGTTGATCATCGTGCCAAAGCTGATCATTGTCGGGTCGACGCCGATGCCGACATAGGAGAGCACCGCCTCGGCCAGCACCAGACTCGAAAAATCCATGACCAGCGCGATGATCACGATATGCATCAGGTTGGGCAGGATGTGACGCAGGATGATGCGCAGGTCGGAAACGCCAAAGGCCTGCGCGGCCTGGATGTATTCGAGCTCGCGCAGCTTGAGCGACTCGCCGCGCAGCAGGCGGCAGAGACCGGTCCAGCTCGTTACGCCGAGGATGAAGCAGAGGGCCAGCAGGCGCAGGTCGGCGCGCTCGGCGGCAGTGGCAAACCATTGCGGGTGGGTATCGATGACCACCTGCATCATGAGCACGGCTGCGGCGATCAGCAGCACGCCGGGAATCGAGCTGAGCGTGGTGTAGAGATACTGGATCAGGTCATCGACCCAGCCGCGAAAATAGCCGGCCAGGATGCCGAGCAGGATCGACAGCGGCAGCATCACCAGCGTCGTCACCAGCCCGATCACCAGCGCCGTGCGCACGCTCTTGAGCACCTGATAGAAGACGTCCTGCCCGACCTTGTCGGTACCGAACACGTGGTAATCGACACACAGCGCCAGCAGCACCATCGTCAGAAGCATCAGCACCCCCAGTGCGGCGAGCACGGCATTCCAGGCAAAATCCGTGTGGCCACGCCACAGACCGCGCCACACCTTGCGCACCAGGCAGGCCTCGCGGCGCGCCAGCCAATACGCGCAGCCCAGGGCCATGCTCCCCCACAGCACGCCGCCAAGCGCTACGGCGACCAGTACGCGACGGCCGACATCGGCATTGCGCTGAACCTCGTTATCGCCCAGATGCGCACCGCCGTGCTTCAGGCGCGGGAAATCGCGACTCTGCCTCATGACGCCATCGGCATCGCGCACATCGATCGATTCTTTGGCGTAGGCGCGCGTCGCCAGGGGTTCGGAATAGGTTTTTTCGTTGCGCGTGCGCAGCGGCGCCGCCACGGCATCGAGCAGCGATAACACTTCAATGGCATAGGCCAACGGCTGTTGTCCGACGTCCCCGTTCTCCCGGCTTTCGAGGCGGGGCCGGAAATGAATAGAGTCGAGCAGGCCGACCAGCACGAAGGCGATCAGCACCGTCGCCGCCGCCATTCCCGGTCGGCTGCGCCCAACCCGCTGCCAGGCCGCACGCAAGGGCGGGCTGCGCGACGACAGGACGCCGAGCCCGATCGCGGCCACCACCAGCAGCCAGATCAGCACGTCGGACCAGAGGATGACGGGGAGGAAACTCATGGAGGCCGCATCAGAACGAGTACGTCCACCGCAAAGGCGCAAAGCGGCATAGGGATCGCAAAGAAAGGCAGAGCAAGGTCAAGTCGAGAGACCCATGCGAATTTTTGAATGCCTTTCTTTGCGAAGCCATCGCGCCCTTTGCGTCTTTGCGGTAGATGTTGTGTTTATTCAAAGCGTATCCTCGGATCGACGAAGGTATAGGAGATGTCGGTGAGGATCAGACCGACGATGTAAAGCACCGAGCCGATGAAGACCATGGCGCGTACCACGGCGAAATCCTGCGCGTTGATGGCGTCGATGGTATAGCTGCCGAGCCCCGGAATGCCGAAGAAGGACTCGGTGAGCAGCGAGCCCATGAAGAGCAGCGGGATGACGACGACGACGCCGGTCAGGATCGGTATCATGGCGTTGCGCAGCACATGACGGAAGAGTACGGTCAGTTCGGAAAGCCCCTTGGCGCGCGCCGTGCGCACATAGTCCTTGCCGATTTCCTCAAGAAAAATGGTGCGGTACCAGCGCGCCGAGGTACCGATGCCGGAAATGACGCCGATCAGCACCGGCAGCAGCAGGAACTTCCAGGCATCCAGACCGCCACTGAAACCCGAGATCGGCACCAGTCGCCACAGCTTGCTGATCAGATACTGTCCGCCGATGATGTAGAAAAGCCCGGAAACCGACATCATCGCCACGCACAGCACGACGCCCCAGAAATCGAGCGGAGTGGCGCGGAAGAAGGCCAGCAGCAGGGCAAAGCTGATCGTCACGAACAGGCCGAGGATGAAGGTCGGCAGCGCGATGGCCAGCGACGGTCCCATGCGCGAGGTGATTTCCCTGGCGATGTCGCGCCCGTCCTCGGCGCGTCCGAAATCGCCGACAAACATGCGCGCCGACTTGGTGAACAGGATGGTGTCGGTCAGCACCCCGGCGCCTTCGGCCTGCGCGTTGATGAGCAGCGGCTTGTCGTAGCCGCGCTCGGCCTTCCACTTGGCAATGGCCTCGGGCGTGACGCGCTTCACCCCGAGTTGCATGCGCGCCATGTCGTCGGGCGTATTGACGACGAAGAACAGCGCAAAGGTGATGAGATTGACACCGATCAGGATCGGAATGGCATATATCAACCGGCGCAGGAGGTAAGCGAGCATGGAAGGGATTCTAGTTTTCGGTCATCAAGAAACCAATTGATTCGGAACGCCGTCATTCAAGCGCAAGCTGGAATCCAGTCGCCTGACATTTCTGGATTCCGGGTCAAGCCCGGAATGACGATTCTTCATTTAATCTACCTTTCCCTGGCTGCGTGCCGTGCCGCGTTCGCGGCGACGATAGCTGATCACTGCCGGCAGGAAAACCGATACCAGCAGTAGTGCACCGACCGCCAGCGGCCAGAGTACCGGATCGTTCCATTCCCGCCGCCGCTTTTCGCGCTCGGCCACATCAATGCGCTGGTACTTCAGGATGTTGTTGCCGACATCGGTCGGCTTGCGGTTATGCAGCCAGGACTGGCCCAGCGTATAGCTCTTCGGGTGAAAGCCGAAAATCCATGGCGCATCGTCCTGCAAAATCCGGTTCATGCGGGTGATGATCGACAGCCGCCGGGGAGAGTTTTCCATGTTCTTCATCTCGGCAAACAGGCTGTTGAAGGCGGGGCTGTCGTAGTTCGATGCATTTTCGCCGCCATGCGCGACCTTGCCTTCGGAACCGGCGAGCAGGAAAAAGAAGTTTTCCGGGTCGGGATAGTCGGCATTCCAGCCGAGATAGTAGAGCTGCACTGCGCCCTTGCGCAGCTTCTCCTGAAAGCGGTTGAAGTCGGTCGAGCGCACGACGAGCTGGATGTCGAGTCGGGCAAACTGGCGCGTCAGCCAGTCGAGCCGCGACTTGTCGCCCATGCCGCCGCTCGTGGTATCGAGGTTGAGCACCAGCGGTTCGCCGCTTTTGGCGTCACGGCCATCGGGCCAGCCGGCTTCGGCCAGCAGTTTTTTCGCCAACTCGATCGGTCGCCGCTGCGCCCGGCCATCGACCCAGGCGTAGACCACGGGATTGATTCCCGCCTCGCCTTCAAGAAACCCGAAGATACCGGGCGGCAAGGGGCTCATCGCGGCGATGCCGCGCCCGTTCATGAAGATCGAGATGAACTCCTCCTGATCGATGGCGATCGACAGCGCCTGACGCAGCTTGCTGTTGCGTTCAGCGTTTTTCCCGTCATTGCCGCCGACGACGGTATCGAGCATGTTGAAGCCCATGTAATACGTCGAGGCACGGACACTGGTCAGCAGGCGGATTCCCTTGCCACGCATTTCGTCCGATAGCATGACGTCGCCGCCGACGTTGACGCGTACCGCCTGGTCGAAACTGTCCGACGAAATACCCGAGGCGTCGTAGTAGCCCTGCAGGAACTTGTTCCAGTAGGGAATGCTTTCCTTCTCACGCGAGTAAATGGCCTTGTCGATCAGCGGCAGCGCCTTGCCGCAGTCGTCGAGCAGGCCGGCCGCCCGGTCTTCGGGTTCGCCGCTGCACGGATACGTTTCGCCGTGGAAATTGGGGTTGCGTTCCAGCACCATGCGCCGGTTCGGGTTGTTCTCGGTGAGCATGAAGGGGCCGGTACCGACCGGATACCAGTCGAGCGTGAGGTTCTTTTCGGCCATCCCCGGCAGCGCGTAGAAGCGGTCAGCCTCGCGCGGCACCGGGGCGAAAAAGGGCATCGCCAGCCAGTACAGGAACTGCGGATATTTGCCGCGCACCTTGATGCGGAAGGTATAAGGGTCGACGCGCGTGACACCTTCAAGCGCAAAGCGGTCAAGGTCGATCCAGTCGCCGGCAGGCAGGGTTTTGGCTTCGCGTTGCAGCGCTTCGCCAAGCTCCTTCAGACCGACGATGCGTTCGGCCATCATGCCGAAGATTGGCGAATGCAGGCGCGGATGGGCGAGCCGCTTGATCTCGTAGATGTAGTCGTCGGCAAGCAGTTCGCGTGTTCCCGTATGCGCGAAATCGGCAATCGTCTCGATTCCGCGCAGACTGCCTGGATCAGTACCGGAATAAATCGGCTGGCCGCTGTCATCGACGGCAAACGCCGGATGCGGCTGGTAGCGGATTCCTGGGCGCAGGCGGATCTCGTAGACGCTGTAGGCAATGTTTTCCGCTGCTGCATCGGCCGGCAGCGCCTTGCCCCTGGCGTCAAGATAGAGCGGCTCAGGAACCTGCTCGACGGTTGATGGAATCAGCGCATAGGGGCGCTTCAGATAGTGGTATTGCAGCGGCGGCTCGTAGATCTGCGCCGTGAAGGTGATCTCGTCCTCGGTGTACGACTGCACCGGGTCGAGGTGCTTGGGGCGATCGGTAAATGCCGAGTAGAGAATGTTCTTGCCGCGTTCGCTGGCCGGATAGGGGTCGTTCTGTTCGCTGCTGCAAGCGGCAAGCAGAATGCACAGGGACAGAAAGGCAAGGCGGAAAACGGACATAGGACGAAGTGTAACGCGAAGCAGCAGAAGCTTGATGGTTGCGGGCAATTTCAGAAGTTAAAATCAACGCAGAGGCACAAAGCTGAGGCGAAGAAAAACGAGGGTCGGTATTTGCGGGAAATTCACCTATAATGCATGCTCTTGCTGACCTTAAGCGTCATACCCAAAAACAAGTAAAGCTACGGAAAAACCCATGGGATTCCTCACAGACAAGCGCATTCTGATAACCGGAGTGCTGTCGAAGCACTCGATCGCCTACGGCATCGCCAAGGCCTGCCATCGTGAAGGTGCAACGCTGGCCTTTACCTACCAGAACGATCGTTTCCTTGATCGCATCAACAAATTCGCCGCCGAATTCGACAGCACCCTGGTTTTCAGGTGCGACGTCTCCGACGATGCCCAGATCGACAAACTCTTTGCCGATCTGGCGACACACTGGCAAGGCCTTGACGGGCTGCTGCATTCGATTGCTTATGCCCCCACCGAGGCCATCGAGGGTGACTTTCTCGACGGCATCTCGCGCGAATCGTTCCGCATTGCCCACGATGTTTCTTCCTACAGCTATCCGGCACTGGTCAAGGCCGCACGCCCACTGCTGCTGAAAGGCAACAAGGCGGCCGTGCTTGCGCTTTCCTACCTGGGTGCGGAGCGCACCATGCCGAACTACAACACCATGGGGCTGGCCAAAGCCAGCCTCGAAGCGGCGACGCGCTATCTGGCCTTCTGCCTCGGGCCCCAGGGCATTCGCGCCAATGCCATTTCAGCCGGTCCGATCAAGACGCTGGCGGCTTCCGGCATCGGCAATTTCGGCAAACTGCTGGCCTATAACGCCCACAATGCCCCCTTGCGGCGCAACATAACGATCGACGAAGTCGGGAACGCGGCAGCGTTCATGCTCTCCGATCTGGCCAGTGCCATTACCGGCGAAATCATGTACGTCGATGGCGGACTGAATACCACCGCACTCGGCAACGCCGATCCTCTGCCCTGAGATTTATCAAGACGAAACCGGCGATTTTTCCCGCCGGCGTTGGTAGGTTTGTATCGTGCTCCAGTTTTTTTACTGTCGCTCTTTTGAGGCTAGTGCTGCCGTGTTGATATTGATCTTGTAGCGCATGCGCAGTCCAGCAAGATACGCCGCCAATTCCTCCTGGCCAACCAGCGCACCATATTCACGCTGCATCTCATGGCGCGCTTTCTCATCGATTTTTTCCGGATGGCTGACCTTTACAATCTTGTAGAGCATGTAGCTGCCGTCATCCCCGGCGCCGACATACGCCGGCAGATTCTGGACATCGGCCTTGAACAGGGCCTGCAAGGCCGCCGGTGGCAACTGGCGACTCTGCATGCGTGAAGCGCTCTTGACCGGCGACCAGGCCAGTTTGTCCTCGCCACCTTTTTTCAACTCGGCCAGCCTGGCTTCGCCGGAACTCCTGGCCAGTGCGGCTACTTCCCGCAACTTCAGCAGCTTCTCTATATCGGCTTTGACGGTATCGAATGGCTTGCTGGCCGCCGGCACGTACTCAAGCACGCGCGCGGCGAGCAGCGTGTTAGGCGCAATTTCGACGGCTTCGGTATTTCGCCTGTTCTTCACGGCATCCTCGGCAAAGAGCGCGGAGAGTATTTTTTCGTTGGCCAATGGTCCGAGTGTGGCCATGACTTTCGGATCAGGTTTTTTTGGCAACCAGGCGGACTGCTGGATTTTCAGCTTGAACTTCTCGGCCACCGGCTGCAGGCTGTCCGACTGCTCGTAGACCATGTTGGTGAACACCTCGGCCGCCTCGGCAAATTTTCGCGAAGCGGCCTGACGTTTCAGTTCCGCCTCGATTTCGGGGCGAGCCTCCTCGATCGAACGCAGCTTGCCGGCCTTGATGCCGGTAACCTTGATGATGTGATAGCCGAATTCGGATTGCACCAGACCGGAAATCTCACCTTCCTTCTGCTTGAAGACGCTGTCGTCAAAGGCCTTGACCATCATGCCGCGGCTAAAGAAACCAAGGTCACCGCCCTTTTCGGCGGAGCCGGGGTCCTGCGAATACTGTTTGGCCAGTTCGGCAAATTTCATGGGTGATTTGTTTACCTCCTTGAGCACTTCTTCCGCCTTGGCTCTTGCTTTTTTCTTGTCCGTGTCCGCATCGGTCATGATCAGAATATGGCTAGCCCGCCGCTCCTCGGCCTGCTCGTAGCGCTCCTTGTGGCTGTCGTACCAGGCCTTGACCTCGCCATCAGCGAGCGTGACCTGCCCAAGGATCGTGTCAAGCGACAATACCAGATACTCGGCCTTGACCTGTTCCGGCACTTCGAACAGGGCCTTGTTGTCTTCGTAGAAATTCTGCACCGCCGAGGTCTCGATCTTGACCTTGTCGGCAAATTGCTCGGGAGCAATCCGGAACTCGCTGAACTGGCGCTCCTCGGACTGCATGCGCAACATGGCATCTACCTGGGTCTGTGAAACAAAAGCTGCATCGCCGACGGCCCCGATCAGTTGCTGAAGCGTCAAATCCTGTCGCAGTCTGGCCTCGAACTGCGGCCGTGACATGCCCTGGGCACGCAATGCCGATTCGTAGCGCTCCATTGAAAACTGACCGTTCTCCTGTAGCGAGGGGATTTTGCTGATGACTTCGCGCAAGACATCGTCACTGGTCTGCAAGCGGTTCTTTCCCGCCTCAAGCAGCAACAGGCGTTGATCAACCAGCGAGTCAAGGACAGCCAGCTTCGCTTCAGGCGAATTCATCATTTCCGGCTTGTAATTTGCGCCAAGCGCCTGACGCATTTGATCCTGGCGCTCACGCAAGGCCTGCTCAAACTGGGGAATGGTGATTTTCGTATCACCGACGCTGGCCAGGTCACTCCCCGCCCCCGAGTTCCTGACGTAGGAATCAACACCGAAGAAGGCAAATGGCAAAGCAATGAGCGCAAGAAATATTTGAACGATTTTCTTGTTGTTGCGTATGGCGTCGAACATGGTGATTGCCCGCTAGGTCAATTGGAATATCAAAACAAAAAAGGCGAACTCTCGTTCGCCTTCCGGTAGTGGCGGAGTGGACGGGACTCGAACCCGCGACCCCCGGCGTGACAGGCCGGTATTCTAACCAACTGAACTACCACTCCCAAGGTGTCATCAGGAAATATTTTACGAAAGAAAGCACATTGATCTACATCTCTGGTGGGTGCTGACGGGCTCGAACCGCCGACATCCAGCTTGTAAGGCTAGCGCTCTACCAACTGAGCTAAGCACCCAAACGGCTACTGAAGCACAAAGCCTGTCAGTTTACAGCATCCTTGAGGCCTTTGCCAGGGCGAAACTTCGGCACTTTTGCTGCCTTGATCTTGATTGATGCGCCAGTGCGCGGGTTACGTCCACTCCGGGCCGCGCGCTTGCTCAGATAAAAAGTCCCGAATCCAACCAGTGTTACCATGCCACCCTTCTTGAGGGAGGTCTTCACGGCAGCAATGGTTGCATCGAGTGCGCGACCGGCGGCAGCCTTGGACAGATCAGCAGACTTGGCGATTTGATCAATCATTTCAGATTTATTCACGATGTCCCCTTGGATTGATTATGGAAGAACAGGAAGCCCTGTACCGCTCTTATAACAAGGCTGAAAACCTTGTGTCAAGGGGATTCTGGAAGATTTCGCTGCACCCGAAAAGGTGTAAGCATGCCGTAAGTTTTATTCAATCGTACTTTTATATTTAATCAATGGGTAACGATGGATTGTGCAGACGCGTTCTCGCTTCCTGCACCAACTGCGGGCGTGGTTTCTTCTTCCGGCAAGGCCACAGGCAAACGCTCAAGCGCCAGTTCAAGCACCTGATCAATCCACTTGACCGGGATGATTTCCAGTTTGTTCTTGATGTTGTCCGGAATCTCGGCGAGATCCCGCACATTCTCCTCGGGAATCAGCACACGTCCGAGGCCGCCACGTACAGCGGCCAGGAGTTTTTCCTTGAGCCCGCCAATCGGCAGGACTTCGCCGCGCAAGGTTATCTCGCCGGTCATCGCCACATCGCAACACACCGGTATACCCGACAGCACCGAGACCATCGCCGTGCAGATACCGACCCCCGCCGAAGGACCATCCTTGGGAATGGCACCTTCCGGCAAGTGAATGTGAATGTCGCTCTTCTGATAAAAATCGTCGGCAATGCCCAATGAGCGTGAGCGCTTTCTGACCACCGACAATGCGGCCTGAATCGATTCCTGCATCACCTCACCGAGCTTTCCGGTGGTAATCGTCTTGCCCTTGCCGGGCAGCACGACCGCTTCGATGGTCAGCAACTCGCCGCCCACTTCGGTCCATGCCAGGCCGGTAACCTGCCCGATCTGGTTTTCACGTTCGGCCATGCCGAAATTGTAACGGCGAACACCAAGGAACTTGTCTAGATTGCGCGCACTGACCGCAAGCCGCTTCTGGCTCTTTTTGAGCAGTAGGGTCTTCACGACCTTGCGGCAGATCTTCGAGATATCCCGCTCAAGAGCACGCACCCCGGCTTCGCGGGTGTAGTAGCGAACGATGTCCCGCAAGGCGCTTTCGGCCACCGTCAGCTCGGTCTTTTTCAGGCCGTTGCTCTTCATCTGCTTGGGCAGCAGATATCGATGGGCGATGTTGATCTTCTCGTCCTCGGTGTACCCGGAGAGGCGAATCACTTCCATTCGATCAAGCAGGGGAGCCGGGATATTCAGCGTATTGGCCGTGGCCACGAACATTACTTCCGAGAGGTCGTATTCGACTTCTACGTAGTGATCGACGAAAGTTGAATTCTGCTCGGGATCAAGCACCTCGAGCAGCGCCGAACTCGGGTCGCCACGGAAGTCCTGGCCCATCTTGTCGACTTCGTCGAGCAGGAAAAGCGGATTCTTGACCGCCACCTTGGTCATGTTCTGCAGGATCTTTCCCGGCATCGAACCGATGTAGGTGCGACGGTGACCCCGAATCTCGGCTTCGTCACGCACGCCACCGAGGCTCATGCGAACGAACTTGCGCCCGGTCGCGCTGGCGATCGACTGGCCAAGGGAAGTCTTGCCAACTCCCGGAGGCCCGACCAGACAGAGAATGGGTGCCTTCAACTTGTCCACGCGCTGTTGCACGGCGAGATACTCGATGATGCGTTCCTTGACCTTCTCCAGTCCCCAGTGATCCCGGTCGAGAACCTTGCCGGCCTCGGCCAGATCCTTGCTGATACGCGTCTTCTTGCGCCACGGCAGGTTGATCAGCGTCTCGATGAAATTGCGCACGACGGAGGCTTCGGCCGACATCGGTGACATCAGTTTGAGTTTCTTGAGTTCCGACTGCGCCTTGGTCAGACCTTCCTTGCTCATGCCGGCGGCTTTGACCTTCTTTTCAAGTTCGTCGAAATCGGCTCCCTCTTCGCCTTCGCCCAATTCCTTCTGAATCGCCTTGACCTGCTCGTTGAGGTAATACTCGCGCTGGCTCTTTTCCATCTGGCGCTTGACGCGACCACGGATGCGCTTCTCGACCTGCAGAATGTCGATTTCAGTTTCAAGTTGTGAGAGCAGTTGCTCGATACGCGGGCGAATCCCGAACATCTCAAGCACTTCCTGCTTCTGCTCAATCTTGAGCGGCAAGTGTGCAGCGATGGTGTCGGCCAGGCGACCGGCTTCTTCGATACTGGCAATCGAGGTCAGGATTTCCGGTGGAATTTTCTTGTTGAGCTTGACGTACTGGTCAAACTGCGAGATCACCGCGCGGCGCAGGCCTTCGACTTCGTGATCGACCCCGTCTTCTTCTGCCAGCGGACGCGCCGAAGCGACAAACATTTCATCGCGGGATTCAATAGAGTCAACATGCGCACGCTGCGTGCCCTC
Source organism: Propionivibrio sp. (assembly GCF_016790145.1). Classification (GTDB taxonomy): domain Bacteria; phylum Pseudomonadota; class Gammaproteobacteria; order Burkholderiales; family Rhodocyclaceae; genus Propionivibrio. The sequence continues at coordinate 20,562 of NZ_JAEUOI010000222.1, read as the reverse complement.
GACCAGTACCTTGACGGTGCCGTCGGGCAACTTCAACATTTGCAGAATATTGGCCACACAGCCGATGCTGTAAAGATCCTCGGCTTCGGGCTCGTCCTTGACGGCCGACTTCTGCGCGACCAGCAGGATCGCCTTGCCGGCTTCCATGGCGACTTCAAGCGCCTTGATCGACTTGGGCCGCCCGACAAAGAGCGGGATCACCATGTGCGGAAAAACCACCACGTCGCGCAGGGGCAGCAAGGGCAGTTCAACGGGCTCGGCAGAGAGGGGAAGATTGGTGGGCATCAATTTGCTCGATTGGTGAGATTCAATTCCCGAAATGGGGGCATGAAGCAATATTTCAAGCCGCAGGTGGCGGCCACACGCTTCAGTTGGAAATCAGTTGGAACCCGAAACCTTGGGCTGATCGGCGTAGATCAGAATCGGCTTGGCATCACTGCTGATCATGTTCTCGTCAATGACCACCTTTGAGACATTCTCCATGCCCGGAAGTTCGTACATGGTATCGAGCAGCACCGATTCAAGAATCGAACGCAGGCCGCGCGCGCCGGTCTTGCGTTCAAGCGCACGCTTGGCTATGGCGGTCATCGCGGCCGGACGAATTTCGAGCTCGACGCCTTCCATCGAGAACAGCTTCTGATATTGCTTGACAAGAGCATTCTTCGGTTCGATGAGAATTTGTACCAGGGCCTCGGTGGATAGTTCCTCCAGCGTGGCAATCACCGGCAGACGGCCGATCAGTTCGGGTATCAGACCGAATTTGATCAGGTCTTCAGGTTCGACCGTGCGCAACACTTCGCCGATCGCCTTCTTGTCATCCTTGCTCTTCACCTCGGCGCCAAAGCCCATGCCGCCGCGCTCGGAGCGATTGCGGATGACTTTCTCCAGTCCGTCGAAGGCACCACCGCAAAGAAAGAGAATATTGGTCGTGTCAACCTGCACGAAATCCTGATTCGGATGCTTGCGCCCGCCCTGCGGCGGCACCGAAGCGACCGTTCCTTCGATCAGCTTGAGCAAGGCCTGCTGCACGCCTTCGCCTGACACATCGCGCGTAATCGAGGGGTTATCCGACTTGCGCGAAATCTTGTCGATCTCGTCGATATAGACGATGCCCTGCTGTGCTTTTTCGGTGTCGTAATCGCACTTCTGCAACAGTTTCTGGATGATGTTCTCGACATCTTCGCCGACATAACCGGCTTCGGTCAGCGTCGTTGCATCGGCCATCACGAAAGGCACATTGAGCATGCGCGCCAGCGTTTGCGCCAGCAGCGTCTTGCCGGAACCGGTCGGCCCGATGAGCAGAATGTTGCTCTTGGCCAGTTCGATGTCGTCGTTTGCCTTGCCGCGATGACGCAGCCGCTTGTAGTGGTTATACACCGCCACCGACAGAATCCGCTTGGCCGGTTCCTGCCCGATCACGTACTGATCAAGCAAGCCTGAAATCTCTTTCGGTGTCGGCAGATCGCTCTTGGCGACCTTGCCGCCCTGGTCGGCGGAAATCTCGTCGCGAACGATATCGTTGCACAGCTCGATGCACTCGTCACAGATAAACACCGACGGCCCGGCGATGAGCTTTTTCACCTCATGCTGGCTCTTGCCGCAGAATGAACAATAGAGCAATTTTTCGCTGCCGCTTTTCTTTTCAGCCATCTCGGCCTACCTCATTTCAAGTGGCGATTGATTCAATCCTGAAACCAAACCCGAAGTCAGATTGCTTCACGGCTGACCAACACCTTGTCGATCAACCCGTATTCTGCCGCTTCCTGAGCCGAAAGGAAATTATCACGGTCGGTGTCCCGTTCGATTCGCTCAATCGGTTGCCCGGTATGATGCGCCATGATCTCATTGAGTTTGGCGCGCAAGGCGAGAATCTCCTTGGCGTGAATGGCAATATCCGAGGCCTGCCCCTGAAAACCACCCATCGGCTGATGAATCATCACGCGAGAATTGGGCAGAGCGAAACGCTTGCCTTTCATTCCGGCCGTCAGCAGGAAGGCCCCCATCGAGCAGGCCTGCCCCATGCACAGTGTCGACACATCGGGCTTGATGAACTGCATGGTATCGTAAATCGACATTCCAGCCGACACCGACCCGCCCGGCGAATTGATATAAAAGTGGATGTCCTTGTCCGGATTCTCGGCTTCGAGGAAGAGAAGCTGCGCAACGACCAGATTGGCGGTGATGTCATTGACCGGCCCAACCAGAAAAATGACGCGCTCCTTGAGCAGGCGCGAGTAGATGTCGTAAGCCCGCTCGCCACGTCCGCTTTGCTCGATAACCATCGGCACCATACCCAGCGCCTGCGGATCCCAGCCGTTTTCGAATTCCGAATGATTCTGTTTCATGCGAGCTCCTTGTAATGCCTTCGATCAGGACTTCTGACCCATCAGTTCGTCAAAGGCGACCGTCTTATCGACAACCCGTGCACGGGATAGTGCCCAGGCCACGACATTATCCTCGATCGCCACGCCTTCAATCTCGGCAAGACGCTGCGGTTGAGCATAGTACCAGCGGATGACTTCCTCAGGATGCTCGTAGCTTTGCGCCGCGTCCTCGACAATCGTCCTCACCTGATCCGATTTGGCATGCAGTTCATTAACCTTGACGATCTCTGACAGAATGAGACCCAGGCTGACCCGACGCCTGGCCTGGTCGACAAACCACTCGCGCTGCATCGGGAAGTCCTTCATCTTGATGCCTCCCCGCTGCTCCATGTCCTGGCGAGCGGCCTGCATCAGGCGTTGAATTTCCAGTTCAACCAGTGCGCCTGGAACGTCGATCGGGTTGGCCTTGAGCAGCGCCTCCATGACCTGATCCTTGACCTTGCCCTGCAAACGCTTCTTGACCTCGCGCTTCAGATTGGTTTCGACCTCGGCGCGCATCTTGACGATGTCGCCGTCCTCAACGCCAAGCGCCCTGGCGAAATCGGCATCCAGCTCCGGCAGGATGGCCTCGCGAACTTCCTTGACGCTGATCGCGAAAGTCACGCTCTGACCGGCCAGATCTTTGGCCGAATAGTCCGCCGGAAAAACCATGTCGAAGGATTTGGCTTCGCCGGCCTTAAGGCCGATCACCGCATTTTCGAAGTCAGCCAGCATGGCGCCCTCGCCGAGCACGAAGTGATAGTCATTGGCCTGACCGCCATGGAAAGGCTCGCCGTCCTTCTTGCCGAGAAAATCGATCGTCACCCGATCCCCCACGGCGGCGGCGCGATCAACCGGCTCGTAACGCACGCGTTGCTTGCGCAGGACCGCCAGCGTGCTCTCCATTTCAGCGGCGCCGACCTCAAGCACCGGGCGCTCGATTTCAACGTCCTTCAGCTCGCCCAGCGTGATCTCGGGATAAACCTCGAATACGGCCGAAAACTCGATATGCGTCGAACTTTCGCTGGTCTTCGGCTCGATGTTCGGGTAGCCGGCAACGCGCAGTTGCCGGCTCTTGACGGCCTCGCCAAAGGCACGTTCAAGCGCTTCGTTCAGCGCTTCGTGTCGCGCCTGATCGCCGTGCTGCTGCTTGACGATGGACGCCGGCACCTTGCCGGGACGGAAGCCCGGCATCTTGAAGCTCTTGCCCAGCCGCCTCAGGCGCTGATCAATCTCCCGGTCGAGATCGGCGATAGCCACCGTCAGATCCAGACGACGCTCGAGCGCGTTGGTTGGCAGCGCCGCTTCGGGGAGGTTAGTTGTTGCGTTGGTTTCCATTCAAATTCCTTGAAGTCTTGAAAATTCGGGCTGATAATCTGCCGCTCAGTCGATCAGTCAGGCCATGGTGCGAGAGAAGGGAGTCGAACCCCCACGCCTTGCGGCGCTGGAACCTAAATCCAGTGCGTCTACCAATTCCGCCACTCTCGCGCTTAATCGGCCATTTTAACCGAGATGTACCTATACTGTCAGCCGCTGCCGCTGGAACGCTTGACCGAGAGCAAACATCACCACTACCCATCCAGCGCGCTATCCACGATATCTGCAATGTCCGTAGATCATTACGAAAACTTTCCCGTCGCGTCTGTCCTGCTGCCCAAACGCCTGCGCCGCCCGATCGAGGCGATCTACCGTTTTGCACGCGGAGCCGACGACATTGCCGACGAGGGGGAAGCCGGCGATGCAGAACGCCTCCAGGCGCTGGCGGTGTATGGCGCCGAACTTGAGCGCATTGAACGTGGACAACGCCCGGCCGATCCAGCGTTCAACGAGCTGGCCGAGGTGATCGGCGAGTGGCATCTTCCGCTGCAACTATTCCGCGACCTGCTTGCCGCTTTCGCCCAGGATGTTGTCAAGAAGCGCTACACCGATGAGGCCGAACTGCTCGACTACTGCCGACGCTCGGCCAATCCGGTCGGTCGCCTGCTGGTGCATCTTGTCGACCGTGCCGGCAACGAGAACCTGCAGCGCTCGGATTGCATCTGCACGGCGCTGCAGTTGATCAACTTCTGGCAGGACATTGCCATCGACTGGGAAAAGGATCGCGTCTACCTCCCACAAACCGATCTCGCCCGCTTCGGCATCGACGAAGCACAGATCGCCGAACGGCGTTGGAGCGCCGGGTGGGCGGCGCTGCTTGATTACCAGACCGATCGTACACGCCGTCTGCTGCTTGAAGGCGCACCGTTGGTTCATCAACTGCCGGGGCGCATGGGCTGGGAAATCCGTTTGACCGTCCAGGGCGGCCTGCGCATCCTTGAAAAAATCCGCCGCGTGCGCGGCGATGTTTTCCGTCACCGCCCACTGCTGGGCGCGAGCGACTGGCTGGTCATGAGCGGCCGCTCGCTGTTTATGTAAAAATCGCGACATGCCAACCCCTATGCAAAGTCCGGAACAGCGAATGACGCCCGACGAGTACTGCCAGCAAAAAGCGGCCCAGAGTGGCTCCAGCTTTTATTACAGCTTTCTGTTTCTCCCGCCCAACCGGCGACGCGCGATTACCGCGCTCTACGCGTTTTGCCGCGAGGTCGACGATGTGGTCGATGAATGCCAGGACCCCCAGATCGCCGCCACCAAGCTGGCCTGGTGGCGACAGGAACTGGCGAAACTCTACGCCGGCCAGCCGGAACATCCGGTCACCCGGGCACTGCTGCCGGTGCTTGCCGAATTCAATCTGCCGCAGGAGCAACTGCTCGAGATTATCGACGGCATGGCCATGGACCTGCAGCAGACGCGCTACCTTGACTTCAAGTCGCTGTCGCTCTACTGCTACCGCGTCGCCGGCGTCGTCGGTCTGCTCGCCGCAGAAATTTTCGGTTATCGGGAACGCAAGACACAGAAATACGCACACGATCTCGGCATGGCTTTCCAGTTGACCAACATCATTCGCGACATCGGCGAAGATGCCCGCCGGGGCCGCGTCTACCTGCCGGTCGATGAGCTGAAGCGCTACGACGTTTCCGTCGCCGACATCCTCAATGCCCGCCATTCGGACAACTTCCGTCGCCTGATGGAGTTCCAGATCGAACGCGCGGAACACTACTACGAGCAAGCCATGAGCGAACTGCCTGCCATTGACCGCAAAGCGCAGCGCCCCGGTCTGGTCATGGCGGGGATCTACCGCACCCTGCTCGACGAGATCAAACGCGATGGTTGCCAGGTTCTCACCCAGCGCACCTCGCTGACGCCGGTGCGCAAACTGTGGATCGCCTGGCGCACCTGGATCAAGGGTTGAATCAGGTTTGAAAGCGCGCCTGAATGTCGCTGTCATCGGCGGTGGCTGGGCCGGGCTGGCCGCCGCCGTTGAGTTGGTCACTGCCGGAGCCGAGGTCACCGTATTCGAGGCGGCAAAACAGCTCGGCGGTCGCGCGCGCAGTGTCGAGACGCACGGCCATCGCCTGGACAACGGCCAGCACCTGCTGATTGGCGCCTATCGCGAAACGCTGCGCCTGATACAAACCGTCGGTGCCAATCCCGAACACCTGCTCAGGCGGCTTCCACTCGATTTGCACTACCCCGGCGCCGGCTTCCGCCTGCGCCTTCCGCGCCTGCCGGCTCCACTGAATCTGGCCATCGGCCTTTTTGCTGCGCAGGGTGCCGGCCTCGGCGAGAAATTCGCTACCGTCCGTTTCATGCGCTACCTGCAAGGATGCAACTATCGGCTGGCAACCGACGGCACGGTGGCCGAACTGCTCGACCGCCATGGCCAGCAGGGCAAGCTGCGCCGCTACCTGTGGGAACCGCTGTGCCTCGCCGCGCTCAACACGGCGCCGCAACACGCCTCGGCGCAAATCTTTGCCAACGTCCTGCGCGACAGCCTCGGCGCTCGCCGCGCCGACACCGACCTGCTGCTGCCGGCCACCGATCTTGACCGAGTGTTCCCGAGTGCGGCGGCTGATTACGTCCGCGCCCACGGCGGGAAAATCAGGCTGACGACCCGCGTCGAGCAGATTCGCCCGCAGCTTCACATTGAGGGCGAACTATTCGATCGCGTCATTCTCGCCCTTGCCCCTCAGCACGCTGTAAGTCTGCTCGCCGGACAGCCGGAAACCGCCGCCATCGCCGACATGCTCGCCGAATACACCTACGAGCCGATCGGCACGGCCTATGCCGGCTATCCGCCCGAAGTCAGTCTGCCCTGCCCCATGCTCGGGCTCGACGGTGGACGCGAAGGAGGACTGGGGCAATGGGTTTTTGACCGCGGCACGCTGTGCGCTACGCCCGGCGTCATGAGCTTCGTGCTGAGCGCGCAAGGCGCCTGGGACCAGCGCAACAACGAAGTGCTGGTCGCCATCCTGCACGGCGAGCTTGAAGAAGCCCTGGCCAGGCCATTGCCTCAGCCCTTGTGGCATTGGGTCATCCGCGAGCGCCGCGCAACCTTCTCCTGCCGCCCCGACCTGCCGCGCCCCACGGCACGGACCCCGCTCCGTGACCTGTGGCTGGCCGGCGACTACACCTGCGCCGACTACCCGGCAACACTCGAAGGCGCAGTGCGCAGCGGTATTACGGCGGCCAGGGGGGCGCTGAGGAGCAGGCTGGCCAGCCAGTGAATACGGGCATTTTTAGTCTCTGTGCCCGCTCAAGGGCTGTAGTGCCGGGATCGTTTATTGACGTGCTTCCCGGACACATGCTGTCAGGAAGCTTGTAGAAGAAAGGTGTCCCTTGTTGTCACTCTGACCTTCTCTGTCCGATGGCCAGGAATTTGCTGCCAAAGTCAGCGACGGTCAGTGCAGGGGTAGTCATTTGCTTGTCTCCTTGTTGGCGTTGTAATAGGCGAATCCGAAACTTTGGGCGCAGGTTTGATACTCGAATGTGAACGTGATTCCGGATGCCGGATAGAATGGCGTTCGCAGCCCGGAAAAGGTCAAGCCTCCAGTTTCATGCAAGGGCTTTGGGCGTGGCCCGGAATCAAGAACTATGATCGGCTCGCTGGTAATTGTGGTGGCTATCGGCTCCAGCACCCGGCGCGCATCGTCCATCGTTACGCAGGTTTCGCTAAGTGCAAATCTAGCAGAAAACCTGGCAACGACTGCACCTGGGCGAGGGTTTTCAATCCTCGGCTGCACAGAAATCGCCGTAAATCCTGTCCCTGCCAGTTCATCTGGTTGTGCGAATTTGAACACCTTGCCCTTGGGGCGAACCCACACATGGTCTGGATACTCAACTTGCTTGAGTTCGGTGAAGCCGAAGACCTTGAGCACGGCAGGTGCGTCCGAAAGCGACACGCTGGTAATGACATAGGCAATCTTGTCGAGTAACTCGCGCCCGCGTTGCAGTTGCGCCTCGGTCGGCATTGGCAACGGCGGGTCGGGTTCCTGTTGCGCCAACACCGTGCTGCATATCAAGGTCGCAACGCACAGAAGCGCTACCCGCTTGGGTCTGGCACGATTCGTTTGCCAAGCAGAAAATTCTGCCATCGGAGTCAGTGCCATCGAGCCATCGGGCTTCGGATTCTTTTTTTGCTCCAAAGTCATATTTATTTCTCCTACCCGCTTCAAGCTAATGCAAACGCCTATCGCGAACAAGTGGCCGGGATCGCAATGGGCAAGTTTCGCGAATGTCCGCCACGAAGTTCAGCGCAAGCCGTTAAATGACTTCCTCGATCTGCCCGGCGTGCATGCGCAGCCGGCGGGCGCAGCGTGCGGCAATTTCCTCGTCGTGTGTGACCAGAATCAGCGTCGTTCCGCGTTCGGCATTGATTGCAAACATCAGTTCGATGATCTGGTGGCCGGTTGCGGCGTCGAGGTTGCCGGTCGGCTCGTCGGCCAGTACCAGCCTGGGTCGGGGGGCAAAGGCACGCGCCAGCGCGACGCGTTGCTGCTCGCCGCCGGACAGGTGCTTCGGGTAATGGCGCAGCCGATGCGACAGCCCGACCCGATCCAGCCAGAATTCCGCCTCGCTGCGCGCATTGGCCGTCCCCGCAAGTTCCAGCGGCAGCATCACGTTCTCGATGGCGCTCAGTGAAGGAAGCAACTGAAACGACTGAAAGACGAAGCCGAGCAGACGGCCGCGCAATACGGCGCGCGAATCCTCGTCGAGCTGTCCAAGCGGCTCGCCGGCCAACGTTACCGAACCACTGCTCGGCAGATCGAGGCCGGCCAGCAGTCCGAGCAGGGTCGATTTGCCCGACCCGGAGGCGCCAACGATAGCCACCGTTTCCCCGGCCGCTACGGAGAACGAATTGTCATGCAGTATAGTCAACGCTTCGCCACCGTTATCAACGCATTTGGTCAGCCTGCTGACTTCAAGCACATTCGAGATTGCCGAATTCATGTTTCGCATTCCATTCATCCATGGTCTGTTGCTGATCGGACTGGCACTGCTCGCCCCAACGGCTCAGGCGGCCAGAACCATCCTGGTTTTCGGCGACTCGCTCTCGGCCGGCTATGGAATCCGGCAGGACGCAGCGTGGCCGGCTTTGCTGGCCAGACGGCTGCACGAGAAGCAGCTTGATTATAACGTCGTCAACGCCAGCATCTCGGGAGAAACCACCAGTGGCGGTCGCACCCGCCTCGATGCGGCACTCGCCCGACATGCACCACACATCGTGATCATCGCGCTCGGCGCCAACGATGGCTTGCGCGGTCTGCCGGTAGCCACCATGCGCGACAACCTGCTGGCGATGACCGCCAGCGCGCAAAAGCAGAAAGCCAGAGTGCTCATCGTCGGCCAGCGCCTGCCGCCGAATTACGGTGCCTACGCAGTCCAGTTCCACAACACCTTCAGCGAAGTGGCGAAGTCCCGACAGACCGCGTTCGTTGACTTTCTGCTAGAGGGCGTGGCAACGCAGGCGCAGCTTTTCCAGGCGGACAACCTGCATCCGACCGCCGAGGCGCAGCCGCGTCTGCTCGACAATGTCTGGCGAGGGCTTGAGCCGCTGTTAAAATAACCGCCATGACACACGGCATCACCCGCGTTGAGCACATCGAAGACTATCGTTTCTTTGACGAAATCATCGATGTCCGGACGCCCGCCGAGTTTGCCGACGACCACATCCCCGGCTCGATCAACTGCCCGGTGCTCGACAACGATCAGCGCATCGAGGTCGGCACGCTTTACAAACAGTCCTCTCCTTTTGAGGCCAAGAAAATCGGCGCGGCCTACGTTTCCATGAACATTGCCCGCCACCTGCGCGAAACTTTTCTTGAGCGGCCAAAAAACTGGCGTCCGCTGATCGTCTGCTGGCGCGGCGGTCAACGCAGCGGCGCGATGACCTATGTCTTCCGGCGCATCGGCTGGGATGCGCAGCAACTGGAAGGCGGCTACAAGATCTACCGCCGGCAGGTGCTCGACGAGCTCGCCGAATTGCCGCGCCGATTTACCTTCAAGGTGATCTGCGGTGCCACCGGCAGCGGCAAGAGCCGCCTTCTTCAGGCCCTGGCCCAGCGCGGAGAACCGGTACTCGACCTTGAGGCGCTTTCCTGTCACAAGGGTTCGGTACTTGGCGTGCTGCCCGATTCGCCGCAACCTTCGCAAAAGATGTTCGAGACCAGGCTACTCCTTGATCTGCAATGCCTTGACCCATCACGCCCGGTGTATATCGAGGCCGAGAGCCGCAAGATCGGCACTATCCAGGTGCCCGACGCGCTGCTCGAAACCCTGCGTGCAGGCACGTGTATCAACATCGAGGCGTCATTCGCGGCACGCGTTGAATTCCTGCTGCGCGATTACGCGTACTTCCTGAAGGCTCCGGAGTGGTTCAATTCGCGACTTGACGTACTCGACCGGCAGCAAAGCCGAGTGACGATCAATCGCTGGCAGGCTTATGCCAGAAACGGCGAATGGCAGGCGCTGGTCGGCGAACTGCTCGAACTGCATTACGATCCGCTCTACCGACGTTCCCAGAAGTACAATTTCACCGGCTTCAGTACCGCGCAAAACCTTGCCACCGACGATCTGAGCCCGGCCGGCATCAAGACACTGGCCGACCGGATCGTCGGCCATTCACCCAGCGAATAAGACGCCATGCAAAATAATGAAACCCCAATCCCCCCAACTTCCCTGATCGTCAGCGAAAACGGCCAGGGGCGTTACCAGCAGACGGTACGCGTCGGCCGTCACTCGCTTATCGCCGATGAGCACGTCGCCGCGGGTGGCGCCGATGCCGGCCCGGCACCTTCCGACTTCCTGCTCGCCGCGCTGGGTTCGTGTACCTCGATGACGCTACGCATGTACGCCGAACGCAAAGGGCTCGCGCTGACCCGGATCAGCGTTGCCTTGACGCATGAAAAGATCAGTATTCAAGGACTCGGCAAGGTTGACCGCATCGAGCGGACCATCACGCTGGAAGGCGACTTGCAGGTGGAGCAACGCAGTCGCCTGCTCGAAATCGCCAACCGCTGCCCGATGTATCGCACGCTCTGTTCCGACATCCGGATCGATAGCACCCTTGCCGGATGAACAGGCCTGCCCTGCCCTCGCTTTGGATGCTGCGCCGCACAAGACGTGACGGGCTGCGCACCTGTGAAAAAATCCATTGCACAGCTTGCGCAAAACGGCCTCATGGCAAACCAGATAACGAAATGCACGAGTGGATTTAAATGATTTTTTATACAAGCGCATTAGTGATCAGTGATATAATATTGCAGTGCAGCATTAATTGCGGCCATCTCACCACCAGAGTGAATTACGATGATCGAACAACACTATCTCACCACGCTTTTTGAACCCGAATCGGTTGCCGTGATCGGCGCCTCTGACCGCGAGAATTCGGTCGGCAACGTCCTTTTCAAAAACATGCTCGAATCGGGTTTCAAGGGACGCCTTTATCCGATCAACCCGCAGCACGAGACCGTACAGGGCCAGCAGGCCTACAAGTCGATTGAGGACATCGGTGCGCGCGTTGAACTGGCCATCATCGCCACGCGTGCGCAGACGGTTCCCAACATCGTTGAACAATGCGGTCGCAGCGGCATCAAGAACATCATCATCATCACCGCCGGCTTTTCGGAAGCCGGCCATTCAGGCGCAGCGCTTGAGCGAAAAACGCTGGAAATCGCCCGCAGCTACAACGTCCGCGTTCTCGGCCCCAACTGCCTGGGCATCATACGCCCCGAACTTGGCCTCAACGCCACCTTCCTGCGGGTCGGCGCCAGTGTCGGAAATCTGGCACTTGTTTCACAGTCTGGGGCCATCTGTTCCGCCGTTCTCGACTGGGCAAAAAGCAACCGGATCGGCTTCTCCAGCGTCATCTCGCTCGGCAGCACCGCCGATGTCGACTTCGGTGAAATTCTCGATTACCTGGTCTACGACAATCGCACGCATTACATCCTGCTCTATATCGAAGGCATACGGAACTCACGTCGTTTCATGAGTGCGCTGCGCTCGGCAGCACGGATCAAACCGATCATCCTGCTCAAGGCCGGGCGCCACGCCGCCGGCTCGGCGGCGGTGATGGTGCACTCGGGAATGATCGCCGGTTCCGACATCGTTTTCGATGCAGCCGTGCGCCGCTCGGGCGTTGTGCGCGTGCAAAACATCGGCCAGTTGTTCTACGCCTCGAAAGCTCTGGCGTCCAGGTTCCGCCCGCTCGGCAAACGACTGGCCATCGTCACCAACGGGGGCGGGCCGGGCGCCATGGCCGCCGATCGGGCTGGCGATATGGATATTCCGCTGGCCGAGCTTTCTGTGGACACGATAAAGGCACTCAACACCAAGCTGCCAGCCACCTGGTCGCACAGCAACCCGATTGACATCCAGGGCGACGCGACACCCACCCACTATCGCGACGCGCTCGTTGCCGTTGCGCAGGACGAAGGGGTTGACGGCATACTGATCATGCTCGCACCACAAGCCATGACCGAGCCGATGGCCGTTGCGCAAGTCGTCATCGAAGTCTGCGAGCTGACTTCGAAGCCCATGCTCACCTGCTGGATGGGCGAGGAACAGGTCGCCGCCGGGCGTGCCGCGCTGGAGCATGCCGGCATACCGGCATTCCGCCAGCCCGAAACAGCGGTCGAGCTCTACTATCACATCTCGACGTACTACCGCAACCAGATGCTGCTGCTGCAAACACCTGAAGGCTCCTCAAAGCGCACCCAGAAGGAAACCGAGGGCGCCAAGATGCTGATTGAAGCGGTATTGCAGGAGCACCGGAAAGTGCTCTCTGAAATGGAGTCGAAAGCGGTATTGCGTGCCTTCCGCATACCGGTGGCGCAAACCATGGTAGCTCGTACTCCGACCGAGTCCTTGTTGCTTGCCGAGCAGATCGGCTTTCCGATCGCCATGAAGGTCGATTCGCCGGATCTTGTGCGCAAGACAGAAGCCGGCGGGGTGCGCCTCAATATCACCAGCGCGGCAGCGGTACGCAACGCCTATCACGACATCATCGAAACGGTTCAGAAAAAGCACCCGTCCGCACGCGTCAACGGGGTTTCGATCGAGCCTTATCTATCACGACCGAATGGACGCGAACTGATGGTTGGCGTGGTGCGCGATCCGACGTTCGGCCCGATCATCACCTTCGGCGCCGGCGGCAGCGAAGTCGAAATTTTCAGCGATCGTGCCGTTGCGCTACCGCCGCTCAACCGCTTCCTGGCCCAGGATCTGATCCGCTCGACACATGCCGCGCAACTGCTTGGCGAATTCCGCAACATGCCCGCAGTCAACATGGAGGCGCTGGAAGAAGTCCTGCTTAACATCTCCGAGATGGTGTGCGAACTTCCCTGGCTGCAGGAACTCGATCTCAACCCGCTGATCGTCGATGAGCACGGCGCCATCGCCGTCGACGCGCGCATTGTCATCGATTTCGCGGCGACCAGCGGCGACCGCTATTCGCACATGGCCATCCATCCCTATCCGGTGCATCTGATCCAGAACTGGGAACAGCCGGATGGGCGTACCATCACCATCCGTCCGATCCGCCCGGAAGACGCCGAGATGGAGCAGGCCTTCGTCAAGAACCTCTCCGACGAAAGCAAGTATTACCGTTTCATGGACACCCTGCGTGAACTCACCCAGTCGATGCTGGTGCGCTTTACTCAGATCGACTACGACCGTGAAATGGCGCTGATCGCCACCCTGCCTGACGCAGACGGCAAGGAAGTACAGATCGGTGTGGCGCGCTACGTCACCAATCCGGACGGAGAAACCGTGGAGTTTGCACTCGCCGTTGCCGACGAGTGGCAGAAGCACGGCGTTGGCCGCCGGCTGATGAGCGCGCTGATCGAAACGGCGCGCCAGAAGGGCTACCGGGCCGTCGTTGGCGACGTTCTTTCCCAGAACACCAAGATGTTCCGCCTGATGACCATCCTCGGCTTCACTATCCACCCGCACCACGAAGATCCGGCAGTCAAACGTGTCGTCTGCCCCCTGCATGCCCAATAGTCAGACCAACGACCCGAAAAAACGGCCAGATATCGATCTGGCCGTTTGTTGACCAAGACAAAAAACTCAAGGCAGGTCGAAATTCACATCGTAGGGATAGGACCGATTCGGCTCGCTCGACTCGCGGAGGGTCTTTTGTTCTGCAAGATCAACCTTCCTGTCCCACAACAGGGCGCGACCGACGAGTTGATCCTCGACCCATTCCGGGTGCTTGGCCATCATTTCGCGCATGAATTTTGTATGTTCCGATTCGTAAATGGCCATGGGCCGGGTTCCTGAAAAATGGGGTTAAGGTGACCACCAAGTCCACCAAGTGATGATTATACCCTTGCGCGATCAGTGATAAACAATCGGTCGCGCCGCGCCAACACAATAATCGTCAAGCAACGAATCAATCGATTCTTCATCGCGTTCGGCGTAAGGTATCCTGTCTATCGCCTCACGCAAGCCAGTGGCCACCGAGCCCTGAACAAACAGGCTCCGGCCCCCCAGCTTATCGACCAACTCAAAGCCCTGCTGCACCGGGTAGGCGACAATGGCATAATTCACGCTGTTATAAACAACATTCATGACGACTCCCTTCTGTACTGTTGCGCAATCAAACTGAAACATACCGTCTCCAGTCATTGCAAAACGGACCCGCTTTGCTCAATAACAAGGTGCGTCCGCTTTGCTCTATTTCAAGACAACAGGGTTGCTCTATCAGCTTGTCCGACCGGCAAGCTGTAAACTAAGTTCAAACCCTGTCGGGATCGGCCTGACGCCCGACCAGCAAGGCCGAGAGCACGGCAAGGCCCTGCAACAAGGCGACAGCCACCCACAGCGTACTGAAATGACCGCCATCCATGATCGGGCCAAAGATCAGCGGTGCCGACGCCAGACCGGCGTCGAGACCGGAATAGACAAAGCCATAAACCCTGCCGAACGAGGCTTCGCCAAACCCCTGCGTTGCCGCCCTGCGCACCAGCAGGTCACGCGACGGACCGGCGATGCCGATGCCAAACCCCATCACCGCCATCAGCGGAAGAACCACCCAGCCGACCACCACGCCACTGGCCAGCAGCAGGCTGATCAAGGCGCCGAAGGAGATGCACAGCGCGATAACCTGCTCCTGGGCGCGCCGGTTTGCCACAAAGCCACCGACAGCGATGCCGGCCGCACCACCGAGAAGGTACGCCGACAGGCAGGAAGCGGCGCTGGCCAGCGACAGATCGTACATCGCCTTCAGGGCCGCCGCAGAGAAGTTCTGCAGGGCGCCAAAGGCAGCAGTAATCAGGAAGAAAAAGACAAAACAGAGCAATACCGCCGGCGAACGCAGAATACTCCAGGTTGAAACCGAGCGGCGGTCTGCCTCCGTTTTACCGGTGATACACACCGCCTGTGCATCGTCGAGCTCTCCGCGCAGAGCGAACAGCAGAGCGAAAGAAATTAGCGCCAGCGCGGTTGCGGTAAAAGCCGCCACGCGCCAGCCCGCCTGGGTGGCAACGAGGGTCATCACCAGCGGGGCGAACGCCCAACCCAGATTCCCCGACAGCCCATGCACCGAAAACGCATGACCAAGGCGGGCTTTGGCTACCCGTCGATTGATTATCGTGAAATCGGCCGGATGAAAAACGCTGTTGCCGGCACCGGCCACCCCCGCCGCAAGCATCAGCATCGCGTAATTTTGCGCCAAGCCAAGCAACACGCCGGAGAGGGCGAGCAGCAAAACGCCACAGAAGAGGACGGGTTTCGATCCAATCCGATCGACCACCAGTCCGGCCAGCGCCTGTCCGACTCCGGAAATGACAAAAAAAACGCTCATCAGCGCTCCGGCCTGCGTAAAGCTCAGGCCGAACGCCGGCATCAGCCACGGAAAAAGCAGCGGAATGACCAGATGAAAGAAATGCGAAACGGCATGGGCAAAACCCACCAGCGCAATCACCGCCACATCGCTGCGAATTGGCGAAGCTTCGATTGATGCGGACATGCCACTCTCCCCTGGAACGATCCGTCATTCTACGCCCACAGCGGCAAGCACCCGAACCGGCAATCGGAAGCAGGGGAGAACTCATGCCAGGCAATCGATCTGTAACGCCATGCCACAGGCGATCATGGATGGGGTGTAGCCATGAAAAGTGCGTCAGCCTGTTTCGCGCTGCTGCAACCACCTGCAAGCAAAACTAGCTAAGGCTGGCTGAAGATCAGCGCAAGTCAGGTTCGAATCAATGGGCGAATGATAATATTTGACTGATGCGAGTATGTTGGTATCAAATTAGCATAATCTAATCGAGTAGCCTATTACTGCTTTAATGATTTGGAACGATCTTATGCCATTACATGATCTTGAATCCTGGATGTGGGCAGAAGCCTGTGCAATGATAGATAGAGCAGAGCGCTTGCATCGTCAGTTTTTCAGGCCGGCCTCCATGCAGTCCAGACCGCTAACCTGGGAGCCGCCGATTGATATTTATGAAACCCGGCATGAATTCAAAATCATGATCGCCCTACCCGGCGTTTCCCCCGAGCATTTGAAGGTAATACTTGAAAATGACCAGCTGCTTATTAGTGGCAAACGTAATTTTCCGGTTAGCGAAGAAGCGGAAATAAGGCGGGTGGAAATACCTTACGGACGATTTGAACGCAGTATTGAGCTTCCAGTCGGGCATTTTGAGATAGGTCACCGTGAACTTGTGAACGGTTGTTTATTAATTACACTGCGCAAATTTTAAGGACACCTATGAACATCAAGGCCCTTAAAAAAATATTCCCCGGGTCGGCGGATGACAATGAAAAATCGTTATCCGAAACACCACAGGTTGATTCGCCTGAACTCCCTCAGCTTCCTGAAGATGCACTGATTATTTTGCCCATGAGCGGAACTGTGTTGTTTCCACAGGTTGTTTTGCCGCTGGCTATTGGTCGAAAGCTATCGGTCGCAGCCGTGCAGCAGGCGATTCGTTCGGAAAAACCGATCGGATTACTCATGCAGCTGCATGACATTGACTCCGATCCAAGCCCGGATGAACTTTACATCATAGGTACCGTAGCGGAAATTTTGCGCTACATAACCATGCCTGACGGCACACATCATATTGCGTGTCAGGGCGTGCAGCGCTTTCGTGTCAAGGATTTCATGCAGGGCTATCCTTACCTTGTCGCGCGAGTGGAACGTTACGAAGAGCCTGAAGTGAACTCCAGGGATATTGATGCACGAGTAATTACCGTCAAACAAAAAGCACTGGAAGTTCTTAATCTGACGCGACAGGCGCCAATCGAGCTGGTTAACGCTATTCAATCTGTCACCTCCCCATCCCTGCTTGCCGATTTGATTGCCAGTTATCTCATTTCGAAACCTGAAGAAAAGCAGGAAATACTAGAGTTATTCGATATTCAGGAACGGTTCGACAAGGTATTGGCATTACTCAATTATCGTATTGAAGTCTTGAATCTCTCCAATCAGATTAATGAGCAGACCCAGGAAAGCATGGGACAACGCCAGCGCGAGTTTATGTTGCGTGAACAAATGAAAGCCATTCAGAAAGAATTGGGCGAGGATATTGGGAATGCCGCCGAAATTGAAGAAATCAATAACGCCATCACGGCGGCCCAGATGCCAGAAGAAGTCGAAAAACAGGCGCGCAAGGAACTGAATCGTTTGCAGCATATGTCCGACGCCAGCGGCGAGTATTCCATGGTGCGCACTTATCTTGACTGGCTGACTGATTTGCCTTGGTCAAAAGCCAGTGCAGGCCTTATTGATATTGCAAAAGCCAGGAAAATACTTAATGAAGACCATTTTGGCCTGGAGAAAATCAAGCAGCGCATTCTGGAATTTTTGGCGGTTAGAAAATTGAATCCAAATGGAAAAAGTCCGATTCTGTGTTTTGTCGGCCCTCCCGGGGTCGGCAAAACGTCATTAGGGCGCAGTATTGCCCGTGCCAGCGAGCGTAAATTTGTGCGCGCCAGTCTTGGCGGCATGCATGACGAAGCCGAGATTCGTGGCCATCGACGCACCTATATCGGCGCATTGCCGGGCAATATTATTCAATCGATACGTAAAGCCGGGACCAATAATCCGGTATTTATGCTCGATGAAATGGATAAACTCGGCTCCGGCATTCAGGGCGATCCTTCCTCAGCTTTGCTGGAAGTGCTGGACCCAGAGCAAAATTCAACTTTTCGCGACAATTACCTGGGCGTTGCCTTTGACTTAAGCCATGTCATGTTCATCGGCACGGCGAATGTGCTGGACAGTATCCCCATCCCATTACGCGACCGCATGGAAGTGATCGAGTTAACCGGCTACACCTTTGATGAAAAAGCCCAGATCGCCAGGCGTTATCTGGTGGGCAGGCAGCTTGAAGCGAATGGCCTGACACCGGAACAATGCACCATCAGCGATCAAGCGATTCTGTTAATCATTCAGGATTATACCCGCGAAGCGGGTTGCAGAAATCTGGAACGCGAAATCGGCACGGTGTTTCGCCGGGTAGCCATGCGCATTGCCGAAGGCCAGGTACTTAATGAGAATATCGATGTTAAGCATATTCCGGAAATCCTGGGGCCTCGCAAGTTTGACAGCGAAGTCGCCATGCGCACTAGCATTACGGGTGTGGCGACAGGTTTGGCCTGGACACCGGTCGGCGGCGACATCCTGTTTATTGAAGCGACCAAAGTTCCAGGCAACGGCAAGCTAATTCTCACCGGTCAGCTCGGCGATGTTATGAAAGAAAGCGCACAAGCCGCACTAAGTCTGGTGAAATCGCACGCCGCGGCGCTGAATTTAAATCCGGAAATATTCGAAAAAAACGACATTCACGTACACGTTCCGGCGGGCGCCATTCCCAAAGACGGCCCGAGCGCCGGCGTCGCCATGTTTACTGCGCTCTATTCGGCGTTTTCCGATCGCATTGTTCAGAACGATATTGCAATGACCGGAGAAATCAGCCTGCGCGGTTTAGTGCTGCCCGTCGGTGGAATTAAAGAAAAAGTGATCGCCGCGGCCAGGGCCGGGATAAAAACTGTCATGCTTCCGGCGCGTAATCAACGAGACTTTGAAGAAATACCCGAAACGGTCAGAAACCAGCTGAATTTTATCTGGCTTGAAAAGGTTGATGATGCATTGAAGATTGCTGTGATAATTTAATAGGGCGCTTTTTTGCATAGTCGCGACGGCTTGCTGGATGCAAAGATCGGAATATGACTTCTTGTTTCACGGGCAGACTGGCAGGTGTGCACAGCCGGTGACCCTGAGGCCGCGCTCTACACCGATGCCTCGGAAGAACAACTGGCCGCGTTATTGCACCTGACTGCAGCGTCGTGCTCAACTCCTGGCTTGCCAACGGCCCAAGTGCCGTCGGGGTCAGCATCGGTTTTTTTCGAGTGGGAATAATGCGATGCTGAGCCTTTTCGCTTCCTATTTTTAGTTCCCTTTAGGTTTCTTTTTGGTTCTCTATTGGTTGGAACAGTGATCATCACTTTCGGCACAGGTACGCTCAAGCTGACGCTACAGCCCTGAACCCTTTCACGATATGAGCGGTTTGCTTGACGTACCGGCCCCTGAGAGCAGGTCGATGTAAACCCCGAAAGCGCGATGAACGTAGGAACAATCCCGGAATCGCCCGGTCGGACGTTTTCCGCCGTCCGGAATCAACGCCATGACCCGTGCTCTGTTGTTCATTCTTTTGTCAAGCCTTGGCCTGGCGGGCAAAACCCACGCCGCACCGCCCGAGCCAATGCTGCCTCTCTTCGACGCGCATCTCCACTACAATTGGGAACCCTCGCCTCGGATACCACTCGACCAGGCACTTGAACTCTTCAAGGTTACTGGCGTACGCGGAATCCTGGCCAACAGTCGGCCGAATGCCGGAACTCATGCCCTGTATGCCGCACGCTCCGAGGCGCTTCAGGTTGTTCCCTTCCTTCGCCCGTACCGGGTCCTTGCCGATGTCACAAGCTGGTTCAACAATCCGGAGACCATCACGCTGATCGAGGAGGAATTCCGGAGCGGCTATTTCGTCGGGATCGGCGAATTTCATCTTCACGGCGAGGAAGCCCGCCGCCCGCTCGTAGCACAGATGGTGCGCTTTGCCCGCAAACACGGTTTGCTGCTGCATGCCCATAGTGATGTACCCGCGCTGAAAATTCTCTTCGAACTCTATCCCGAAGCCCGAATCATCTGGGCGCATACCGGTTTCTCATTACCGGTCGAAGAAGTCGAGCACATGCTCAGTACCTACCCCGGGCTGATTGCCGAGCTCTCGTACCGTAGCGGGATCAGCGGCGCCTCGGCAGGCAAACTGGACAAACCCTCCGACGAGTGGCTCCGCTTGTTCGAGCGTTTCCCGGATCGTTTCCTGCTCGGTTCCGACACCTGGATCAACGAACGCTGGGACCAGTATCAGCAAATCATGGGCAGCTACCGCCCCTGGCTGCATCAACTGCCACCGCTCGTGGCACAGAAGATTGCCTGGGGCAATGCCGTACGCCTCTTTGGCCTGAAACCGTAACCCGGTTCTTCCGGCAACCTGAGACGTTTGCCGGTCTGACTGTCTCGAAGCGCAACACGCCGCCCTCACAGACAACCTTGATCGTTTCGCCGACACCAAAACACCCTTCGAATATCGCCTTGGCCAACGGATTTACCCAAATGCGCGATAAGCCTCGTCCAAACGATCTGGTTGCGAAGCAACCGTTAGGCGAAGCCGTCGAGTTTGGTCGGGGATGGATAGCGCGGACGCCGTAGGCGTCGTTGCCCTTGGTTGTTAATCGGGTGTTGCCTGGTGCTCAATGTATTGCCGGATGATGCTAATCGGTGCGCCGCCACAGGAGGCGG
>NZ_JAEUOI010000219.1 GCF_016790145.1 Propionivibrio sp. | reverse complement strand
CATCGTCGCCATCGGATATCGCGCTTACCCGTATGACGCCAGCAGGAATGAGGATCTGGCACGCAGCGAGCGGCGCAGCGCCCTGTGGCGGCTGTTCGTGGCCGGTTTCGGGATGATGCAGGTGATGATGTACGCCATCCCGGCCTATCTTGCCGGCGACGGGGACATGGCGCCCGACATCGAATTGCTGTTGCGCTGGGCGAGCCTGCTGCTGACCCTGCCGGTTGTCTTCTATTCAGCCGCACCCTTCTTCCGTGGCGCCTGGCGCGACCTGCGTCTGCGCCGGGTCGGGATGGATGTGCCGGTCGCCCTGGGCGTCGGTGCGGCCTTTGCGGCCAGCGTATGGGCGACGCTGACGGCCTCAGGCGAGGTCTATTTCGACTCGGTGACCATGTTTGTTTTCTTTCTGCTCGGCGGACGTTTCCTGGAAATGACGGCCAGGCAGCGCGCCGTGAGCTTCACCGAGGTGCTGGCCAGGCTGCTGCCTGCCCTGGCTACCCGGGTCACCGGCTACCCGCAGAATCGATCGCTTGAGCAGGTGATGGCGAGCGAGCTTGCGCCGGGCGAAGTGGTGCTGGTCAAGCCGGGGGAGACGATTCCGGCGGACGGGCAGGTGATTGAAGGCCTCAGTTGCGCCAATGAATCGCTGCTCACCGGTGAAAGCGCGCCGGTTGCCAAGGCTCCCGGGTCGGCGGTAACCGGCGGCGCGGTCAATGTCGAAAGCCCCTTGCTGATCAGGGTCGAGCAGGTCGGCGAGGCGACGCGTCTGTCGGCGATCATCCGCTTGATGGAGCGGGCGGCGATGGAGAAACCACGCATTGTCGAGCTCGCCGACCGTATAGCCGGCCGCTTCATCCTGGCGCTGCTCCTGATAGCGGCAACGGTGGCGCTGACCTGGTGGTTCATCGATCCGGCGAAAGTCTTGTGGATTACCGTTTCGGTACTGGTGGTGACTTGCCCCTGTGCCCTGTCGCTGGCTACGCCGGTGGCCCTGACGGTAGCCAGCGGCGCCATGGCGCGCGCCGGTCTGCTGGTAACCCACAGCCACGCGATCGAGACGCTGGCGCGGGCAACGCACTTTGTTTTCGACAAGACCGGGACGCTGACCACCGGGCAGATGAGCTTGCTGGAGGTATTGCCCCTGGGAGCACTCGACCGGGAGGCTTGTCTCGCGCTCGCGGCGGCCATCGAGCAGTCTTCCGAGCATCCAGTCGGGGTCGCGCTGCGCAAGGCGGCAACGGGTACCCTTCTTCCCGAGTTGACTGATGTGACCAATGAGCCAGGAAGCGGGATGCAGGCGCTGCATCGGGGCAGCACCATTCGTGTCGGGCGGCCGGACTATGTTGCGGCTTTACACGGTCAGCCGCTGCCTGAATCGGCGCGCTCTTTCGCAGCCAGCAGCGATACGGTGATTGCGTTGGGTAATCCCATGGGCTGGCTGGCACTGTTTCGTTTCGGCGATGAAATCCGCCCGCAAGCAGCGGCGATGGTCGCGGCGCTGCGTGCAGACGGACGCCACATCGCGCTGTTGACCGGCGATGCGGCGCCGGTGGCCGGCAAGGTGGCGCAGACTCTGGGAATCGACACGGTGGCAGCCGGCATTTCGCCGCAGGGCAAGCACGATTACGTTTGTCGTTTGCAGGCCGGCGGGGCGATCGTGGCGATGGTCGGTGATGGGGTCAATGACGCGCCGGTACTGGCTCAGGCGCAGGTTTCGGTGGCCATGGGCGGCGGTTCGCAGTTGGCGCGGACGCAGGCCGATCTGGTTTTGCTGTCGGAGAATCTTGATCATCTGAGCCGGGGATTTTTCGTCGCGCGTCGTTCCTTGCGCGTCATCCGGCAAAATCTGCTGTGGGCCTTTGCCTATAACCTGATTGCGCTGCCGCTGGCGATTTTTGGTTTCATCACGCCGTGGATGGCCGGCATCGGCATGTCCGGCAGTTCGCTGCTGGTTGTATTGAATTCCTTGCGGCTGCAGCGGTTCAGTGAGTATTGAGGAGTACTGATCGATCATGGAAAGCCTTTATCTGCTGATCCCGCTTTCGGTGGTGCTGGTTTTTCTGATTGGCCTCGTTTTCTGGTGGTCGCTGCGCAGTGGTCAATTCGACGATCTGGAGGGGCCGGGTTACCGGGTGCTGATGGATGATGACAAACTCGGTGATTCCTCCGCCGAGGCTCCCGATATTGCCCCCGACCTTACCCCTGATCCGGCCAGTTCGGCAGGCGAGAACGGCAAAAAGGACGTATCAGGTTAAACCCCTTTCGATAAGGTTAAAAACTTTCAGGAAGGCCGATGAAAATGCTCCTGAATCGAACATTTATTTATTTTTTGGAAGACGGAACTATTTCTAATCAGGCTTGTAGCGGTTAGAATAGGACGGTTTTCTAATGCTGCTTCAAGGGGAGTTTTAGCGGCATTTTGTTCCTGTAATTGATGTTCCAAATCAACAAGGGAGGTGGGTTCATGTCAGCAACTCAATCGACGTACAACTACAAGGTTGTGCGGCAATTTGCCGTGATGACGGTCATCTGGGGCATTGTCGGCATGCTGGTCGGCGTCATCATCGCGGCCCAACTGGTCTGGCCGGATTTGAATTTCGGGCCGTGGCTGACCTACGGCCGTCTGCGGCCCTTGCATACCAACGCGGTAATTTTTGCCTTCGGCGGTTGCGCGCTGTTTGCGACGTCCTATTACGTCGTTCAGCGTACCAGCCATGCCCGCCTGTTTGCCGGCGGTCTGGCCGCCTTCACCTTCTGGGGCTGGCAACTGGTCATCCTGCTGGCCGCGCTTTCGCTGCCGCTGGGTTTCACCTCCGGCAAGGAATACGCCGAACTTGAGTGGCCGATCGACATCCTGATCACTCTCGTCTGGGTTTCCTACGCCATCGTCTTCTTCGGCACCATTGCCAAGCGCAAGGTCAGCCACATCTATGTGGCCAACTGGTTCTTCGGCTCGATGATACTGACCGTCGCCGTGCTGCACCTGGTCAACAGCGCCGAGATTCCGGTTTTTGCCGCCGGCATTCTGACACCCAAGTCCTACTCGGCCTACGCCGGTGTCCAGGATGCGATGGTTCAGTGGTGGTATGGTCACAATGCGGTCGGTTTCTTCCTGACCACCGGCTTCCTCGGCATCATGTACTACTTTGTTCCGAAGCAGGCGGGTCGCCCAATCTATTCGTACCGGCTGTCGGTGGTGCACTTCTGGGCGCTGATCTTCACCTACATGTGGGCCGGCCCGCACCACCTGCACTACACCGCGCTGCCCGACTGGACGCAGTCGGTGGGCATGATCTTCTCACTGATCCTGCTGGCGCCGTCCTGGGGTGGCATGATCAACGGCATCATGACGCTGTCCGGTGCCTGGGGCAAGCTGCGTGACGATCCGATCCTGAAATTCCTGATTACCTCGCTGTCCTTCTACGGCATGTCGACATTCGAAGGCCCGATGATGTCGATCAAGACGGTCAATGCGTTGTCGCACTACACCGACTGGACGGTGGGCCACGTGCACTCCGGTGCGCTGGGCTGGGTGGCGATGATCACGATCGGCTCGATGTATTACCTGCTGCCGCGCCTGTTCGGCAAGCCTCAGATGCACAGCGTCAAACTGATGACCGTCCATTTCTGGGTGGCGACCATCGGCATCGTGCTTTACATCGCTTCGATGTGGATTGCCGGCGTCATGCAGGGCCTGATGTGGCGCACGAGCAACCCCGATGGCACGCTGGCGTACAGCTTCGTCGAATCGGTCAAGGCGACCTATCCATTCTGGGCCATTCGTCTGGTGGGCGGTGTGCTCTTCCTGTCGGGCATGCTGATCATGGCCTACAACATGTTCAAGACCATGGCCGGTGGAAGCACCGTCGATGCGCCGGTGCTGGTTCCGGCCGGCCAACACGCCTAACAGGGAGGCTCAAATAAAATGAAACTTACGCATGATTCGATAGAACGTAACGTCGGCTTGCTGATCGTCCTGACCGTGCTGACGATCATCTGGGGTGGGCTGGTCGAGATCGTTCCCTTGTTCTTCCAGAACGCGACGACGCAACCGGTGGATGGTCTCAAGCCGTACGATCCGGTGCGTCTGACCGGTCGCGACATCTATATCCGCGAAGGCTGTTACAACTGCCACTCGCAGATGATCCGCCCGTTCCGTGCCGAAACCGAGCGTTATGGCCACTACTCGGTGGCCGGCGAGTTCGTTTATGACCATCCGTTCCAGTGGGGTTCCAAACGTACCGGCCCGGATCTGCATCGGGTTGGCGGTCGCTATTCGGACGATTGGCACCGCGCGCACCTGAACAATCCGCGCGATGTGGTTCCCGAGTCCAACATGCCGGCTTATGCCTTCCTCGGCAAGACCCCGGTCAACGCCTCGACGATCGGAGCCAAGATGAGCGCCCTGCGCATGGTGGGAGTGCCTTACACCGATGCGGAGATCGCCGAAGCCGGCAAGCAACTCGAAGGCAAAACCGAGCTCGACGTTCTGGTCGCCTATCTGCAGGGGCTGGGAATCGAGCTGAAAGGGGCCAAGTAAGGCCATGGATATCAACGATCTGCGATCCCTCGTTACGGTCGTCTTCCTGGTGACCTTCCTGGGTATTGTCTGGTGGGCTTACGGCTTGAAGGGCAACAAGAAACGCTTCGAGGAAGCGGCCAATTTGCCGTTTGCAGATGAGGAAGTGGATCGAGCCGAACTCGGTCTTTCTTCCGGCAACGAAAAAAGGAAAATATCATGAACATTTTTGTCAATCAGTTCTGGAACTGGTATGTCATCCTGCTGGTGCTGGGAAGTGTCCTGATCTGCGGCGTCTTTCTCTGGTCGCAAAGCATTCACCATCCGGGTAGCGAACAGACGAGCGATACCACGGGTCATGTGTGGGATGAGTCACTTCAGGAGTACAACAATCCGCTACCCAAGTGGTGGATGTGGCTGTTCTATATCACCATTGTCTTCGCGCTGGTTTATGCCCTTCTGTTTCCGACGCTCGGCAGCTTCCAGGGACTGCTCGGCTGGTCATCCAGCGGCCAGTACCAGATTGAACGTCAAAGAGTCGATGCCCAGGTCAATCCGCTTTTCGATAAGTTCCTGAAGATGGATCTGCAGACCGTCGCCGCCAACAAGGAGGCGATGGAAATGAGTGCCCGCCTGTACCAGACCTATTGCACGCAGTGTCATGGCGCAGCAGCCCAGGGGTCGAGAGAGCAGGGTTATCCCAACCTCACCGACAAGGACTGGCAGTGGGGTGGCGAGCCAGCCCAGATCGTCGAGACGATCACCGCCGGGCGCATGGGCATGATGCCGGCTTATGGCGGCAACCCGGATGCCATCGGTGGCGAAGCCGGCGCCAGGGAAGTGGCCAATTATGTGCGCTCGCTCTCCGGCCTGAGTAACGACAGTGCGCTTGCGGCCAAGGGCAAGCCTAAGTTCGAGACCGTTTGTGCGGCCTGTCATGGTCAGGATGGCAAGGGGATGTATGCCCTCGGGGCCCCTAACCTGACCGACAAGGTCTGGATCTACGGTAATTCCGAGGCCAAGATTGTTGAAGCCATTACCAAGGGGCGCGCTAACCAGATGCCGGCCATGAAGGACTTCCTCGGGGAAGCAAAGATTCACTTGCTGTCCGCTTATGTGCTTAATCTGAGCATGGGTGGCGAGAAGAAATAATCATTGGGTTGGCCCGGGCGGGGCAACGCGAGTTGCCCTTTCTTTTTTATCCAGGGAGAACGATCTGATCCTTGTCAAAATTGCATGTCACCTTCTTTCGAATATTAGAGTAACGTGTAATTCTTAAATGGATTAGAAAGCACAGTCATGAACAAGGCCGTGAATAAATCAAGCCAGCCGATTGTCATCAATACCGAGGGGCTGTACGAGAAACACAAAACGATTTACGCGCGCAGCGTCAAGGGTGTTTTCAACAACTGGCGCTGGGCCATGGTTTTTGTTACCCAGGCGTTGTTCTACGGTCTTTGCTGGATCGACTGGGGTGGACGCCAGGCCGTTCTCTTCCACCTGGTCGAGCGGAAGTTCTATATTTTTGGTATGGTTTTCTGGCCACAGGATGCGATTTATCTGGCTGTCCTGCTGGTTATCTCGGCCTATTCCCTGTTTCTGGTGACAGCGGTTGGTGGCCGTCTGTTCTGCGGTTACGCCTGCCCGCAGACGGTCTATACCGAGCTGTTCATGTGGATCGAGCGCAAGCTCGAAGGCGAGCGACCGGCACGCATGAAGCTCGACGCGCAGCCAATGAATCCGCGCAAGCTCCGCCTAAAGGCGATCAAGCATTCGCTCTGGCTTCTTGTAGCGCTGTGGACCGGGGTCACCTTTGTTGGCTACTTCACGCCGATCAGGGAGCTCATCGGCTCGATTGCCAGCCTTACGCTGGGACCCTGGGAGATCTTCTGGATTTTTTTCTACGCGGCTTTCCTCTACATGATGGCCGGCTTCATGCGCGAGCAGGTATGCAAGTACATGTGCCCTTATGCGCGTTTTCAGGGCGTCATGTTCGACCCCGATTCCTTGATCATCACCTACGATGCCGAGCGTGGCGAGCCGCGCGGCCTGCGCAAGAAAAGCGTCGATGCAAAAGCCCAAAATCTCGGCGACTGCGTCGATTGCGGCATCTGCGTCCAGGTTTGCCCCACCGGTATCGACATCCGCAACGGCCTGCAGTACGAGTGCATTGCCTGTGCCGCCTGTATCGATGCCTGCGATACGGTGATGGACAAAGTTGGCTATCCGCGCGGGCTGGTGCGTTACTCGACCGAAAATGCACTGGCCAAGCACTACAAGCCGCGCGACATCCTCGCTCATCTGATGCGTCCGCGCACTATCCTGTACACATCGATCCTGCTGGTTATCATTAGTGCGACGGCCTGGAGTCTAAGCTCTCGCATCCCACTCAGGGTCGATATCCTGCGCGATCGCTCAACGCTCTACCGTGAAGCGGACGACGGACGAATCGAGAACGTGTTCACGCTGAACGTGATGAATACCGATGCCACGACTCATCGTTACGCGATCAGTGTCAGCGGCATCGAGGGGATCGACATCGCGGGCGATCGGATCATCGAAGTGCCAGCCGCTTCCAACAAGAGCGTTCTGGTCATCGTATCGGCTCAGGACGCCAGCAAGGGTTCGAACAGGATTTTCTTTGATGTTCGTGCGCAGAATCACGACTCGATTGCCGTGCGCGAGAAGACGACTTTCTTCATGCCATGAATCAGAAATTGATTGCCATCAAGCCCTGGTATCGCCATCCCTGGCCATGGATTCTAATGGCCGGACCGTTCATTGTTGTCATTGCCGGGTTTGCCACACTGTATCTGGCCGTCTGGAGCAATGATGGCCTGGTCGATGACGACTACTACAAGCAGGGTCTGGCCGTGAATCAGGTGACGGCACGCAACCAGAGTGCCGTCAGGCTGGGCTTGCAGGCCGATCTGATGCTGAGTACCGATGGGAAGCAAATCCGGATTCTGCTGCGCGGGAAGCCGGACACTGTTCTGCCGGATGTGCTCAAACTGCGCATTGCTCATCCAACCCGCGCCGGTGTTGATCAGAACGTGCTCCTGCGCACCGATGGCGCGGGGACTTATTCGGGCAGGCTGGATGCTCTTCTGACGGGCCGCTGGCGTATTGCCCTGGAAGACGAGAAGGGCGAATGGCGTTTGACCGGCGACTGGAACATTGAAAATAATGCATCGCTACGTTTGCCCGACGAAGCGAAAACCGATGTCGGTTCTGCTCTAATTTCCGATAGCAAGGGGAGGTAAGTGATGGCCTGGAACACGTTGTTTACAAGCGATATCGGGCTTTTCAGCCTGTTCGTCATCGTTTTTATTGTGGGGATGGCGTTCTGGTTCGCGCGCTTCTTTTCCAGAAAGATACGCGAAGAAGAGCAGCAGACGCAGGCAAAGTTGAGAAGCAACAGGTGAAGTGAGCTGCTGCCGGTTTCAGGGTAGTCGCTCGACGCTACCTGTTCTTGTCGAACTTCTCGAGCAGTTGCCTGAGTTTCTCGCTACGCTGACGCTCCTGCGCTTCGGCCTCGCGTTGCGCCTTGCGCCGTTCGGCATCCTTCCGGAAGCGTTCGCGCAGGACTTCAGTGGCATGGCTGCGGTGCGTAGCCATCACTTCGGCCCCTGCGTTACCGTCTAGATCGAGACGGTGGGTCGCTTTCTCCATTGTCTTGAGATAACGCAGCGAGTTGGTATGCATGCCCAGCGCGATGCGCAGGGTTTTACGCTCAATATCGGGTAGCCGTTCAAGAATTTGCTTGTCGATGCCGATGACCAGTGGCGAGCACTCGCGGAAAACCGGGTAATTTTCCTGCAAGGTTTTGAGCAGTGCGCGAGCATTCTGGCCTGGATTGTCAGGAGGGGTGGGTGTGTTCATGGGCACACTGTCTTTTTTCAGATTTTCCGGAAGCCTAGCAGCATACCACTTTGTCATGCAGCGCACGCGACCGGCGTGCGCGCACGACGAAGTGCTCAGAAATGCATGCCGCGCATGATCTGGGTGAAGGCGATCTGATCAGCCGATGGTGTTTGCAGCGCAGCGGGCTTCTTGCTCTGACCAGCGGCGATCGAATCGGGGAACATGCGGAAGCTTGTATTCATGACGATTTGTGCCACTTTCGGCATCAGAGAATGCAGCAGGGCACCAAAGATTCCCAGCCGTGTGGCAATGCGCACCGGTTTGTGGATGATGGCGTTGACCACCATCATGGCGGCTTCTTCGGGTGTGAGTGTGGGCACCTGCTCATAGAGTTTGGTCGGCGAGATCATCGGGGTCTTGACAAGTGGCATGTTGATCGTCGTAAAGTCGATGTGTCGGTCAGCAAACTCCGACGCTGCACAACGCGTCCAGGCATCCATGGCGGCTTTTGAAGCAACATAAGCCGAGAAGCGCGGGGCATTGGTCAACACCCCGATCGATGAAATGTTGACCACCATTCCCTTTTTCTTCTTGATCATCCCCGGCAGCAAGCCCATGGTCAGGCGTAGCGCGCCAAAATAATTGACTTCCATGGTTCGTTCATAGTCGTGGAAACGATCGAACGAATTCTCTATGCCGCGACGTATCGAACGTCCGGCATTATTGACCAGAATATCGACGCCGCCGAGCTGCTCGTCCATGATCTTGACGAAGGCATCGCATTGTTCCTTCGAGGCAATGTCGACGACGTGTGTGATCAGCTTCAGACCGGCCGCCTCGAATTCGGCGCGTGTCTCGTCAAGCTGCTGGGCATCGCGCGCAATGGTGACAGCGATGGCGCCGGCCTCGGCAATCTTGCGGATGGTTGCTTTCCCGATACCCGAGGAGCCGCCGGTTACCAGCACAACCTTGCCTTCGACCTGACCGCGCAGGCTGTAATCAATGAACAGGTCCGGGTCAAGATGGCGTTCCCAGTAGTCC
Organism: Propionivibrio sp.; assembly: GCF_016790145.1. Classification (GTDB taxonomy): domain Bacteria; phylum Pseudomonadota; class Gammaproteobacteria; order Burkholderiales; family Rhodocyclaceae; genus Propionivibrio. The sequence continues at coordinate 29,055 of NZ_JAEUOI010000219.1, read as the reverse complement.
CAAAGACGCCAAGCATACGTGTCAAGCGGCGGCACGGCAATGTCAGTGCCCTTGAGTACGCGCAGTGTTTCGCGGCAATCGAAACGGGTCGGGTAATTGATGAACTCGAAAATGCTGTCGGGGAGACCGAGATCCTTCATCACCGCATTGCGAATGCGGCGAATCGGCGTCAGTGCGAACAGCGCCTTGCGGATGTGCTTGGGAATGAAGCCAAAAATCGCGGCATTGATTCGCATGGTCATTTGCGGCGCGTGCGCCGCACGGGCAAAACTGTTGAGCAGGTCGCCGACACGCATCGGACTCGGGTCGGTCAGATGGAAGCACTTGCCGTCTTCATTTTTCAGGTGGGCGATGTGATCCATCGCCGCAACAACGAAATCGACCGGAACGACATTGATGCGCCCGCCTTCAATGCCGATCGTCGGCATCCAGCTCGGCAGGAGCTTGCGCATTTTCTGGATCAGTTTGAAGAAGTAGTATGGCCCGTCGATCTTGTCCATCTCGCCGGTGCGCGAGTCGCCGACGACAATGGCCGGGCGGAAGATGCGCCATGGCACGTGGCACTCCGTGCGCACGATGCCTTCGGAATCGTGCTTGGTGCGGAAGTAGGGGTTTTCCAGGTTCTCGGCTTCTTCGAACATGTCTTCGCGAAAGAGGCCTTCAAACAGGCCTGCCGAGGCAATCGAACTGACCAGGTGAAAATGCTTGACGGCCATGGTTTCAGCCAGGCCGACGGTGTTGCGCGTTCCATCCACATTGGCACGCTGCTGATCCTCCGCACTGGCCTTGAGGTCGTAAATCGCTGCGAGGTGGAAGAAGTGAGTGATCTTGCCTTTCAGTTTGCGAATTTCGGTTTGCACTACCCCAAGATTCGGCTGCGTGAGATCGCCGACGATCGGGATCGCGCGTGTCGCATCGACGCCCCAGTAATCCCTGAATTCATCGATGCGTTGCAGCTCAATGGTGCGCACGAGAAAATAAACAACGCTATCGGGACGTGCAAGAAGTTTGGCAACAAGTCGTTTGCCGATAAAACCGGTGGCGCCGGTTACAAAATAGTTCATACACTTCTCCTGGTTGGATGCGAGCCTGGAATCGATTTTAGAGGGTAATGCCTAGGCTATTAGTATGCCCCCTCTATTTATTGTCTCTACAATGGCATCAAGGAGCAAGAGAAAACGCTTGCCGACCTTACAAGTAGTAAAGCGAACGGACATGACTTTGTCAATCAATCAAGGTAATGAAGACTGTGCCCGTTACTCTCACCCCCGACCCCTCTTCAGAGAGCGAAGGGAGATTCGAAAGTTGCTAGAACAACTTTCATGATAAAGGAGTTTGAAATGGGAAAGAAACTGAAAGCACTGGCCGGTAGTTTGACCGAAAACCAACTTGCACTCACCGTCAAGGATTCCGCACAGCAGATCTGGCTGGCCGGGCTCGGTGCATTTGCCAAGGCCCAGGAAGAGGGCGGCAAGGTCTTTGATGCGCTGGTCAAGGAAGGTGAAAGCATTCAGGCGCGGACGCGCAAAATGACCGATGAAAAGATCGCCGTCGTTGCCGGTAAGGCAGCCGGTACTTGGGATCGCTTGGAGCAGGTGTTCGAAGACCGTGTTGCACGTGCTCTCGGCAGCCTGGGTGTACCGAGCAAGAAGGATATCGAAAAGCTTTCCAGGCGTGTCGTTGAACTCACCGCCGTCGTACAGGGCCTGACCGAACAGAAGGCTGCAGCCAAGCCCGCTGCGAAACCTGCTGCAAAACCGGCAGTCAAGGCCGTCGCCAAGCCGGCAGCCCGGGCCGTTGCCAAACCAGTCGCCAGGAAGCCTGCGGCCAAGCCGGCCGCTGCGAAGGCTATACCGCCAGTCACCCCGGCTGATGTGCTGAAGAATATCTCGCATACCAACCACTAAGCTGGTAGGGGTCCGGGCGGGAGGGCCGCCTGTCAGAGTGTGAGTTTCTACAACACACTCTGACGGGGAGCTTCTGTCTTGGGGCAGTGAGAGACGTACCGGCTGTTTTTTCGGGAGATACTTGATGGCCGCTGGAGCCTTGCGTTCGAAGGTCGGGTTGGCGCTTGCCGGCGGTGGGCCTGTGGGCGGAATCTACGAGGTCGGTGCCATGGCTGCGTTGGCCGAAGCGCTAGAGGGGGCCGATTTCAACGAGTTCGATTTCTTCGTCGGCGTCAGTTCAGGAAGCATAATCGCCGCTGCGCTGGCCAACGGATTGCGAGCAGATACGCTGGCCCGAATGTTGGTTGAGAACGATACGGATGAGGTTTTCGACCCCGAGGTCCTGTTGCGCCCGGCTTTCGGCGAGTACTACAGACGTGCGCGTTCCGTGCCACCGTTGCTCTGGTCGTCTTTGCGGCATTATTTTTCCGACCCTTGGCATCTCGGTCTGTTCGAGTCGTTTCAGCGCCTGAGCCACGCGCTTCCGGCCGGTGTATTCGATAATGCCGGCATTGATCAACTGCTCAGAAAACTGTTCTCGAGCGCGGGGCGAAGTAACGATTTCCGGCAGCTCAAACACAAGCTCTTCCTGGTCGCGACCGATCTTGATACTGGCGAGTCGGTGGCTTTTGGCGGGGCAGGGCATGACGATGTGCCGATCTCACTGGCCGTTCAGGCCAGTGCCGCCTTGCCCGGATTGTTTCCTCCAGTAAAGATCAACGGACATTATTATGTCGATGGCGCGTTGATCAAGACACTGCACGCCTCTGTGGCCTTGCGCGAGGGTGCCGATCTGGTGATTTGCATCAACCCGCTGGTGCCTTTTGATTCCGAACTGGCGGCCAGACATGAGCACCGTGAACATGATGCGCGCAGACCCGAGCATCTGGTTGACGGGGGCTTGCCGGTCGTCCTGTCGCAAACATTCCGCGCCATCATCCATTCCCGCATGCGCACCGGTATGGATCGCTACCGGCATGAATACGAGGGTTCCGATGTGGTGTTGTTCGAGCCAGGTCGTGACGATGCGGAAATGTTCTTTACCAATGTCTTCAGTTACCGCAGCCGTAGCCGCTTGTGCGAACATGCCTATCAGCGTACGCGCACCGATCTTTACCGGCGTCGCCATGAACTCGCGCCAGTTTTCGAGCGCCATGGTTTCCATCTGAACGTTTCTGTTCTTCGCGATCACAGCCGTTCGTTGCTGTCTAAAAAACGTCATCCCGATCTGGTATCAACCGCGACGGCGCTCGATACTTCGCTGCACGATCTCGAATGCTGGCTGGAGTTGCAAAAAGCCTGATTTCTGGCACAGTCTTGCTGGCGGTCCTGAGATTTCGATTGGCGATGCTTTGCCTGAGCTGGCGAGGGGGTGTTGACATTCATTTCATGGGCGCGACGGTCTCTGTGCGGGATGTGGCGCAAGGCGCGGCTGGTGCCAAGCTAGCCGCCGCAACGTTTCGAAGCGCCCGCACAGAGGCCGTCCCGAAGGGTTGCCGCGAGGGGGCGGCGTCTGCGTTGTTGCTCGCCGTGCCCGCACCCCGGTGCGGGCGGAGGCGCGCGCCTAGCATCCACCGCCCCCTCGTGGCAACGCGATCCACGAAATGAATGTCAACACCCCCTATGGCTTGCTATCATGTGAACTGGTCACTTATCCGGAGTATCTGCGATGACATCCCGTGAGCGCGTTCGTGAACGTATCGCCAGCGTCGATACGGCATGGTTGCGTATGGATCGGCCGAGCAATCTGATGCAGATTATCGGCGTGATGATTTTTGCCGGACGCCTGGATCCCCAGCGCTTGAAGCGTACCGTCGCCAAGCGCCTGCAGCGCTACGCACGCTTCCATCAAATCGCCGAACAGAATTCAGAGGGTGCCTGGTGGGTAGATGACGATGATTTCGACATCGATACCCATGTTCGGCAGTCGCTCCTGCCCTCGCCCTGCGGCAAGCGTGAACTGGAGAAGTTCGTCGCCGAACTGGCCAGTGAGCCGCTTAACCCGTCGCGCCCACGCTGGGAGTATCAGCTTGTCGAAACCGCCGAGGGTGACTCGGCCCTGGTCATTCGCATTCATCACGCCATTGCTGACGGCATTGCTCTCATCGGTGTGTTGAATTCACTGACCGATGAGAGCGCCGATGCACCTGAAGAGGGTGGGCTGAAGCCGTCTACCAGGCGTGGTTCTCACGTCGACGATGAAACGGACGAGGATGATAACTTCTGGAACAGTATCGCCGAGCCGATTACCGACCTGGCGCTTGCGTCGATCCGTATCGGCGGCAACCTGTGGGGCCAGTACCAGGGGTTGCGCAAGGACCCTGGTTCAATCCGCGACTATGCCAGCGTCGCCGGTTCGCTGGCCAATGAAGTCAAAAAGCTGGCGTTGATGCCCAACGACAGCGCTACACGCTTCAAGGGCAAGCCAGGTACGGTCAAGCGCGTGGCGTGGTCGGAACCGATTCCCCTGCCTCAGGTCAAGGCCGTTGGCCGCGTCCTCGGCTGTTCCGTGAACGACATGCTGCTTTCCGCCGTGGCGGGAGCATTGCGCGGCTACCTCCTGGAGCAGGGCGATAGCGCAATGGACACCGAGATACGCGCCCTGGTGCCGGTGAATCTGCGCTCGACTGACAGCAATGAGAAGCTGGGTAACCATTTCGGACTGGTCGCTCTCGAGTTGCCGGTTGGCATAGAGAATCCCCTGACTCGTTTGTACACCACACGTGAGCGGATGCAGGCGCTCAAGGGTTCCTATCAGGCGCCGGTGACTTACAGCCTTCTCGGACTGGTCGGCATGGCGCCCCGGTTTTTGCAGCAACAGGTGCTCGACCTGCTGTCCAGCAAAGCCACGGCAGTGATGACCAATGTCCCAGGGCCGCAGCAGGCGCGCTATATGGCCGGGGTCAAACTCAGGCAGCAGATGTTCTGGGTGCCGCAGTCGGGTAGCATCGGTATCGGCGTCAGTATCCTCTCCTATGACGGCCAGGTACAGTTCGGGTTGATTACCGATAAAAACATGGTTGACGATCCCGAGCGTATCGTCGAACGTTTTGCGCTTGAATTCGAAAAACTGCTTTGGCTGGTCCTGATGGAGCCTTGGGCGCGACTTGGCAATCCGGCGGCCGTTGAAGCGGTGCTGCTCGAAGAAGTATGACGTCGTAATGTTGAACAGTCGCGATTGCTAGATGTGGCCTGTCCGGATTTCTCTTGTCATTCCCTGGCGCCAGGTTGTCGCCTGGGCTGTGTTTTGGAGTTTCAGCGCTGGTGAAACACTGTGCCGACGGATAATCAGAGGACACTGCCTTGACCATTCATGACGATGAGTCTGAAGTTATCGAAGAAAAAGCGCCAGTCGATGGTCCGAAACTCACGATTGTCGTAATCCTGTCGACGCTGCTGGGCGTTCTTCTGACGGCGATTGTTGCCGGTGCGTTTCTTTATTATCAAAATAACAAGGCCTTGCAAGCCGAGGTTCTTGTGGCAAAGGACGCGCTCAAGGAAAAGAGCCTTGCTCTTGACGATATGAAGGCACAAATCGAAGTGCTCTCCAGGCAGGTGCATATGTTGAAAGAGTATTCGGTCGCCCGTTCAAATGCCGCTGGCGAAAAAGTCAAAAAAACGGAAAGTGCCGCTCCGGCTGTGCTTGATAACGCCGCCATCGCGCCGAAGTCGCCTGGTGCCGGTGCCAAGGATACAGGCGCACCCCCGGAGCTCCCCATCCCGCCGAAGGCAAAGAAGCCGCAAACGGTTGCTCAGAACTGCGAGTTGGTTGGCAAGTCGCCTGAGGAGCAGGCCGCTACGCTACAGCGTTGCGTCAACCTGATCGATCCGCCCAAAGACAAAGCACGCTCGCGCTGATTGAAAAATTGGACGCTGCGCATCTCGGGTGCGGTCGCTCAGCACCGGTTACTGGCAACGAGCGCCGGGGGGGAAATCCCGAATCTCTCTCTGCGCCCTCTGCGTTGAAAGCGCTGGCAACAACCCTTCCAGATAAACCAGTTTAAACCGATCAATCCTCCAACTCGGATCTGGCAGACTCGACATCCAGCCATTCCATGGCGTCCGCAGGAATGCAGGCAACCGCCTCCTGATAATAACGCTCGGCGTCCTTGATGCGGGCATTGCCGAACATCATGGCCAGACCGTTGGCAAATTCGATCCTCGCGATGGCCGAGTCCGGATTGAGTTTCAATGCCGTTTCAAAATGCTCGACCCCGATGTGTTTCTTCGCACCGTAGGTGAGGCCGCCGACCAGCGAGCCGACCTTATCTATTACTTCGGCATGGTAGGCGCCGAGCGCGATATGTGCATCGGCGTGCTTCGGTTCCAGCGTGATGGCTTGCGTCAGGCTGCTCTTGATCTTGCCTCCCAGGCCTTCGGTTAGCGCCTTGACCACCGAAATGCTCTGGCTGTACCGACCCAGGGCATAGGCATGGAGGTACCAGGCATTCACGTACTCCGGCATCGCCTTCTGCTGTTCTTCACAGCGCTGCGCGGCGTCAAGCAGCAGTGTGCGCTTTCGCTCATCATCCGTCTCCAGATAGCTGGCATAGACGGTCGCCGCCTTGTTGGCAACCGCGTATCCGGCCATGCCGCAGGCGAGCCCGAGTTCGACCGCCTTGCCGAAGTCGCCGGCATGATAGCTGCGCCAGGCGGCCTGGACTTTTGCATTGTCCGGATAAGGTTCGCAATCACCGCGATGCAGGCGCGCCCAGTTTTTCTGGAGCGCAGCACCGGTATATGAAAACGTCTTGTCGGTATGGGGAAATTTTTTCCAGGCCATCACTTTTCTCCTGAATGATCAAAGAGGTTGGATTATCGGAGGGGTTGTTGCTTCAGGTACTCGACAGAGAGCTTTTCCAGCAGTGATCGTGATTTATCGATCAGGAAGGGGGAAACCATGGCCATGACCTGATAAACACCCCGCCCGATTCGTTCGTTCTCCATCTTGCCGCGCGGATCACGAGCATACTCGAAGGATAACCAGTACGTGGCGATCACCGCCATATTGGTGCTCAACGCATGCAACTCGCTGCTCGATGCGCGCATGGCGCCGGCCGCGACCAGTCCTTCGCAGAGTAGCGTAGCGGTCAACACCTTGTGTGCGAGGATCTGCTTGAAATGTATTTCAAGCGTGCGGTTGCGTGTCAGCAAATCGTTCAGGTCGCGGTAGAAAAAACGGAACTTCCAGATCTGCTCGAACAGCAGGTGCAGAAACAGCCAGATGTCATCGACGTCGGCCTGCCGATTGCTCGGTACGGAGAGTATTGCTTCGATCTCCCGCTCGAATCCGGCGAATATGGCCTCGACAATCTCGTCCTTGTTGTGGAAGTGGTAATAGAGATTGCCCGGGCTGATATCAAGATCGTCGGCAATAACGGTGGTCGTGACATTCGGTTCGCCAAAATCGTTGAACAGCCGCAGGCTGGCTTCAAGGATGCGCTCGCGTGTTCTTCGCTTCGGTTTAATATCCATGGGCCTGCCCGCTGACGGCTTGTTTGTCATGAGCGATGAGCATAACACCACTAACCGGTGCTGGAAATGCCGACAGGCTTTGCAAAGGACTCAGCAGAGTACGCACGCAACAGTTTCAGTGATTAAATCCGCACAGCTCAGGCGTGAAAATTTTCATCAAAGAACTTGTGCACCTCGCGTTCAATGCTCGGTTTGAGTGCCGAAAGCAGAAAGCCGAGGCGGATGTGCAGGGCGACTTCCACTTCGTCCAGCGCTAGCTCGCCGGAAACGCCCGAACGCTTGAAGCGCAGTACATCGCCATCCCATGCATAGTTGAGGCCAAACTCTTCCTTGAGTTCGGAGGCCATGTGTTCGGCAGCGGCACGGGCTTCGGAGTGCGTTTTACCGTGTTTGCGGCGAATGGAAATGTCAGTCATTGAGATACTCCTGTGAGGTCAGCCCGCTTCGGCGCAGAGAGAACGGAAAGCGGCGTAGCGGCGTGGGTCAATGTCGCCACGCTGGACGGCAGAATGAACGGCACAATCGGGTTCGCGCTGATGGCGGCAGTTGCGAAAGCGGCATTGGCCGAGCAATAGCCTGAATTCCGGAAAGCCACGCTCGATAGCACCTGGCGACAGGTGGCGCAGGCCAAACTCCTGCAGGCCGGGAGAGTCGATAAATACCGAGCTGGCGTCGAGACGATAGAGCGTGGCGTGTGTCGTGGTGTGTTTTCCGGAGTCGAGTGCCTCGGAAATCTCGCGCGTTGGCGCCTGCGCCTCAGGCACCAGCACGTTGGTCAGCGTTGATTTGCCCATGCCGGACTGGCCGACAAGCACACTGGTCTGGTTTGACAAATACGGGCGCAGGGCTTCGGCGCCGACACGCGCAGAAAGTCTGAGCAGGGGGTAACCCAGTTTTTCAAACGGCGCCAGGGCAAGGATGGCCGGTGCAACCCGGTCGCTCAGGTCGCACTTGTTGAGAACGATCAGCGCCTTGATGTCCTGGCTTTCGGCAGCAACCATGCAGCGCGAGACCAGTTCGTCTGAAAACGAAGGCTCGGTAGCGACCACAATGACGATTTGTGTCACGTTGGCGGCGATCAGCTTCTGTTTGAAATCGTTGGAGCGATAGAGCAGCGTGCGGCGCGGAGCGAGCGAAACAATGACGCCCTGGGCATCGCCGCTACGCTGCACGCTGACCTGGTCGCCACAGGCCAGCTCACTTTTCTTTCCGCGCGGGAAGCAGAGCAGCGTCTCGCCGGTAGTCAGTTCAACCCGATATTGCCGTCCATGCGCGGCAACGATGGTGCCTGAGAGTTTCAAATTGATGTCAGGGCCCCGATCTTGGCGGCGCAGATAAAATCGTTGTGCGAGAGGCCGCCGACATCATGCGTGCTGTAGGCGACCTTCACCCGGCTATAGCCAACTTCGAGATCGGGGTGGTGATTCTCGCGTTCGGCGAGCCAGGCGACGGCATTGACGAACAGCATGGTGCTCCTGTAGTCGGCAAAACGAAATTCCCGGTGCAGTCGTTCCTGGTCAATTTCCCAGCCGTCGAGTTGTTTGAGCAGCGCGAGTATCTGCGTGGCGTCAAGCCGGTGCTGCGGGCCACGCAGGGGACGGCAACGATCTTCGATGAGCGGTGTTTCGGGCATGTTGACCTCAGTTTATGTTCAGGCGTGCCAGGCGTGAGATACGCAGCGCAGCAGGAGGATGCGAGTCGTAGAACAGCGAATGCAGCGGGTCGGGCGTCAGTGTAGCGGCATTGTCCTCGTAGAGCTTGACCAGCGCCTTGACCAGATCGTCGGCCGAGGCATGGTCGGCGGCGTAGCGATCCGCTTCGAACTCGTGGCGGCGCGAGAGCAGGCTGATCAGTGGCGTCAGCAGGAAGCTGAAGACCGGCGCCACCAGAAAGAACAGAATCAGTGCCAGCGCGGTGTTTTGCACGCTCACCCCAAGCCCGTTGAAAAACCAGTCGGCGTCCATCAACTGGCCAAGCAGTGCCAGACCAGCCAGCGACAGGGCGAAGAGCAGGACGATGCGCTTGATCACGTGACGGTGCTTGAAGTGGCCGAGTTCGTGAGCCAGAACGGCTTCCACCTCGACCGGCAGCAGGCGGCCGAGCAGGGTATCGAAAAAGACGATGCGCTTGCTCTTGCCGAAGCCGGTAAAGTAAGCGTTGCCATGGTTTGAACGCCGCGAACCGTCCATCACGAACAATCCCGACGAAGCAAAACCGCACCGTTGCAGCAGGGCTTCGATGCGTGCCTTGAGCGGCGCATCGTCGAGCGGGGAAAATTTGTTGAAGAGCGGGGCGATCCAGGTCGGGTAGATAAAGAGGATCAGCAGATTGAAGCTGCACCAGAACAGCCAGACATAGAGCCACCACAGGCTGCCCATCTGCGCCATCAGCCAGAGCACGGCGAGCAGTACCGGCGTGCCGATGGCGACGCCAAGCGCCGTTTGCTTGATAAGATCAATGAGGAACAAGCCGAACGTCATGCGGTTGAAGCCGAATTTCTCTTCGATGACAAATTGCGTATACAGCGTCAAGGGAAGGTCGATCAGGCCCGAAATGAGCATGACACTGAAAATCAGTGCGACGCCATAACCCGCACCGGAGAGCCTGGTACTCCAGAAATCATGGAGTGCTTGAAGTCCGCCACCAAAAGTAAAAACCAGAAGCAGGGCAATTTCGACGAGAAGCGACAGCACGCCGAACCGCGTTCGAGCAACAGCGTAATCCGCCGCTTTGTGATGCGCGGCAAGCTCGACCCGACCGGCAAACTGATCGGGTACTACGGCCCGGCAAGCGATTACGTGTGAAATCTGGCGCCAAGCCAGATACAGGCGAAGCGCGACCATCACCGAGAGTGCGGCAAGAAAAGCGAACGAGAAAATATTGATCATCAAGCTGTGACAGAATAAGGGATTGAACAGAGTGGACAGATTATATGGCACAGGACGCGAATCATCTCATTTGGCTGGACATGGAAATGACCGGCCTCGATCCCGAGCGCGAGCGCATCATCGAACTGGCGATGATCGTAACCAACAACGATTTGGTGACCATCGCCGAATCGCCGGTGTGGGTCGTTCATCAATCCGAAGCCGAGCTTGACGCGATGGACGAATGGAACAAAAAAACGCATGGCCGCTCGGGATTGATCGAAAAAGTCAGGGCCTCGGCCGTTGACGAGGCGATGGTTGAGGCGGCAGCACTGGCTTTCATTCAGGATTACGTTCCCAGGCAGGCGAGCCCGATGTGCGGCAATTCAATTGGACAGGATCGCCGCTTCATGCTGCGCTATATGCCTAAACTGGAGGAGTGGTTCCACTACCGGAATCTCGACGTCAGTACCCTCAAGGAACTTTGCCGGCGCTGGAAGCCCGACCTTGCCAAGGGTTTCGTCAAGAAAGCCGATCACACAGCGCTGGCTGATATTCGTGAATCAATCGAAGAACTGAAGTATTACCGCGAGCACTTTATCAAGCTGTAACGAGGCAAACCTGTAAAACCGGGTGGCAAGCGCTTGCGATGCCGGGATCGCAGAGGGCATCCGGATCGTTTTGCCATGCACACAGCAGAAAGTCAGGGGCGCGAGGTGCCGGCTTCGGGAGGAACAACGAGAAGGTCAGGCAGGGTAGTCGCCTTGTTGGCCTTGGCGTCGCGCCGGAAAAGGTGAAAGGTGTCGCTATCGCGTCGGTCGCCCGCTCGTTTTCCTTCCCAGACCTTACGCCATCCGGCCGCAGAAAGCGCTGCGGGGTCGCGTGTCTCGCCTTGTATCAGCAACCAGTTGCACGCTTTGCCGGCGGTGCTCTTCAAGGGAACGGTACGAATCCGGTCAAAGTAATCCAGAGAAGCAAGAATGGAATCGGGCAAGTTGGCATTGGCCACACAGTAGGTTTTGGCCGGCAGCGTTCTGGCCAGTGAGGCAGAGAGCGGACGGTAGCTTTTGCCGTAGTCAATCCAGGGCATCCACAGTGTAGCGATTAGCAGCCAGAACAGTGTTAGACCGGACATCCAGTGCATGATGCCGCGCATCGGCGAGCGCGGGCTGGTGACGATCAGCCAGCACCAGATAACCGTGGCCAGTATCGAGAAGACAAAGGCAAGCAGACTGAAGTGGCCAACGAAGCCGGGTTCCAGTCGCACTGCCTGGCGTGCCAGTCGCTCAGGCCAGCCGTACACCATGGCGTACCAGACGATCCAGACGACTGCTGCGAGAAAGGTAAAGAGCATCATGCCAAACCAGTCAAAGGAGTTTGCCGCGCCGCGCCGCAATGAGCTTACGCCGGGAACGGCCAGCAGGACCAGTGGCGGCAGAAGCAGTAAAGCCGCTGCACTGCGCAACTCGGTACTCAGGCCAAGAATGAGCAGGACTGACACAAACGAGAAAATGGGAAGTGCCAGCGGTGTGCTGCGCAGAAGACGTCGTTTTGACCATAACGCCCAGGCCGCCAGCGGTAGCGCAGGCCAGGCGTACCAGAGCAGGAGGCTCAGGTAACGCAGGGTGTTGGAAAAGGCCGGTACCTGCTTGGTCATGGCCGCCAGTTCGCGCTGAAAAAATGTCTTGAGATACTCCGGAGAAGCCAGGTACAAGGGGAGCAACCACAATCCGGAAAGCAAAAGCGCCAGGGCCATGGCCCAGGCCAGAAGCTTCAGGCTTTTTTTCCTGTCCTCAGATTGCCACAAGGAAAAAGCGGTAACCGGCAGCAAAGTCAGAACGGGGAGCAATCCGTTGGCCAGGAAGGCGATGGCGAAAGCCGTGCCAAATACCATGGCTGCAAAACCGGGGCGACGTGGCAGCAGTGTCAGTGCCCAGAAAGCGGCGGTATTTGCCGTCAATGCGGCCAGCATGGGTTGCGCTTCGTGCGCGTGAAACAGGAAGCCGATGCTTCCGGCAAGGATCAGTGGCCCGGCAGCCGCATGCTCGCGGCCATGCAGTTCGCGAGCGGCAAGCAGGATGAAGGCCAGCGCGAGCAAGGTGAAGAGGCCGCTGGCCAGGCGCGCGGCGTCATGCACTGGCAGGAGCCACGAAAAGAGGTGGGCCGTGATCGCTGCTGCCCAGTAGTAGAGCGGAGCGTCCGGGTAAGGCTGTCCGGCAAGTTGCGGCATCAGCCAGTTGCCGTTGCTCACCAAGTCGTAGGCGATGCCGATCGATATCGCATCGTCGTGCTTCCACGGGTCATGACCGATGAGGCCGGTAAAGATGTAGACCACCAGCAATACGGCCAGCACCCAGCCGCTGGGTGGCAGCGAAATCCCCTTGAAGCGCGGTTGTTCCGGGATAAATGGCATGGCCGGGCGGTAGTCGATGGAGGAGGGCTGTTGAGTAAATGAAAAAGGCAGCCCTGCGGCTGCCTTTCGCTGAGTCCGCGTGAACTCGTTATCTGAATCAGGCCGGCTTGTGCATCGCCCCGTACTTCCTGTTGAACTTCTCGACGCGACCGGCGGTATCGATGATCTTCTGTTTGCCGGTGTAGAACGGATGGCAGGAAGAGCACACTTCAACGTGAAGCGCTTTCTTCATCGTTGACTGGGTCTTGAACACGCTGCCGCAGGAGCAGGTGACTTCTATTTCCTGGTAAGCGGGGTGGATATCGGGTTTCATTTTTTGGATATTCCTGTAAGTCTGGATCTAGCCGATTCGATGTAAACGTACGTTACTTCGGTGACCGGCTCCGGAAAACGCGCAATTATCCTTGATTCTTTGGGAATTAGCAATCCTGCTTGGGATCCTGCTTGGGATCGAGCAGGATCAACGGCGCATCGAGTCGAAAAATTCCCCGTTGTTTTTCGTGGCCTTGATCTTGTCGAGCAGGAATTCCATCGCTTCGAGATCGTCCATGTTGTAGAGCAGTTTACGCAGTATCCACATCTTTTGCAGGACATCGGGCATGAGCAGCAGCTCTTCGCGACGGGTGCCGGAACGGTTGACGTTGATCGCCGGGTAAACGCGCTTTTCGGCCATGCGTCGATCAAGGTGGATCTCGAGGTTGCCGGTACCCTTGAATTCTTCGTAGATGACGTCGTCCATGCGACTGCCGGTGTCGATCAGAGCGGTGGCGATGATGGTCAGTGAGCCGCCTTCCTCGATATTGCGTGCCGCACCGAAGAAGCGCTTCGGCTTCTGTAGCGCGTTGGCGTCGACACCGCCGGTCAGTACCTTGCCTGAAGCCGGCTGCACGGTGTTGTAGGCGCGCGCCAGACGGGTGATCGAGTCGAGCAGGATGACCACATCCTTTTTATGTTCGACCAGGCGCTTGGCCTTTTCGATAACCATTTCGGCGACCTGAACGTGGCGGGTGGCGGGTTCGTCAAAGGTTGAAGCAACCACTTCACCCTTCACCGAGCGCGTCATTTCGGTCACTTCTTCCGGGCGTTCGTCGATCAGCAGGACGATGACCGTCACGTCGGGGTGATTGCTCGTAATGGCGTGCGCGATGTGCTGCATCATCACCGTCTTGCCGCTTTTCGGGCTGGAAACCAGCAGGCCGCGCTGGCCTTTGCCGATTGGCGCAATGATGTCGATGATGCGGCTGGTGGTGTTTTCCTCGCCGCGAATGTCGCGTTCGAGTTTCATGTGTTCAGTGGGGTGCAGCGGCGTCAGGTTTTCGAAGAGGATCTTGTTCTTCGACGCTTCCGGAGCCTCGCCGTTGATCTTGTCGACCTTGACCAGCGCGAAATAGCGTTCGCCTTCCTTCGGGGTGCGAATTTCACCCTCGACGGTATCGCCCGTATGCAGGTTGAAACGGCGAATCTGGCTCGGGCTGACATATATATCGTCGGTGCTGGCCAGGTAAGACGTGTCGGGTGAGCGCAGGAAACCGAAACCGTCCGGCAGCGTCTCCATGGTGCCATCGCCAAAAATGGTTTCTCCCTTTTTGGCCTGATTCTTGAGCAGGGCGAAGATCAGTTCATGCTTGCGCAGTCGATTGGCGCCCTCGATATCATTGGTGACAGCCATGTCGAGCAACTGGCTTACATGTAGGGCTTTGAGTTCGGATAGGTGCATGAGCGGATATGAAGAAGTAATGGGAGGAGATGCGTTGGGCGTTGTCGAGAATGACACGCGTGCGGCGAGGGGGCTTGGGTACTGCCGGGAATTTTGCTGCTGGCTTACAACTGGGCTACTACAGGGGATTTCGCCTGAAAGTTCTGTGCGGGCCTTGTTTTGCTGTTTTCAGGTGCCGCATCGTTTGAACCTTCAGGCGGAGGTTATCGACTTTACAGATGGCTGTCAATAAAAGTGCTGAGTTGCGATTTGGATAGCGCGCCGACCTTGGTCGCTTCGACGTTGCCGTTCTTGAACAGCATCAGCGTAGGAATGCCACGCACACCGAAACTGGCGGGGGTCGACTGGTTGTCGTCGATGTTCAGTTTGGCGACTTTCAGGCGACCGGCATAGTCATTGGCGATCTCGTCGAGAATCGGTGCAATCATTTTGCATGGGCCGCACCATTCGGCCCAGTAATCGACCAGAACGGGTTGCTTCGATTGCAGAACCTCGGCGGCAAAGGAATCGTCGGTGACATAATGAATGTGTTCGCTCATCGTAAAGCCTCTTGGGGAAACAGGGTTGGGGGGAAATTTTGATGCCTGAAGAGATGAAACTCGGCAGATGGGGGCTATCCTAGCGAAAAAAAACCCACATGGGAAGCGAGCAAGCAAATACGATATAGTTTGGCCTGTTAACTTTGAAAAGCGCGAAATATGACTTACGTTGTTACCGAGAACTGCATCAAATGCAAATACACCGATTGCGTGGACGTTTGCCCCGTCGACTGCTTTCACGAAGGGCCCAACTTCCTGACCATCGACCCGGACGAGTGCATCGATTGTACGCTGTGCGTGGCCGAATGCCCGGCGGAAGCCATCTTCGCCGAGGATGATGTGCCGGACCAACAGCGCAGGTTCATCGAGTTGAATGCCGAACTGGCAAAGATTTGGCCGGTGATTACCGAGCGTCGGGAGCCGCCGGCCGACGCCGATGCGTGGAACGGTACGCCGGACAAACTCGAACACCTCGAGCGCTGATCCGCTTCCCGGCCTGCCCATGCTGCTGACCGCTGACGGGCTGACATCGACAGCCTTGCCGGCGGGTGAGGGTTTCTTCGATGCATTGGCGAGCGCCATGCTCGAGCGTTGCAGCAGAGTGCTCGCCACCGGCGATCTGTCGTCGGTGCTCATCCTCGTTCCGGCGTTCCCGATCGCTGCCGAGTTGCGTAATGCGCTACGGCGCGTGGCACCCCGACCGCTGCTGCTGCCACGCTTTGATACGCTGCGGCACTGGGTTCATTCTGTCACCGACGGCACAATGCAAAAGCCGCTGGCAGACAGCGAACGACTCGTTCTGCTGCATGAAGCCCTGCGCCAGCGCGGCTGGTTCGACGAAGCGGCGCTGTGGGGTATCGCCGCGGAGATGGCCGGGCTTTTCGACGAGTTGACGACATCGGCGACGGGTGACGTCATTTCGCTGGCCGTTGACGAAACGGCGCTGGCCTGTCAACTGCAAGCGGCCTATGCGTTGCGAGCTTCGCTTCCGCTGGCCTTCGAGGCGCGCGTCGTGCATGAGTCCTGGCGTGCGCTTGCCGCCTGCGGGCAGGCCGATTCAGCGGCGGTTTACCGGCTTCGTCTGGCCGCAATGGCCCGTCTGGCCGAGCGCGAGGATGCGCCGTCCTGCCCCCTGCTGATGCTGCTGGATGCCGCGCCGGAAGAATCGCTGTCTCCTGCCGAAAACGCATTTCTGCTGCGCTATGCGCGCGCGCAGGGCTTGTCGCTGTTCCATCCTGCGCCGCGTTCTGCCCGCACCTCACCGCTGATGACCACCCTGGCAGCGGCGTGGCCGGAGGCCACAGTGGTGCCGCATTCCCCAATGCCCCCGCTGTTCGAACGTGCCGCCGGCCTGGCGCTGCAGCACCCGCAAAGTCCGCTTGCCGGACGCCTGCAACTCGTTCCGGCGACTGGCCGGGAGCAGGAGGCGCAGGCCGCCGTGGCGCAAATCGGCGAATGGCTGAGCGTCGGGCTGATCCGTATCGTGCTGATTACCCAGGACCGTCTGACGGCTCGGCGCGTTCGCGCGCTGCTTGAACGTGAGGACATTCTGGTCAGCGATGAAAGCGGCTGGAAGCTATCCACCTCGCGCGCGGCGGCGGACGTCGATGCACTCATCGAAACGGCTGCGGGCGGTGCGTACTATCGCGATTTGCTTGACCTGTGCAAATCGCCCTACTTTTTTTCCGATTGCGAGGAAGACGCGCGCAAGGCGGCGGTGTTCACGCTTGAATCGGCGCTTCGTTCGTCCTCGGTCAAGTCCGGTCTGCCGCGTATCCGGCGCTGTTTGCTTGAAGCCGACAATGATGGAGCGAAAGACCTTGGGCTGGCCCTGCTCGACCGGATACTAGAAGCCATCAGCATACTTTTTCGCTCGCAACCGGCGCCTCTGGCGCGCTGGATCAAGCGTCTGCACCAGGCGCTCGCCGTGCTGGGCGCGCTCGAACCCTTGCAGCAGGACGCTGCTGGCAAGGTGCTGCTCGACCTGCTCGAAGCGCGCCGCGTCGAACTGGACGGCAGCGCGGCGCTGTTCAGCTTTACGGCCTGGCGCGACTGGCTCAACCGCGAACTGGAAGCCGCCAATTTCCGCGACAGCAGTATCAGCAGCCCCATCGTTCTGACGCCACTCAGCGCTGTCGGACAGCGCGGCTTCGAAGCCGCCTTGCTGCTTGGCGGCGATGCGCGCCAACTGGCACCCGCCGCCGATGGCGCATACTTCAATCAGTCGGTGCGTCGGGAGCTCGGCCTGCGGACACGCGAAGATGCCGAGCGAGAACTGCGCCGCGATCTCGAATTGCTGCTGGCGACGGTGCCGCGCATAACCGTGACCTGGCAGTCCGAACACGAGGGCGAGGCCAATCTGCTGGCACCAGAACTGGCTCTGCTCTCGACCCTGCATCAACTGGCCTGGCACGACGACCTGATCAGACCCCCACTGCCGGCGCGCAGGGAATCGATCCCCGAGGACGCGACGGCGCCGCCCGCCACCGTGCCGGCGGCGCCCGTCGCGCCGCCGGCGCTGGTCCCGCATCGTGTCTCGGTCAGCGGCTATGCCAGCCTGGTTGCCTGCCCGTACCGCTTTTTCGCCCGCCATGTGCTCGGGCTGGGCGAAATGGACGAGGTCAGCGAGGAAATGGACAAGAGCGACTACGGCGCGCTTGTGCATCGTGTGCTGGAGCGCTTCCACGAACGCCATCCGGTGCTCTCGGAACTTGCCGAAGACGAGGCGCTGGCAGCCTTGCAGGATTGTGTTGCCGAAGTCTTCGCGCCGGCTATCGCGGATAATTTTCTGGCGACGGGTTGGCGTCTGCGCTGGGAAAAGCGGCTGCCGGCCTATCTCGACTGGCAGCGCGAGCAGGAAGCGCTTGGCTGGCGCTGGGCGCAGGCCGAAACGCGGGTCAGCCGTGTGCTGCCGCTGGAGGCTGGCGAAAGCGTCGAGCTCTATGGTCGTATCGACCGTATCGACTACACCAGTGGAACAGGGAAAGGCGCTTCGCTGCTCGATTACAAGACGCAGACGGCCAGGGTTATCCGCGAGCGGCTCAGGGACGACGTACAACTTCCGGCCTACGCACTTTTACACGGCGATGCTGTTCAAGCCGCCTATGTCGCACTCGATGACGAACGTATTGCGGCGGTAGCAGCGGGAGACGAGGAAGGCGCTTTGTTGGCCGCGGCACAAGATCAGGGCCAGCGCTTGCAGTCGGTCTTCGCCTCGATGCGCGCCGGGGCGAAACTGCCGGCACATGGCGTCGACAGCGTCTGTCAGTGGTGCGAGATGAGCGGTTTGTGCCGAAAAGCCTATGTCTGAATTCCCGCTCCGGCAACGGACGAAACCCGCATGGGCGAAATCCAACTTGCAACAAGCCGTCAGCATGCTAGACTTCAGAACGCGCATGGGTTGGCGAGGCTGTGAATCCAGAGCCAATGAGAGTCTTTTTCTTCCTTCGAGGGAGGATTTAAATGCTGAAAAACGGGTTTCTGGCAACCCTTGTCTGCGCCATGTGGCTGTCCGTTACAGCAGATGCCTCGGCGCTGGATATCAAGCAACTGTTCCCGACGCAGTACACAGGCACGCTGAAGAAGATCAAGGATAGCGGGATCATCCGCATCGGGCATCGCGAAAACTCACCGCCATTCGCATTCCTTGATCTCAAAGGTAAACCGGTCGGTTACTCTCTCGATCTCTGCAACGCCGTCGTCGAAGAAATCGCCGACGAACTCAACAAGGAAATCCGCGTCGAGTATTTGCCGGTTACTCCCGAGAACCGTCTTGATCTGGTGACCTCGGGAACGGTAGACCTGGAGTGCGGTTCAACGACGAACACTTTTGAACGTCGCAAGCGGGTTGCCTTCTCGCCCACCATTTTCGTGACCGGAATCAAGCTGCTCGTCCGCCAGCCCAGCAAGGTCCGGTCCTTGCGCGACTTGCAGGGCAAGACCGTGGTCTTCACGCGCGGCACAGTCCATGCCGAATGGATGCCGAAACTCGCTGAAAGGCAGAAGCTGGCAATCACCTTCGTCAGCGGAGCGGATCACGACGAGTCGTTCGGAATTCTGGCCTCCGGCAAGGCCGATGCCTTTGCCAACGACGATGTACAGCTCTACGGCATGATTGCTGAAACCCGAACCAACAAGCAGTATCGCGTGGTCGGCGACTTCCTGACCTACGCCGATTATGCGCTCATGTTCCGCAAGGACGATCCACAGTTCGCCGAAGTCGTCGAACGCACGTTCACGAAACTCTCCGGCACTCGCACGATAAGCGCAATCTATCACAAGTGGTTTATCGGCCCCTTGCCTTCGGGCGTTCGCCTCAATATGCCGATGAGTCCTCACATGGAGGAGCTGTTCAAGGTCCAGGGATTACAGGGCGATTGACCGCCCGATACAGCAACAGCGTTTTTTCAAGGCCAGCCACCCGCATCAAGACGGGAACTGGATTCGGTTCTGACTTGGCATGACGAGACCCCGGGCAGCGGGGCTTGAACGCAGACATACAGGAGGAGTAGACAATGGCACAGACGGCACAAGGGGCGGCCCCGGCGGGTCACAAGAAGTTCTATCGGACGCTTTACTTCCAGGTCATAACGGCAATCGTCATCGGGGTTTTGCTGGGTCACTTCTATCCGGAGATGGGCGCCAAGATGAAGCCTCTGGGCGATGGGTTCATCAAGCTCATCAAGATGATTATCGCTCCCATCATCTTCTGCACGGTGGTTGTGGGTATCGCCGGCATGGAAGACATGAAGGCGGTCGGCAAGACCGGAGGCCTGGCGATGCTCTACTTTGAGATCATGAGCACCCTCGCACTGATCATCGGGCTGCTGATCGTGAATATCGCCCAGCCAGGCGTCGGCATGAACGTCGACCCCACCACCCTGGACACCAAGGCGATTGTCGCTTACACCGGTCCGGGCAAGATGAAGAGCACCATCGATTTCCTGTTGGACATCATTCCCAACACCGTCGTTGACGCTTTCGCCAGGGGTGAAATTCTCCAGGTACTGCTTTTTGCCATCTTCTTCGGTTTTGCACTGCACGCCGTCGGGGAGAAGGGAAAACTGGTCTTCAACATGGTAGACAAGGTATCCCATGTCCTCTTCCAGATCGTCGGCTACATCATGCGCGTGGCGCCGATCGGCGCCTTTGGGGCAATGGCCTTCACCATCGGCAAGTATGGTCTGGGTTCGCTGCTCTCGCTGGGCAAACTCATGGCCTGTTTTTACGCTACCTGCCTGCTCTTCATATTCGTGGTCCTGGGAATAGTCGCGAAAGTGCACGGTTTCAGCATCTGGAAATTCATCAAGTACATCAAGGAGGAACTGTTCATCGTGTTGGGCACCTCCTCGTCCGAGTCGGTGCTGCCGCGGATGATGGCCAAGATGGAAAACCTGGGTGTGCACAAGTCGGTGGCCGGACTGGTGATCCCGACCGGTTACTCGTTCAATCTGGACGGTACTTCGATCTACCTGACGATGGCGGCGGTCTTCATTGCCCAGGCCACCAATACGCCACTTGATCTGACGCATCAACTAACACTCATCGGCGTTCTTCTGCTGACATCGAAGGGTGCCGCCGGGGTCACCGGGAGTGGCTTCATTGTGCTCGCGGCCACACTCTCCGCAGTCGGTGACGTGCCGGTCGCCGGACTGGCTCTGATCCTTGGCATCGACCGCTTCATGTCCGAAGCGCGTGCCCTCACCAACCTCATCGGCAATGGTGTCGCCACTGTGGTCGTCGGCAAGTGGTGCAGGCAGCTCGACGAAACCAAGATGCAAAAGACTCTTGATCGCGAAACCGAAGAGGAGGCCGAGGATCCCGAAGGCGTCATGGTTGCTGAAGAGGAAAGGCTGACGGCAGCAAACACCGCCGCACACAAATCGATCAGCGCGTGATGCCAGCACGCCAGTCAGACGCCGACTCCGGGTCGCTGATAAGGTCACGGCAGCAGGTGTATAAACGAAAGTATCTCGCCAGCCAACTTTTACTCTGACAGATCCTCGAACAACAGGGATGATTGTGCGGCGAATGGAATGGCTCTCGCCGGCTTGCTGCAAGGCATTGATTCGACTTGCCGAAGCCGGGGTGAGGGCTTACGATTCTGGCATGTATTTTCAACCAGGCTTTTTACGCTTGAACAAGCCAGAATCGATAAACGATGATCAATCAGGCGATCACTCCAAAAACCCATGCCTGACTCCACCAATTCGCTGATCCTGCGCGCCCTCGATCCTGCGCGTAGTGTCGTTGTCGAAGCCTGCGCCGGCAGCGGCAAGACCTGGCTGCTGGCGTCGCGCATCGTGCGTCTGTTGCTGGTTGGCGTCGCGCCCGGCGAGATTCTGGCGATCACCTTCACGCGCAAGGCGGCGCGCGAGATCGAGGAACGCGTCGTCGGCTGGCTGCACCTGCTGGCGACCGGCAGCGAAGCGCAACTCAACGAATTTCTTGCCGAGCGTGGCGTAGCGGCTGATCAGGAAGCGTTACGCACTGCGCGCGGCCTCTACGAACGTGTTCTGGCGGCGCAGCCGGGGCTGGCGGTCAATACCTTTCACGGCTGGTTCTTGCAACTCGTCGATGCCGCACCGCTGTCGGCCAATCTGGCGGGGGCCACGCTGGTCGAAACCGGTTCGCGCCTGTTTGACGAACTCTGGCAGACTTTCGCCGCCAGTTTGCAGAAGGCGCCGGACAGCGCGTTGACGCAGAGCTTTGTCCGGCTTCTAGACGAGGTTGGCCTTGAATCGACGCGGCGCCTGATTCGACGTGCTCTGAATCGACGCAGCGAATGGCTGGCTTTCGGCGAAGGTTCGCCGGCTACGGCGGATAGAGTCATGGCCGCGCTGCGTGAGCAACTGGGCGTCAGCGAGCCTGGCCGGGCGCTGAAAGATTTCTTTACGGGTGACTGGTCGTCGGATTTCAAGGCTTACCTCGCTTTCCTCGAAATGAGCGAACTGCAAGGGGATCAGGCGCTGGTGCGGAATCTGCGCGCTGCGCTGTCTGAGCCACGGCAGGCCGTTTGCTTCGAACTGTTGCGCGGTGTGCTGCTGACCGGGACAAATACGCTACGCCAGCGCAAGCCGGGCAAAACGGCCGACAGGCGCTTCGGCGTCGATGGCGCGTTGCGTTTCCTCGACCTGCATGTCCAGTTGGGTGAGTCCCTCGCCGACTATGTGGCGTGGCAGATCGAAGAGCGGATCGTGGCTTTCAATCAGGAGGCCTGCGCCGTGTTCCAGGCTTTTCTCGCGCATGTGGACGAGTTCAAGAAAGCGCGGCGGCAGATCGACTTTGTCGACGCCGAGTGGAAGGTGCTCAAACTGCTGCGCGACGAGGACACTGCCGCTTTCCTGCAGGCACGTCTCGATGCGCGCTACAGCCATGTGCTGCTCGACGAGTTCCAGGATACCAACCCGCTGCAATGGCAGATCCTGCTGGCCTGGCTGGCGGCTTATTCGGATGCGTCGCGCCCAGGCATTTTTCTGGTTGGCGACCCCAAGCAGTCGATCTATCGCTTCCGTCGCGCCGAGCCGAAGCTGTTCTCGGTGGCGAGCGATTTCCTGGTAGGCGAGTACGGCGCGCTGCGCTGCGAACAGGATGCCACGCGACGCAATGCGCAGCCGATTGTCGACGTGATCAACGCGCTCTTCCTCGGCGTTTCGGAGTTCGCACCCTTCCGTGAGCAGACTTCTTTGGTTGGCGCGCTGCCGGGACGGGTCGAACTGCTGCCGCTGTGCGCCAAGGCCGAGGACGAGCAGGTGCCGGAGCGTGATGGCTTGCGCGATCCCTTGTTCGAGCCCGATGTTGAGCCAGAGGATTTACGTCTCACGCAGGAGGCTGAGAGCCTGGCGACGAAGATCGGCGAAATGGCGGGGGTCTGGCAGATCGAAGAAAAATGGGTGGACGGTCAACCTGGACAACGTCCGCTGCGCTACGGCGACATCATGTTGCTGGTCCGTTCGCGAACCAACCTGGCCTGTTACGAGCGCGCGCTGAGTGCCGCCGGCATTCCCTTTGCTGCCGGGTCGCTCGGCGGTTTGCTGGCGGCACTTGAAGTGCGCGACACGGTAGCGCTGCTTGAATTTCTGGTAACGCCGGTGGCCGACCTGAAGCTCGCACATGCACTGCGTTCGCCGGTTTTTGCCTGTTGCGACGAAGACTTGATGCTGATGGCATCACGTCAGGAGGCTTCATGGTGGCAGCGGCTTGTGGCGCTGGCCGCTGAGGGAGAGGGTCGTGCATCGCCGTGCCTGGCGCGTGCGGCGCGACTGCTCGGCGAGTGGCTGCAGGCGGCCGATCGACTGCCGGCGCACGATCTGCTTGACCGGATTTTCCATCAGGGCGAAGTCATCGAACGTTATCGTCTGGCCGTTCCGGAAGCCGTCAGCGCCAGTGTCGAAGCCAACCTGCGTGCGCTGCTGCTGCTTGCGCTCGATCTCGACGGCGGGCGCTATCCGAGCCTGCCGCGCTTCATCGACGAGTTGCGTGACCTGCGCGACGCCGATGTCGACGATGCGCCGGACGAGGGGGTAATCGAAGCGCGGCGCGTCGATGCCGGGCGTGTGCGCATTCTCACCATCCACGGCGCCAAGGGGCTGGAAGCCCCGGTGGTCTGGTTGCTCGGCGCCAATTCACCGCCGCGCGGGCTGGAAGCGTGGGATGCGCTGGTCGATTGGCCGGCGCAGGCGCCATCGCCACGGCATTTTTCGTTCTACGGCCGCAAGGAGGATCACGGTGCGGCGCGGCAGCCGCTGTTCGACGCCGAGAGTGCCACAGCCCGGCGCGAGGAATTGAATCTGCTCTACGTCGCCATCACGCGCGCGCGCCAGGTATTCATCGCCAGCGGTATCGAGAATGCCAGGGATCAGGGGGGCACGCCCTATCGCCTGCTTGAAGCGGCGCTCGACAGACTGGGCGGGGGTTTGGCCCATGGCGACACTTTGCCGATGCTCCGCAGTGTGCTGCCGGATGCAGCACAGTCCCCGGCGTCTGTGCTGAGCGCGCCCTTGCCGCCGGTCGGCGAGCGCCGTCGCCCGCCGGATGCCGCCGAACGATTCGGAATTCTGCTGCATGCGTTGCTCGAACGGCGAACCGGCGGGCAGGAAACGCAAGGCTGGTGGAAGGAACTGGGCTATAACGATGTTGAGTACGGGCGTGTATTGCCAGTGGCCGAACGCCTGCTTGCCGCCGGGCACTTGCAGCGTTTCTTCGACCCGGCGCAGTATCGACGGGCGTGGAACGAAGTCGAATTAACGAGTGGCGAGGGTGAATTGCAGCGCATCGACCGCCTCGTTGAGCTGGATTCTGCCTTCTGGGTGCTCGATTACAAGAGTTCGGGAAGCGACAGCGCGCGCCTTGCCGACTACCAGGCGCAGGTCGCCGCCTATTGCCGGGCCGTGTCAGACGTCTTTCCCGGAAGCCAGGTGCGCGGGGCACTGATTTTTTCCGATGCCTCGTTCCATGAAGTGTGCTGACCTGCCCTGGATCACATTCACGAGCACAGCACTTCCATAAACCAGCCGGATGGAATAGCATCTCAATAATTCAATGGCCTGGCTACCGTTGCTGGAAAGCTGTCAAGGGTAATCGGAGCAGTTTCGGATTCATGAAGTTAATCAGGAGGATAACAAGTGGACAAGATCTGGCTGCACAGTTACCAGGAGGGCGTGCCTGCCGAGATTGAACTGGGCGAGTTCCAGTCCCTCGGTGAGATGTTCGAGAAGAGTGTGTCGCTTTACCGCGAGCGCATCGCCTACATCAATATGGGTGTCGAGATCAGCTATGGCGTGTTGGACAAGCAGTCGCGGGATTTTGCGGCCTACCTGCAGTCGAACCTCAAACTGCCGAAGGGCTCACGTGTGGCGATCATGATGCCCAATGTGCTGCAGTATCCGATCTGCATGCTCGGCGCCTTGCGTGCCGGTTACACGGTGGTGAATTGCAATCCGCTGTACACGCCGCGCGAACTAGAGCATCAACTCAAGGACTCGGGCACTGAAACGATCGTCATACTGGAAAATTTTGCGCATACGCTGGAACAGGTGATCGACAAGACCGCCGTGAAGAATGTCGTCATGGCGCGGCTTGGCGACATGCTCGGCGTACCGAAGGGCAGCATTGTCAATTTCGTCGTCAAGTACGTCAAGAAAATGGTGCCGGCATGGAGTCTGCCGAGCCACGTCGACTTTGGCAAGGCGCTGTCAAAGGGTGCAGGCAGCGATTTCAAACCGGTCAAGGTGACGCAGGAGGACCTTGCTTTTCTGCAATATACCGGTGGCACTACTGGGCTTTCCAAGGGCGCGATGCTGACGCACCGGAACATTCTGGCCAACCTGGCACAGGCCTACGCCTGGATCAAGCCGGCCGTGGTCGAGGGCGGCGAGCTTATTGTCACGGCATTGCCTCTGTACCATATCTTCGCGCTGACAGCGAACTGCTTTGCCTTCATCAGGATCGGTGCCAGCAATCTGTTGATTACCAATCCGCGGGACATCCCGGCGTTTACGGCCGAGCTTGCAAAATATCCATTTACCGTAATCACCGGGGTCAACACGCTGTTCAATGCGCTGCTCAACAATGATCAATTCATTGCGCTCGATTTCAGCAAAATGAAGCTTGCACTGGGTGGCGGCATGGCTGTGCAGCGGGCGGTGGCCGAACACTGGAAGCGCGTTACCGGCAAACCGCTGATCGAAGCCTACGGTCTGACCGAAACCTCGCCGGCAGCGACCATGAACCCGCTGAACATTCCTGAATACACCGGCGCCATCGGGCTGCCGATTTCGTCGACCGAGGTGGCGATACGCAATGACAATGGCGCCGATGTGCCGCTCGGCGAACGCGGCGAACTGTGCATCCGTGGTCCGCAGGTGATGAAGGGCTACTACAATCGACCGGAAGAAACGGCCAAGGTCATCATGCCGGATGGATTCCTGCGAACCGGTGATATCGCGGTGATGGACGAAAAAGGTTACGTGCGTATTGTAGACCGCAAGAAGGATATGATTCTCGTCTCCGGCTTCAATGTTTATCCGAATGAAATCGAGGAAATCGTCGCCATGCACCCTGGGGTTCTCGAGGTCGCCTCGATTGGGGTGCCGGACGAAAAATCGGGCGAAGCGGTAAAGATTTTTGTCGTCAAGAAGGATCAGTCGCTGACGGCGGCACAACTGATCGCGCACTGTCGCGAACACCTGACCGGTTACAAGGTACCAAGCCACGTTGAATTCCGGACTGACTTGCCAAAATCCAACGTCGGCAAGATCCTGCGACGCGAGTTGCGCGACGGAGTGGCGAGCAAAGGCTGAGCCCCGCGCTGCGGGTGCTGCCCGTTTATTGGGCAGCCTCTTCCAGACTTGACCCGCTCAGGGTTTTCTCGGCCTGCGCACAGCAAATCCACAGACTTATTCACAGCTTCTGTGGGTAAGTGGAGTTAAAGTGCTTTCTCCTGCCTGAACAAGGTCTGGACGGATTCAGGACAAGAGTATGTGGAAATCAATTCTGGCCGTTGCCATCGGCGCTACACTCGGTGCCCTGTTGCGCTGGCAGCTTGGCACCCGGCTCAACAGTATCTTCCCGACTATTCCTCCCGGCACGCTGGCGGCCAATCTGATCGGTGCCTACGTGGTCGGACTGGGCATCGCCTTCTTCGCCACCTTTTCGGCGATTTCGCCGGAATGGCGCTTGCTGGTCATCACCGGCTTTTGCGGCGGACTGACTACCTTCTCGACGTTTTCCGCAGAAATTACCACGCTGCTTCAGCAAGGCCGAATTTCTTGGGCGCTCGGCGCCGTTGCCGCGCATGTTGTCGGGTCGGTGGTGATGACCTTTGCCGGCATCGCTACCATCTACCTGTTGAAAAGTACACCTTGAAGAAAAGACCAGTCGGATAATGGAGGCGAACATGGAAGGCGAATTCCTGAGATTCTATGTGGACGAAAAGCAGAGCCATCACGGCGTTCTTCTTTGGGAATGGCTGCTTCAGCAGGCCAATAAAATGGGCATGCGCGGTGGCTCCGCATTTCGCGCGATCGGGGGCTTCGGAAGCCACCATGCCGTGCACGAAGAACGTTTTTTTGAGCTGGCTGGCAGTACCGCGATCGAGGTCGAATTCATTGCCAATGAAGCAGAGTCAAAGCAACTGCTTGCCCACCTTCATCAGGAAAAAATCCGCATCTTTTATACCCTGATCCCGGCGCGTTTTGGCATCATCAATCCGAATGCCGCTGATTCAATCAGCATGACGTCTGACGACTAGCGTGCCGAGCAATCTGCAGTATCGGGAGCGCGCGCTGCGACTTTTTTTGCATTCATTCGGCCCTCTACGCTTTCCCGCTGTTAAATCAGGGGTCATTCCGTTGTATAGTCGCGTTGCTGTCGGTGCGTCACAGTTTTTTTTTAACTTCCAACATGGAGACAAACATGGCCAATGCCGTAAAAGCTGCAACCCCCAAGAAAGCTGCTCCCGCTAAAAAAGCTGCGCCTGCCGCGAAGGCTGTTGCAGTGAAGAAAGCCGCGCCCGCCAAAAAGGCAGCGCCTGCAAAATTCGTCAAGATCACCAAGGTGGTCGGTCGTCAGATTCTCGACTCGCGCGGCAACCCCACCGTCGAAGTCGATATCACCCTCGACAATGGTTTCATGGCGCGTTCCGCCGTTCCGTCCGGTGCGTCGACCGGCGAATTCGAAGCCTGCGAACTGCGCGATGGCAACAAGAAAGTTTATCTCGGCAAGGGCGTGCTCAAAGCCGTTGCTGCCGTCAACGGCCCGATCGCTACGCTGCTCAAGGGCAAGAACCCGCTCAACCAGCGCGAGCTTGACGATGCAATGATCGCCCTCGACGGTACCACCAACAAGTCCAAGCTCGGCGCCAACGCATTGCTCGGTGCTTCGATGGCCATCACGCTGTGCGGTGCCAACGTCAGCAAGATGCCGCTCTGGAAGTACATCGGCAAGATCCACAAGAACAAGGAATTCGTGCTGCCGACACCGATGGCCAACATCATCAACGGCGGCAAGCACGCCGACAACCTGATCGACTTCCAGGAATTCATGATCATGCCGGTCGGCGCCAAGACCTTCTCCGAAGGCCTGCAATGGATCACCGAAATTTTCCACGCCCTGAAGGGCATCCTCAAGAAGGGCGGGCACGTTACAGCGGTAGGTGATGAAGGCGGTTTTGCGCCGAACCTGTCGAACGACGAAGCGCTGGAAGTCATCATGCAGGCCATCGAAGCCGCCGGTTACAAGGCCGGCAAGCAAATCGGCATCGCCCTCGACTGTGCATCGTCCGAACTGTTCGACGAAGGCGATCGCAAGGGCTACAAGTTCTGGAAGTCCGACCCGGACAAGCTCTACACCGCCGACGACATGATTGCCAAGTATTCCGAGTGGTGCAAAAAGTACCCCATCGTTTCCATCGAGGACGGCCTCGACCAGAGTGACTGGGACGGCTACGTCAAATTCACCCAGGCACTTGGCAAGAAGGTGCAGATCGTTGGCGACGACTTCTTCGTGACCAACCCGGTGCGCCTGAAGAAGGGCATTGACATGGGCGCCTGCAATTCGATCCTGATCAAGGTCAACCAGATCGGTACCGTGACCGAGACGCTGGATGCCATCAAGATGGCGCAGAAGGCCGGCTACAGTGCGGTATCCTCGCACCGCTCCGGTGAGACGGAAGACTCCTTTATCGCCGACCTCGCCGTCGGTACCGGTGCCGGCCAGATCAAGACCGGTTCTCTGTCGCGTACCGACCGCATCTGCAAGTACAACCAGTTGCTGCGCATCGAAGAGCAACTCGCTGGCAAGGGAATCTACAAGGGTCTCAAGTCGATCAAGGGTGCCGGCTTCTGATCAAGCCATAGAGCATGACTAAAAGGCATCGTTCGCGATGCCTTTTTTTATCTGCCTTGAACATTGCCATCCGCCAGCGCGCCACGGTACCGGATGCGTGCGGGCGACAACGGTGAGTTACCCGAAGCGCAGGCCAGCTACTTTGCCGCGCCGCCGGCTTGCGCCGAATTCGGATTGATGGTCACGCCGCGCCGTGCCAGTTCGTCGACGATGACGAGAGCATTAGCATTGCCGCCATCGGCCAGTCGCTTGA
>NZ_JAEUOI010000134.1 GCF_016790145.1 Propionivibrio sp. | reverse complement strand
GCAACGACTTCGAGCCCAGGAAGCTTGCAAAGATGCCAAAGCAGAGTTGAAGCGGGAGACAGCCAACCCTCTACCTCAAACGACAAGGGTTCGTCTTCAGTACCGCCAAGGCGCTTGGTGCGGAGTGACATGCGTTCTAACTTTGTTATGGGGCGACAGTTTTGCGCCCCAACTCCGGCGCGTGCTGTATAACTCCGCGCCAGAGGGCACCCCAAAAGGGCCTTGCAGCGCGGCTTTTCGACGTATATACTGTAGTTTTATCCAGTACTAAATGAATCGTGAAAAGCAGCACGGTTTCCCTCCCTCCCCTGAAAGCGGCAAGAGTGCTCGACCAGTTGCGCGAGCGCATCCGCTATCTGCACTACAGCATACGGACCGAGGATACCTACGTCAATTGGGTTCGCTCCTTTATCAGGTTCCATGACCGCCGTCATCCGGCGACCATGGGCGGCGAAGAAGTGAAAGCATTCCTATCCTGGCTCGCCAACACGCGGCATGTGGCGGCGTCCACGCACAAGCAGGCGCTTTCGGCCTTGCTGTTCTTCTACGGCAAGGTGCTCGGAGTGGATTTGCCGTGGATGAAGGAGATCGGCCGACCGCGTACCCAGCGGCGCCTTCCGGTTGTCCTGTCACCCGATGAGGTCGCCCGGCTTTTCTGTTTCCTGGAGGGAGAACACCGGCTGTTTGCCCAATTGCTGTACGGCACAGGGATGCGGATCAACGAGGGCTTGCAGCTTCGTGTGAAGGATGTGGACTTTGCTCGCAGTACGATCATCGTTCGTGAAGGAAAGGGCGGCAAAGACCGGGCGCTGATGCTGCCGCAGCGCCTTGTTTCAGGCTTGCGGGATCAACTGGCGCGGGCCCGCCTGATTTGGTCCGCCGACCAGGAGGCCGGACGTGGCGGCGTGGCCATGCCCGATGCGCTGGAGCGAAAGTATCCTCGGGCGGGTTCGTCGTGGAACTGGTTCTGGGTGTTTCCTCAGGATACCCTTTCAACTGACCCGCGCTCGGGGGTGGTTCGCCGGCATCATATGTACGATCAAACCTTCCAGCGCGCCTTCAAGCGGGCGCTGTTTCGTTCCGGCATAGCGAAGACGGCGACGCCTCACTCGCTTCGCCACTCGTTTGCGACGGCCGTGCTGCAGGCCGGGTATGATATCCGGACGGTGCAGGAGTTGCTCGGTCATGCCGATGTCGCTACCACCATGATCTATACCCACGTATTAAAAGTCGGCGGGGGTGGCGTACGCAGCCCGTTCGATTCGATACCCGAAGTCGGCTTGATTGACGCGTGTTAGCTAGGGCTCACCGCTTCGCGTGCTGATGTCCGCTCTGGAGCAAACTCCTGGACTAGGGCTGCTGGGCGAACTGTGACCAGTGGATGAGTATCCCGCCAAGATTGTGCTTTGTACAGGCGCAAATAAATTACCGCTTACGGATAACAGTTTTAACTTCGTTGCAGCCCGCCAAGGAGCCGATGCTCAAGTCTCAAAGCATCTTTCCGGTGAAAGCCGGAATCCATAAATTTCAAGTCACTGGACACCGGCTTCCGCCGGTGTGACGGCTTATTCAGTGTTTCCCTAGCGTCCTTTCCACTCGGCCTTGCGCTTGCCGATGAAGGCGTCGATGCCCTCGCCGGCGTCTTCGCTCATCATGTTGCAGGCCATCACTTCGGAGGCATACTGGTAGGCCGCATCGAGCCCCATTTCGAGCTGCCTGTAGAACATCTGCTTGCCCATGCCAATGGCCAGCGAGGACTTGGCGAGAATCGATTGCGCGAGCTTGTCGACTTCGGCATCGAGCGCCGCACCCGGCACGACACGATTGACCAGCCCCTGTTGCAGCGCCGTCGGCGCGTCGATGAAGTCGCCGGTAAGGAGCATTTCCATTGCCTGCTTGCGGCCCAGATTGCGCGACAGCCCGACCCCCGGCGTCGCGCAGAAAAGGCCGACATTGATACCCGACGTGGCAAAGCGCGCAACATCGGCTGCCACCGCCAGATCGCACATGGACACCAGTTGGCAACCCGCCGCCGTGGCGATGCCGTGGATACGGGCGATCACCGGTTGCGGCATCTGCGTCAGGGTCATCATCATCCTGCCGCATTGCGTGAATAGCGCCTGCATGAACGCCTTACTGTGATTGGCGCGCATCTCCTTGAGATCGTGCCCGGCGCAAAACGCCTTGCCGGCACCGGCAATCACAACAACACGCAGAGCCGGATCGGCAGCAATGGCATCCAGTTCGCCTTGCAGCGCGGCTATCATGGCGCTCGACAGCGAGTTGAACTGCTGTGGCCGGTTCAGCGTCAGCGTCACGATGCCTTGGCTGTCGCTGCGCAGGACATAGGGTTCCTGATGGGTTTCGGTATTCATATTTGCTTCTCCTTTTCGTCCAGTTTCTCAAGTATAGGCAACACTTTTCTTTTGAGTCGAGCACCGTCGCGATTTCCATGCGAGGGTTACTTGCAGGATCCAGCCCACTCAGAGGCTGTGCATCAATGGATAAGCAACTCTCAAGTCGTCATTCCGGCGAAAGCCGGAATCCAGTACCTTCCTCTAAATCCATAAAATAATCAGATAAACGAGCTGGACCCTGGCTTGCGCCGGGGTGACGAGCGTGGAAATCAGCCAGTAATGATTTTTTCACAGACTCTCAGGCCCCAAAATTATCCGGCATCTGAACGGCTACCACTTCGCCTCGGGCGCAAGCGACACCGTCGGCAAATAATGTTGAGTCGACGAGAACCTTTCGCCCCTTGATCTCGCGCACCCGTCCGCGAATTTCCAGCTCGCGGCCGAGTGGCGTCGGCTTGAGGTAGCTGACGTTCAATGAACCGGTAACGAAACGGAAAGCCGGCAGGCTGTCCATCGCCCGGCCCTCGGCGCGATACATCGCGGCGGCGGCGGTGCCGGTGCTGTGACAGTCGATCAGCGAGGCCAGCAGGCCACCATAGACGTAGCCAGGGATGGCCGTATGGTACGGTTCGGGCAGGAAGCGCGTGACGCTCTCCTCGCCCTCCCAAAAGGTCTTGATGCGATGACCGTGCCGGTTCTGGCTGCCGCAGCCGTAGCAGTAAGCAAGATTTTCCGGGTAGTAATCCTGAAAGGCTTTCAATTGGAATCAGCTCCTGTTGGACGTTAGACGGTTACTCAAGCTGTCATCGGGCAGCCGACCAAACAAATGACTTTGTCTTAGCCAGTTTAGAACAAAAATTATGAATGGGTCCCTGAGTCAAGATAGCAATGTACTGAGTATAAGCTGAACATCCGGCGACAATCACAAGTGACTTCACTCGCAGCTTGACGGCTCTGCCACGGTGTTGCTTTTGTTTTATTACGTCTAATGTCTTTGTTTCTGACCTTGCTGCCCATCGTGATCTGGTCTTTCAGACACAACTCTGGAGGATTGCTTTTAGACCCGAAACGGCACAGACTCTGCGAAAAATCATAACCATAGGCACCGGTAAAGACGTGATGCGGGGGAATCTACGTGAGCAATGGTGTGAGGGGAGCCCAGTCCGGGCGTTGATGCGATCCCTCGCCTTGGCCGTCGTCCGGTCGATGCAATTGGCGCGGCGGCTGCTTCTTGTTGCCGCTTGCCTGGTGCTGCCCGCCGCGTTTGCCGCCGAAGAGCGCCCGCGAAACCCGCATCCAGACATCCTCGTCGTCCATTCGTACCACCAGGGTCTGCCCTGGACCGACAGCGAGCAGGAAGGTCTCCAGCTCGGGCTTGCCGAGCATCGCTCACAGATCGGGGTATTCATCGAGTACCTGGATGACCTGCGCTTCCCGATCCGTACTCCCGAAGCCGAAGCGGCGATCGCGCAGCGGCTGGCCGAGCGCTACGCCAAGGCTCACATCGAATACCTGGTCGCCACCGACGATCCAGCTTATCGGCTTCTATTGGCGCATCGCGATCGCCTGTGGCCGGGAATCCCGATCCTGTTTGCTGGCGTCAACAACATCGACGGCAAGGATGTGGCGCACCTCGAGCGGGTTGCCGGCGTGTCGGAACACCCCGACTTCCTTGCCAACCTGACGTTGATCCAGTCCTTGCACCCGAAGGTCGATCGTCTCGTCGTCGTCGGAGACGAAACCAAGACCTTCGCATCGAACCGCAAGGCCCTCGAAGACGCCAACGCGACGCTCGCCCGACCGTTCACCGTCGACATCGTCGTCCGCAATTCGCTACGGGAGGTTCTGGCCGACCTGCACGGCTTGTCCGGCGATTTCGTCGTTTTCCTGATGGGTCGCCCGTTCGACGATGACGGTCAACTAGGGGCCGAGGCCGTCGTGTCAAAGGCGGTCCGTGGTGCAACCCGGCACCCGATCTATTCCGCCTGGAGTTTCTTTCTCAACCACGGCATCGTCGGCGGCAAACTGGTTTCCGGGAAGGAGCAGGGACTCGCGCTCGCCGGCCTGGTGACCGACCTGCATGCCGGAAAGGCCATGGCCGACCTGCCGCGCGTAATCGACAGTCCGAACCGGTACATGTTCGACTACGCGGAGCTCGATCGCCTCGGGCTGTCCAGACACCCGCTTCCACCGGAGTCGCTCGTGATCAACCAGCCGGTCAAAATCTGGGAGACGTACCCGAAGACCTTTGCCGGTTCGGTAGCGGTTTTAGTGTTTCTACTAGCCCTGCTGGCCCTGCAGCGACGCAATCTCCGCATCAAGCAGTCGCTGTCGGCGGAGATCGAGAAGGAGCTGGTGCTGGTGCAAGCACTGATAAACGCCGCGCCCTTCCCGATGTTCTTCAAGGACGTTTCCATGCGCTACAAGCGCATCAACGATGCCTTCGCCGCCTTTCTCGGCAAATCGCGCGAGGAGGTCATGGGACAGACGGTGAGTGTCGTCGCGCCGCCGCCGCAGGCGGGCGTCTTTCGCAGCAAAGACGAGGAGTTACTCGCCGAAGAGGGCAAGCAGATCTACGAGACGGTTGTGGTCGACGCCGATCAGACGCCTCGGGACATTGTCTTTCACAAGGCCGTCGTTAAACTGCCAGGCGGTCACGTCGAAGGCATCGTCGGCGCCATGCTCGACGTGACCGAATTACGGCGGATCGAGCGCGACCTGCGCGAACTCAACGAGCACCTCGAGCAACGCGTGGCCGAGCGGACCGCCGACCTCGCGCAGTCCAACATCCGCTTGCAGCAGGCGGTTGATTCGCTGGCGCTGGCGCAGGATGAACTGGTACGCTCCGAGAAGTTCGCATCGCTTGGTTCGATGGTCGCCGGTGTGGCGCACGAACTCAATACCCCGATCGGCAATGCCCTTACCGTGTCGACGACGATGCAGGCAAAGTTTGAGTCCCTGGCGGCTGACTTGAAGCTCGGTGCGCTGCGAAAGTCCACCCTCGACCAGTATCTTTACGATAGCGAAAATGGCCTCGTCATGTTGGTCCGCAACCTCGAACGTGCAGCGAATCTGATCACCAACTTCAAGGAAGTCGCGGTCGACCAGACCAGCGATCGCCGCCGGAGTTTCCGCCTGGTCGATGTCGTCGAGGAATGCGTTCAAACCTTCACGGCCGTCGTCGGCACCCATGCGCCCGAGTTCCTGGTCAATGTCGCGGTGTCGATCGAGTTCGACGCGTATCCAGGGGCGCTGGGCCAGATCTTCCTGAACCTGTTCGAGAACGCGCGCGTCCACGCCTTCGCCGAAAACGCGCCAGGCAAAATCCGGGTCGGCGCCCTGTCCCTGCCCAACGGAAACATCCAGCTCAGCATAAGCGACAATGGAAGGGGCATCGCACCCGAAGCGCTGCCGAAGATTTTCGATCCGTTCTTCACCACCCGCCTCGGGCAAGGCGGCAGCGGGCTCGGGCTGGCCATTGTCTATCGCCTTGTCACGAGGAAACTCGGCGGCAAGGTTCGCGTCAGCAGTGAGCCGGGGCAAGGGGCGATCTTCATTATCGAACTGCCGGTAACTGCGCCGGAATTGCTGGTCGGCAACGAGTTAATGGCGGCACAAGCGGGACGGGCGTCGCCGGAAAGCATCAACTCAGCCGCGCCAGAGGCCGGGGAAACGTCGCCTCTGCACCTGCGCGACGAACTCCTCGATATACGTGCGCTCGTCGAATCGAACGCCGCAGCCGCCGCCGCGCGGCACGTCACCGATATCGACCGTAAACGCCTGACAAAGGTCTTCGAGCGGCTGGATCAGAGCTTTTCTGGCTTTGACGGCGAGACGCAGGTGGCCTCCGATCTGGCTTTCCATATGACGATCATCGACCTGTCGGGGGATCCGGCGCTGCAGAAGGTCGGCGCGGCAGTGATTCCGCTGATGTACGGCCATGTGCGTCGCAACCTGACGCGGTTGATGCCCGATCCGGACCAACGGGAAATACTTCGCCGCCAGCATCGGGCGATCTACGAGGCCATCGTCGCCGGCAATCCCGATATCGCTTCGGCATCGGCGAAGGAACATATGGACTTCGTTCGCACCTTTTCGGGGTGACTCGACAAAACCGCAGGGGGCTGACTCGTCAGAGTACGGTTTAGCGCTGCCGCACCTGATCTGCGAATGGTCAGTAGGTAAATTCAGGGCTGCTGTATCCACACAGCTGAGTGGATTCCGGCTTGCACCGGAATGACGGGTGGTAAATTGAGAGGTGTGCTTAAGCTAGCCTGCTGGACTCATGGGCTTGTTCAAGGCGCCATCGGGCAGGCGATAAAACGGATCACGCCATCTTCGCCTGTTGCGCGCAGCAGTCTTCCGGCCTGTTCGAGATGGTTCAGATGGGCAATCGCTTCGCCCATCGCGAACATCAACTGGTGCGTGTCGAGTTCCCTCGGAAACAGGGTCGACAGCAACTCCGCCGCGCTACGCGGCTGCGCGCAGTTTTCCGCAAGCACCTGCAAGCGCTCGTGATGGTGCGCATGCTGTTCTTCGATCCGCTCAAGCATGCCGTAAAACGGAAGTCCGTGCGAAGGCAGCACCAGTGTTTCTGCGGGCAGATCGCGATAACGATCAATAGAGTCGAGGTAGTCGGCGAGCGAGTCGGCCATCGGGGTTACCGCGTAGACGCTGATATTGGTCGATATTTTCGGCAACAGCATGTCGCCGGAAATCAGCACGCCGAGGCCCGCGCAGTAAAGCGATGCGTGTTCCGGCGAGTGGCCGAAACCGACGCGAACCTGCCAGCCATGCTCGCCAATGCTGATCACCTCGCCGTCAAAGAGTCGCTGATACGAGGTCGGCAAATCCGGTACCCCGCGCTGGTAGCCGCCGCGATTTTTTTCCAGCCCGGCGCAACGTCCGGCATCGAGTCCATGGGCGCTGAACTGGCGCAGCATCGGCGCGATGCCATGCCCGGCAGACTCGTGCCAGACCGCATGGGCGGTAAGGTACTCGCCCAGCGTCATGTGGATGGCGGCACCGGTCTTCTCCTGCAGCCAGGTCGCGAGGCCGAGATGATCCGGGTGAAAATGGGTGACGACGATGCGCAGGATGCGAGCACCGCGCGGCGTTTCGGCCAGCCGGACGAGAATGCTTTCCCAACAGTCCTTGACCATCGGCAGCGCAAAACCGGTGTCGATGATTGTCCAGCCGGGTCGGCCCTCCGACTCGTCGGCAAGCAGCCACAGGTTGATGTGTTCGAGTGCGAAAGGCAGCGGCATGCGCAGCCAGTGGATGCCGGAAGCGACCTCGAAGGTCTGGCCGGCCGCCGGGGGAGTAGCGAAAGGATAGTCTGGAAGCATAGGCAGGCGGATTGTAAAAACCTCGGGAATCTATACACTGGGCTGAACAGGGGCGCTCTGTTCCTTGGCGCTTCCTTCGTGCAATATAACACTCGATACGACAACGGGCAGGACACCGGTGGACAAACAACCCGCAAGCTTCAGCATTTCCGATCTGGCTCGCGAATTCGGCATCACGCCGCGAACGATCCGTTTTTACGAGGATCAGGGGCTGATCTCGCCCCGCCGCGAAGGGCGGAAACGGATTTTTACGCGCCGCGACCGCACCCGCCTGAAGCTGGCGTTGCGTGGCAAGCGACTCGGTTTCAGTCTGGCCGAGATCGGTTATCTGATCGGCATGTACGACACGGCGCGCGACAAGAACGCGCAGCTTACCGAACTGCTCAATGGCCTTGGCCAGCGCAAGGCGGCGCTGGTGCAGCAGCGCGAGGACATTGAAGCCGTATTGCAGGAAGTCAATGCCTTCGAATTGCAGTGCCAGGAACTGTTGTCGGCACGCGAAGCCAGGAAAGCTTCTGATGCAGCCGATTCGTCGACAGCAAATGATGCCGTTTGATCCAATTCCATCAAATCAGTTGACGTTTACGTCAACGTCAACTTAAATGGCGCTTATGCACAAAGCTCAAGACCCCCAGTTTGCCGAACGCGTACGCGCCAGTTTCCAGCGCCAGCAGGCCATGGCGCTGATCGGCGCCAGCCTGCCGGTGATCGAAGCCGGTTATACGGAAATCCATCTGCCGCACAAGGCGGAAATCACCCAGCAGCACGGCTACATTCACGGCGGGGTGGTCGGCATGATTGCCGATTCGGCCGCCGGCTACGCGGCGAGCACGCTGACTGCGCACGATACCGGCGTGCTGACCGTCGAGTACAAGCTCAACCTGCTGGCGCCGGCCGAAGGCCAGTTGCTGATCGCCGAAGGTTCGGTGATCCGCTACGGACGAACCCTGATCGTGACCAAAGCTGAGGTATTTGCCATCAAGGACGGCAAGAAAACCCTGTGCGCGGCGATGCAGCAGACGATCATGACCCTGCACGGCAAGAAAGACAGCATCCTGTAAGACAAGGAGACATAAAAATGGACTACCCAAGCCTCGGTTTTGCACACGGCGAAACCATCGACATGCTGCGTGACTCGATTCGCCACTTTGCGGCGACCGAAATTGCACCGCGTGCCGAAGCCATTGACCGTGACAACCTGTTCCCCGCCGACCTGTGGACAAAGTTCGGCGACATGGGGCTGCTCGGCATGACGGCCGACGAGGAATACGGGGGCACCGGCCTTGGCTATCTGGCGCACATCGTCGCCATGGAGGAAATCTCGCGCGCCTCGGCCAGCGTCGGATTGTCCTACGGTGCGCACTCCAATCTCTGTGTGAACCAGATCAGTCGAAATGGCAACGCCGCACAGAAAGCCAGGTATCTGCCCCGGCTGATCTCCGGCGAACACGTCGGGGCGCTGGCCATGACCGAACCGAATGCCGGTTCCGACGTGGTCAGCATGAAGCTGCGCGCCGACCGGCAAGGCGAGCGTTATGTCCTGAATGGCGCCAAGATGTGGATTACCAACGGCGGCGATGCCGATACCCTGGTCGTTTATGCCAAAACCCGCATCGATGCCGGCGCGAAAGGGATCACCGCATTCATCATCGAGAAAGGGATGAACGGCTTCTCCTGCGGCTCCAAGCTCGACAAGCTCGGGATGCGCGGCTCCAATACCTATCCACTTTTTTTCGACGACTGCGAAGTCCCTGAAGAAAACGTTCTCGGCGAACTCGACGGCGGCGTACGCGTCCTGATGAGCGGTCTCGACTACGAACGCGCGGTGCTCGCCGGTGGCCCCCTCGGCATCATGGCGGCAGCGATGGACGCCGTGTTGCCCTACATCCACGAGCGCAAGCAGTTCGGCCAGTCGATCGGTGAATTCCAGTTGATGCAGGGCAAGATCGCCGACATGTACACCACGTTCAACGTCTGCCGGGCGTACGTTTATGCCGTTGGGCAGGCCTGCGATCGTGCCGAGACGACCCGCAAGGACGCCGCCGGCGCCATCCTCTACGCTGCCGAAAAGGCGACCTGGATGGCTGGCGAAGCGATCCAGACGCTCGGTGGCAACGGCTACGTTAACGAGTATCCGGTTGGCCGCCTGTGGCGCGACGCCAAACTCTACGAAATCGGCGCCGGCACCTCGGAAATCCGCCGCATGCTGATCGGCCGGGAGTTGTTTGGCGAAACGGCTTGAGCGCGGTTAATCAAAGGACAGCCCATGATTCTGACGCAAGAGCAGGAAATGATCCGCGACTCGTTGCGCACGTTCGCACAGGAGCGTCTGGCTCCCTTTGCCGGCGATTGGGATCGCCAGCACACCTTCCCGGCCGCACCGCTGCGCGAACTCGGCGAGCTCGGTGCGCTCGGCATGCTCGTTCCCGAGCAGTGGGGCGGTGCCGGCATGGACTACATGTCGCTGGTGCTGGTGCTTGAGGAAATTGCAGCCGGCGATGGCTCGACATCGACCATCGTCAGCGTGCAGAACTCGCTGGCTTGCGGCATCACGATGAAGTACGGCAGCGACGCGCAGAAAGAAACCTGGCTCAAGCCGCTGGCGCGCGGCGAGAAGCTCGGCTGTTTCTGTCTGACCGAACCGCACACGGGTTCCGACGCGTCGTCGATCACCCTGCGGGCGGATCGTGACGGCGATCATTTCGTGCTCAATGGCGTCAAGCAGTTCATCACCACCGGCAAGTACGCCCAGGTGGCCATCGTTTTTGCGGTGACCGACAAGGCCGCCGGCAAGAAGGGGATTTCCTGCTTCCTGGTGCCGACCGATACGCCAGGTTACATCGTCGCCCGTATCGAGGAAAAAATGGGGCAGCACGCTTCCGACACCGCTCAGATTCTCTTCGAAGACTGCCGCGTTCCGGCCACTGCCCTGCTCGGCGCCGAGGGCGAGGGATACCGGATTGCGCTTTCCAATCTCGAAGCCGGGCGCATCGGCGTTGGCGCACAGTCGGTCGGCATGGCGCGTGCGGCTTTCGCGGCGGCGGTGAAGTATGCCAGGGAACGAGAGACTTTCGGCAAGGCCATCATCAGGCATCAGGCCGTCGCGTTCCGCCTCGCCGACATGGCCACCCGGATCGACGCTGCGCGTCTTCTGGTGTGGCGGGCGGCAAAGCTGAAGGATGCCGGAAAACCCTGCCTCAAGGAGGCCTCGATGGCCAAGATGTTTGCCTCGGAGATGGCCGAGAAAGTGTGTTCCGATGCCATCCAGATACACGGCGGCTACGGTTACGTGAGCGATTTTCCGGTCGAGCGGATCTATCGCGATGTGCGTGTCTGCCAGATCTACGAAGGGGCAAACGACATCCAGCGCATGGTCATTGCACGCGCCATCGAGGCCGAACAAGATGAGTAATTATCGACTGCGTGCCGGGGTTAGCGTCGAGGGGCTGAACGCCCTGGCAGCGGGGCATTTGCCCGGCTTGTTCGGGATCGAGATCCTGGCCATCGAACCGGGCAAGTTGCGCGCATTTTTGACCATTCGCCCCGAGATGCTGGCGCCCAATGGTTTTCTTCATGCGGCGACGGTCATTGCGCTGGCCGATACCACGGCGGGCTATGCGACGATTGCTCACCTGCCGCTCGGTACCGAGCAATTCACGACGCTCGAACTGAAAAGCAATTTTTTCGGAACGCTGACCGAGGGCATTCTGCTTTGTGAAGCGAGGGCAGTGCACGCCGGACGAACGACGCAGGTGTGGGACGCCGAGGTCAGCAGTGAAGCGGGCCAACGCCTGGCCTTGTTTCGCTGTACCCAGATGATTCTTTGGCCCAGGGCGGCGTAGGGGGTGCGCATGTCGGAAGCCATCGATTTCTACTTCGATTTTTCTTCGCCCTACGGCTATCTGGCTTCGGAAAAAATCGACGAATTGGCCGCCAGATACGGGCGCAAGGTCAGATGGCACCCGATCCTGCTTGGTATTGTTTTTCGCGAGTCGGGCGGCGTGCCGCTGACGCTGACGGCACCGATCAAGAGCAATTACTACCTACACGACTTTTCCCGCTCGGCGCGCTATATGGGTATCTCCTATACGCACCCGGCGAATTTCCCGATCGCCACGCAGCACGCGGCCCGCGCCTACTACGGGCTGCACGGGCAGGATTGCTCCAGGGCGCGCGCCTTTGCGCACGCGGCCTATCGCGCCTTGTTCAGCGAAGGACGGGATCTCTCCGATCTCGCCGTGGTGCTTGAGCTGGCCGGCGCGGCGGGCGCGGATCGGGATGCCCTGGCCGAAGCGCTGGCCGGCCCGCTGCTCAGGGAACGCCTGAAAGCCGAATGCGCAGAGGCCATCGCCAGGGGAGTTTGCGGTTCCCCGTTCATCATTGTTGACGGCGAACCGTTCTTCGGTGCCGACCGTCTGCCGC
The DNA here is from genome assembly GCF_016790145.1 of Propionivibrio sp. Classification (GTDB taxonomy): domain Bacteria; phylum Pseudomonadota; class Gammaproteobacteria; order Burkholderiales; family Rhodocyclaceae; genus Propionivibrio. Next base: position 7,857 of record NZ_JAEUOI010000134.1, on the reverse strand, counting down.
AAATCACGCATTGGCTCGAAACCGGAGGTTTTTGATGAGCGTTCTGACTACCCAGCTCAACCCGCGCAATGCCGACTTTCAGGCCAGCGTCGAGGCCATGCAGAAGCTCGTTGGCGACCTGCGCCAGACGGTCGACCGGATCGCCCTCGGCGGCCCCGAAGCGGCACGCCAGAAGCATATCGCGCGCGGCAAGCTGCTGCCGCGCGAGCGTGTCAATGCGCTGATCGACCCCGGTTCGCCGTTTCTCGAACTGTCGCAACTGGCCGCCTACGGCATGTACGGTGGCGACGTTCCTGCCGCATCGATGATCACCGGAATTGCTCGCGTCAAGGGCGTCGAATGCATGATCGTCGCCAACGATGCGACGGTGAAGGGCGGCACCTACTACCCGCTCACCGTCAAGAAACACCTGCGCGCGCAGGAAATCGCCGCTGAAAACCGGCTGCCGTGCATCTATCTGGTCGACTCCGGCGGGGCCTTTCTGCCGATGCAGGATGAGGTGTTTCCGGACAAGGAGCATTTCGGGCGCATCTTCTTCAATCAGGCCAATCTCTCGGCGGCCGGCATCCCGCAGATCGCCGCCGTCATGGGATCGTGTACCGCCGGCGGTGCCTACGTTCCGGCGATGTCCGACGAGTCGATCATCGTCAAGGATCAGGGCACCATCTTCCTCGGCGGCCCGCCGCTGGTGAAGGCGGCAACCGGCGAAGTGGTCAGTGCAGAGGATCTCGGCGGCGCCGACGTGCATACGCGCATCTCGGGTGTCGTCGATCACCTGGCTGAAAACGATGCGCACGCGCTGGCCATTGTCCGCCGCATCGTCGGCAACCTGAACTGGCAGAAGCAGCCACCGCTCAGCCTCGCCGAGCCGAACGCGCCGCTTTATCCGGCCGAAGAGTTGTATGGCGTGATCCCGACCGACACCAAAAAGCCCTTTGACGTGCGCGAGATCATCGCCCGCATCGTCGACGGATCCGATTTCGACGAGTTCAAGGCGCGTTACGGGACAACGATCGTCTGCGGCTTTGCACACCTCTGGGGCTACCCTGTCGGCATCGTTGCCAACAACGGCATCCTCTTTTCGGAGTCGTCGCTGAAGGCCGCGCATTTCATCGAACTCTGTGCCCAGCGCGGCATTCCGCTGGTATTCCTGCAGAACATTACCGGCTTCATGGTCGGTCGCAAATATGAAAACGGCGGCATCGCACGCGACGGCGCCAAGATGGTTACGGCGGTAGCCTGCGCCAGGGTGCCAAAATTCACCGTTGTGATTGGCGGTTCGTTCGGTGCCGGCAACTACGGCATGTGCGGTCGTGCCTACGGCCCACGCTTCCTGTGGATGTGGCCGAACGCGCGCATCTCGGTGATGGGCGGCGAGCAGGCGGCCGGCGTACTGGCCACGGTCAAGCGCGATGGCCTGGAAGCCGCCGGCAAAACCTGGAGCGCCGAAGAAGAGGCCGACTTCAAGGCGCCGATCCGCGAACAGTACGAAGCGCAGGGCCACCCCTATTACGCCAGCGCGCGTCTCTGGGACGACGGCGTGATCGATCCGGCCGATACGCGGCGGGTACTCGGGCTGGGTCTGTCGGCGGCGATGAACGCGCCGGCCGAAGCTACGAAGTTCGGAATTTTCAGGATGTAAACAGCGAAACACAAAGGCATCAAGTGCCAAGTTGAAAATCTTAAAGGATCTACGGCTCCCTCTGAGCTATTTCCTTTATGCATTTCCTGGTGAATCTTTGTGCCCTTGGTGACTTGGTGGTGAAAGGTTTTCAATGTTCAGCAAAATTCTCATCGCCAATCGCGGCGAAATTGCCTGCCGTGTGATCAAGACGGCGCGGCGCATGGGCATCCGTACCGTCGCCGTATTCTCCGAAGCCGACGCCAACGCACGGCACGTGCGCCTGGCCGACGAAGCGGTGTGCATCGGCCCGGCGGAGGCGCGTGAATCCTACCTGGTCGCCGGGCGCATTCTCGATGCGGCCGGACGCACCGGCGCGCAGGCGGTGCATCCGGGTTACGGCTTTCTATCCGAGAACGATCAGTTCGCCGAAGCCTGTGCCGCCGCCGGTATCGTTTTCATCGGCCCGCCTGCGGCGGCCATTCGCGCCATGGGCTCGAAGTCGGAAGCCAAGAAGATCATGGGTGCGGCCAACGTGCCGCTGAACCCCGGCTACCATGGCGACAACCAGGAACCCGCTTACCTGCACGCGCAGGCCGAAGCCATCGGCTATCCGGTGCTGATCAAGGCCGCCGCCGGCGGCGGTGGCAAAGGCATGCGTCGGGTCGAGAAAAGCGGGGATTTTCTTGCCGCGCTGGCCTCGTGCCAGCGCGAGTCGGCTTCGTCGTTCGCTTCCGAACACATGTTGATCGAAAAGTATCTGACGCGCTCGCGACACATCGAAATCCAGGTTTTCGCCGACACGCAGGGCCATTGCGTCTATCTCTTCGAGCGCGATTGCTCGGTGCAGCGTCGCCACCAGAAGGTGCTCGAAGAGGCGCCGGCGCCGGGTATGACGGCGGAACGTAGGGCGGCGATGGGCAAGGCCGCTGTCGATGCGGCCAGGGCGGTGGGCTATGTCGGTGCCGGTACCGTCGAGTTCATCGCCAGCGACACCTTCGCGCAGGACGGCACCTTCTACTTCATGGAAATGAACACCCGCCTGCAGGTCGAGCACCCGGTGACCGAAATGATCACCGGGCAGGATCTTGTCGAGTGGCAATTGCGGGTCGCCAGCGGCGAACCCTTGCCGCTACGCCAGGATCAGCTCGAAATCCGCGGTCACGCGCTCGAAGCGCGCATCTACGCCGAGGACCCGGGCAAGGACTTCCTGCCGTCGACCGGCCATCTGCTGCATCTGTCGCCACCGGCCACGAGTCTCAACGTTCGCGTCGACACCGGCATCGAGCAGGGCGACGAGATCACTCCCTTCTACGATCCTATGATCGCCAAGCTGATCGTCTGGGACATCGACCGCAACGCCGCGCTGGCGCGCATGCGGCAGGCGCTGGCCGATTACCGCATCGTCGGCGTCACGGCCAACGTCGACTTCCTGTCGCGCCTGCTCGCCTGCCCGGCGTTTGCCAACGCCGATCTCGACACCGGCCTGATTGAAAGGAGTCGCGATTTTCTCTTTCCGGCGGCGGTCGAGCCGCCGAGAAGTGTTTTCTTCGTACTCGCCGTAGACGAACTGCTGCGCGAGCAGGCCTCGGCACTGGCCGAAGCCGCTCATTCGGGCGACCCGTGGTCGCCGTGGAGTTCGCACGACGGCTGGCGCCTGAATATCCGGTCGCGGCGCACCGTCACCTATCGCAGCGGAGAAACTGCACACGAAGTCAGTGTCGCTTACGAGGCCGATGGCTGGCGCCTGACGCTGGCCGGCGAATCGGTCCTGGCGCGTGGCCGGATGCTCGACAGCGGCCAGTTTGCCGGTCAGCTCGCCGTTGAGCTGGATGACCGTCGGCTGGTGGCCAGCGTCATCGCGGTGACCGTCAAGCACGAACAGAGACGTCACGTCTTCCTCAACGGAACGACCTGGGTCGTCCTGCGCGACGATCCGCTGCATCGGGTCGAGGCCGGCGGCGTGCACGTTGGCGGCCTGACGGCGCCGATGCCCGGCAAGATCGTCGCACTGCTCGCCACGCCGGGGCAAAGCGTCGACAAGGGCGCGCCGCTGCTGATTCTCGAGGCAATGAAAATGGAGCACACGATCACCGCGCCGAAGAACGGCATGGTCAAGGCTTTCCTCCATGCCGCCGGCGATCAGGTAGTCGATGGCGCGGAACTGATCGAGTTCGAAGTGGAGTCGTGATGAGCGGGCTGGGTATTTGATCGGCCAGCAATTTAAGTTTAGTATTACAAACGTTATAACAACGGAGTTTAACCATGTTCGTCCTGAAACTGACCCAGATCGGCAATTCGGTTGGCGTCGTACTGCCCAAGGAGTTGCTTGGCCTCCTGCATGTGGAGAAAGGCGACACGCTTTATGTCACCCAGTCACCCTCTGGCGTAACCCTTACGCCTTACGATCCCGCCATCGAGGAACAGTTGGTGCAGGGTCGCGACTTCATGCGCGAGTACCGCGATACTTTTCACGTACTAGCCAAATGAACTTTCGCTGGATCAACCGGCAAGTGCTGGTACTGCTCCACGACGAATCCCTGGCGATCCATGGCGGCGGCGCCGGCCTGCGCGATGCAGGCCTGTTCGAGTCTGCGCTCGCGCGCCCCGAAAATCTGGCGGCTTTCGGGGCGCCGGACGTTTTCGAGTGCGCCGCCGCTTATGCCTTCGGGCTGTCAAGGAATCACCCCTTCGTCGATGGCAACAAGCGTGTTGCCTTTCTGGCGAGCGGTGTCTTTCTGCGCATCAACGGTTATCGCCTGAACGTCAGTCAGGCCGATGCCGCGGAGGCCGTTATTTCACTTGCCGCCGGTGACCTCTCGGAATCCGCTTATGCCGCCTGGCTGCGCGCCGGCTGCGTCGAATTGAATTCGCCATGAGCTTGCCCAGGCAGGTAAAAATCGTCGAGGTCGGCCCGCGCGACGGGTTGCAGAACGAGCAGCAGATCGTTCCTGCCGCCGTCAAGATCGAGCTGATCCAGCGTCTCGCTCAAGCGGGTCTGGCGGCCATCGAGGTGACGTCCTTTGTGCCGGCCCGATGGCTGCCGCAGATGGGTGACAACGACGAGGTACTGCGCGCCGTGCTGTCGAGTCCGCACCGCAAGGCGGGCGTGGCCTATCCGGTGCTGACACCCAACCTGAAGGGGTTTGACGCGGCAGTCGAAGCTGGGGCGACTGAAGTCGCCATTTTCGGTGCCGCTTCGGAGGCCTTCTCACAGAAGAATATCAATTGCAGCATCACAGAGAGCCTGAAACGTTTCGACGCCATTCTCGATTCAGCGAGTGCGCTGGATATCCGGGTGCGCGGCTATGTGTCCTGTGTTGTCGCCTGCCCTTACGAAGGCGCTGTCGATCCGGAAAAAACGGCGTGGGTGGCCGGCAAGCTCTACGAGATGGGCTGCTACGAGGTTTCGCTCGGCGATACGATTGGCGCCGGTACGCCGGCCTCGATACAGCGCATGATCGAAGCCTGCACAAGAGGCGTACCGATCGACAGGCTGGCTGGTCATTACCACGACACCTACGGCATGGCCATCGCCAACGTCTACGCTTCGCTCGAACTCGGCATGGCGGTGTTCGACAGTTCGATCGCCGGGCTCGGCGGCTGCCCGTATGCCGCCGGCGCCTCGGGCAACGTGGCGACCGAGGATCTCGTCTATCTGCTGCACGGCCTGGGGATCGAAACCGGTATCGACATGGAAAAGTTGCTGGAGGCCGGACAATTCATTTTGCAGCAACTCGGCCGCCAGCCCGCCGCGAAGTCGGCCAAAGCCTTGCTCGCCCGACGGAGTGCCAGGTGACTGTCAAGCCGTTTGCCGTGGCCGCACCGGAATCACCGTGCATCGATGTTTGCCAGATGGACGAGGTCAGCGGGCTTTGCCAAGGCTGTTTTCGCACGCTTGAAGAAATCTCCGGCTGGAGTCGCGCCGCGCTGGATAAGCGGCTCAGTATCCTCGCCGCCGTCGAACGTCGGCGTGCCGAGCACGACCCCTGCGGCGATGAATTTCGCGGAGATTGCGACCGATGAAAATTTCCCTGTGGCCTTCTGATGCTCCCTGAAAGCCTGCTGGTTCTCGAACGTGGCTGGCTCTCGTCGAACAACATCGTCTGTTTCGAAGGCGAGCAGGCCGCGCTGATCGACAGCGGCTATGTAACGCACGCCGCGCAGACCGTTGCTCTGCTGCAGCACGCACTCGACGGCCGCCGCCTGACGCGCCTGCTCAACACGCACTCGCATTCCGACCATATCGGGGGCAACGCCGCCGTGACAGAGGCTTTCGCCTGCCAGGTCATCGTTCCCGTCGGCATCGACGCGACGATTGCAGAATGGGATGAAGAGGCGCTGCTCCTGTCGCCGCTGGGCCAGTCTGGAGCACGCTTCCGCCACGACGCGACGATTGCCGAGGGAGACGAGATCGAACTCGGCGGCCTCAACTGGCACGCCATCGCGGTACCCGGACACGACATGGACGCGTTGGCCTTTTACAACGCCGAGCGGCGTATCCTGATCTCCGGCGACGCGCTGTGGCGCGATGGCTTCGGTGTCATTTTCTCCGAGCTGCTCGGCCACCCGGACGATGCCGGAGGTCTCAAGGCGACGCGTCAAACCCTCGACCGGCTGGCCCGCCTGCCGATTGACGTCGTCATCCCCGGCCATGGCGCGCCATTCGTTGAAATCGAGGATGCCTTTGTCTGTGCCTACCAGCGGCTCACCGCCTTCGAGCACAGCATTGACCGGCTGGCGCGCCATGCCCTCAAGGTGATCTTCGCTTTTGCCATGCTCGAGCGGCGGCAACTGGCAAGCCGCGATCTGCCGGCTTTTCTGGCCAGCCTCAGCTTCTGCCAGAGCATCAATGCCCGTTATCTGGGTTACGACAAGGACACCCTCGCGCAGTGGCTGGCGAGCGATCTGATTCGTGCCGGAACGCTCAAGGAAGAGGATGGCGTGCTGATCGCCGTATAGGCCGGCCGGCGATAGCTGTTCAGTTTGAAAGAAGAGTGGACATCAGTGCATTCCCTTGTCTTTATAGAGTGTCCTGAAACTACCTTCAGACAAAGGCTCATCAAAAACATCGAAGTTCTCGCAACCGACTAATAACTCCTTGAGCTTCTTGAAGCCATACCGATCTTTGAGCCCCTTCAACTCTTCTGGCATCTCCTTTGCTGCCAGGTTACCGGCCCGCCCTAGATCGGTCCAGCCGTCTGTGCGGTGATACCGGGTCGCCGCATCACGCAACAGGTTTACAAGCGGACTATCCTGAAGCCACATCAGCTCAAACTGCTTATCGTACTCAGGGCTGGCCATGATACTGGAATGCAGCCCCATGATCGCCTGCATACGCGTCACAGTGCTCTTCAGATGCTCATACATCGGCAACACCTTTTCGCTCTGGGCGCCGAGGTAGGCCAAGGTTTCAGTCATCTTCTCGGATGAGTCTGGCTGCCAGCGCGGCAGGAAGTGATGAACCAGATCGTTGCGCTCGTCTGTCATCAGTTTCAGATTACGGCGCATGGACTCGACAAATTCGGTGTCACCTGAGGTTCGGAAGGAGAAAGAGAACCATCCGGCGGGCTTATCCTCCTCGGGTACATTTTCCCCAGCGTCCTGGAGCAATTCATTTCCGTATTTCTCAACCAAGTGGCCGAGCATCTTCTTGTTGATACAGTCAGTCTGTACTTGCTGGTTGGACTGATATGATTCGGCAGTTCCGCCACCTTTATGGTTTGCCAGAAGAACCTTGAGAAAATGCTCGATCTGCTGGAACAGCAGCAGATTCCGGCCTACACGGCGGAGTACTTCGTCTTGGGTTGGTTTGAAATCAGAATTCAAAGAAAATTCACGGAGGGTTGATCCATGTATAGTTTATCAAAAAAGATGTATCAGAACTGGCTTACCCACATAGAGCAGCCGTAAGGGGACAGCGTGATTTTCAGATTTAATCAAGGTTAAATGACCCCGATAGCTTGTTCGGCAGCTGCCCCCATGAGCCTTACCGAAAAGGGTAATAGCGTCCTCCTTTCTGGCGTGCTATGCTATCTGGGTCAGTGTCGAGTAACGGGGCATGGCAGAGCCCGAATGACGCTACGCTCAGGGGGTAAAGTGGATCCCATAGTCAAGACAGAATCCTGCCGGGTTTAAGCTGGACATTCAACTTCACATGCAGCTGGACGGCGCTGCCCCGGTTCTGACTTTGCTTTGGTTTCTGCTGTTGCTGTTGCTTCTGCTGTTGTCCTTGC
>NZ_JAEUOI010000103.1 GCF_016790145.1 Propionivibrio sp. | reverse complement strand
CCCCAGCCCCACGTGCCGTCACTCATGCTGAGCTTGCCGTCGGCGCCGAAGATGTTGTTTATTCCTGTCTCGTTCTTCAGGTATCCGTACATCGCATTGACGCTGGCGCCAAGCGAGAGCTTGTCAGTGACGCGCAAGGCGATCGAAGGCAGCAGCGAAGCACCGATCAGGGTCGCTTGCTGAACGTAGTAGCGACCGGCCCAGTTGTCGTTATAGTCGAGCACCGAACCGAAAGTGCTGGTCGCGGCCAGGCCGAGTTTCAAATCGGGCGAGACGCTGTAGCTGAGGAACAGTCCGCCGCCAGGAAACCAGCCGTTGTCGCCGATGACCTTACCGCTGCTGACATTGCCAAGTCTGGGCGAGCTGGCGCCGCTGTTGGAGAACTTCATGTCGCTGTAGAGCAACTGCGTGCCGAGCTGAACCTGGGTGCCGTCAAGTCGCACCATGCCCGCCGGATTGGTCAATACCGTGGTCGCATCCTGCGCGCGCGCGGCGTAGCCGGCGGCGGCGAGGCCGACGTCCTCGGTGCCGACTTCATAAACGATTATGCCACCGGCGATGGCGTTGCCGCTGGCAAGCGCGCCAAAAGAGAGGGCCATGGCGGCAAGCAAGGCATGGTTTGTTCGCGTGCTGGAGGGAAAAAGATTCATTGATACTCCTTTGCTCAACTTTCGTCGCCGGCCAGCAACCGACGAGGGTCGCTGTCCAACAAATTAAACAAATCGAATAACGGCTTCGGGCACGCTTCTCAGAAGCGTCCGATGAAAGTCGCGCCGAAGAGCGGCGCCGGGTCGAAGTCCTCCTCGCGCAGCTTGTTGCCGGACGAGGTTTCAACGCGCATCTTGCCGCCGGCCACGACGCCGCCATAGAGGTGCAGCGCCATCTGGTCGGTGAAGTTACGCGTCACGCGCAGAAACACCGGCACGCCGCTCTCCTGGCCGACGCCGTTACGCACCGGGCCGCTATCGCTCAGGCGAAAACGCAGGACCCGGTAGGAGGCGCCGACACCGGCCGTCCAGCCACCATCGAAGCGGTAGTCAAGTTCGAGGCCGGCCGGGCCGGTCGGGCCGCTGGCGAGGGGGTTGATCAGGCGCCAGCGGTCATTGAGGCGCCAATCGACGATCAGGAAAGGAAAGACGCTGGTCTTCTCGATCTGCGAGAACACGCCGACGCCAAGGCCGAGACGATTGCCATCCTCGAAGCGCCTGGTTCCGGAGACCGTGGCGCCCCACGTAAGCGAATCGCCGGTGTTCGCCCCATTTTCCTTGAACCAGTCTACCGAGGGCGAGACGCCAACGCTCCAGCCGTCTCCCACCGCAAACGAGAGCGGTACCGACACGCCGTAACGCTGAACAACGTCCCACGGCGCTACCCGGCCGAAAGCGCCCGTGTTGGAGAACGAATAGTCGAGGTAGTCGTAGGTGAGTGTGACCCCCGCACGATTGCCTCCGCCAAGGTCTTTGGAAACCCCACCGCGCAGGATCGCGCCGCCAACGCTGAAATCACCCCCATGGTCGAGGTCGGCGCTGCCCTGGTAGACCGGCGTGAGCGATACGAATCCTTGCCAGTTACTCGTTTCGTCACCGTGCACAGAACCCGCGACCAGCAACAGCGTGGCAAGCGCCATCAGGGTCGGAACGCGCCATAAATTTGAATTCATCAGGATCTCCTTCGCTATGTGTCAGACGGCCTGAATGATAACGTTGACCAGCGTGCAAGCGAGTCGAGATTCACGTCGTACCCGCATTGTCCAAATTATGCTGTTGCATCAATGCGACAATCCTGCAGGGCACATCGCCGCCGTCATTCCGGGCTTGACCAGGAATCAGTTCGTTGATCAAACTGTTCTATTTACATCTTTATCAGATAAACGACTCTGGATTCCGGCTTGCGCCGGAATGAGCGCGAAGCCCGGCCTCGGGCCACGGAGGACTGTTAGAACAAATTTACCCTGCAAATCCGGTTTGACTTCCCTCTGGGGAACCGGAACACTCAGCCACTTGAAGTACAATCCGCCGACCCAACCCCTTTCTTCTGCTCATGTACCGCAAACTTTCCAGGCAGCAGTCCAACCGGCTTGAGCAGCGCACGCTGCGATTGTCGCTGTTCACGATCATCGGCCTGGCGATCGCCGGCATTGGCTACGGTCTCTACATCGGCTCCGAGGCGGTCATGCTCGACGGCTTCTATGCGCTGACCAGCCTGGTCGGCTCAGGCCTCTATCTGCTGGCCGCGCGGGTCGTCGAGAAACCGGCCGACCGGCGCTTCCAGTATGGCTATGCGCACATCGAGCCGCTGGTCAACAGCTTCAACAATCTGATCCTGCTGGTCGTCCTGCTCTATGCCCTGTGCAACGGTCTCGAAGGCCTGCGCACCGGCGGCAATGAGGTGGACGCGCTCAGCGTGGTGCTCTACAGCCTGGTCAGCGCCGTCGTCTGCGCCCTCGTATGGATCTACGAGAAGCGCGTGGCGAAACGCACCTGCTCGCAACTGATCCGCAACGACGCGCGCGAGTGGATGATCAGTATGGGTTTCAGCCTCGTCACGCTGCTTGGTTTCGCCATGGTCTGGGTGTTGCCCGAACCCTATCGCGGCTGGTGGGCGCGCTACGCCGACAGCGCGGTACTGGCGCTGATGGCGCTATTGCTGATTCCGCTGCCGCTGAAGATCCTGCACAGCAACCTGCGCGAGGTGCTGCTCATTACCAGTCCCGACAACGAGATCGTGCAGCGCGTTGAAGAAGTGATGCAACAGATCCGGGCCGAACACGATATCGCCGAGTACAGCGCGCACATTGCCAAGACCGGGCGCATCCACTTCATCGAGATCAACTTGGTGGTCGGGCCCGACTTCAAGCCACGCGGCGTTCCCGAACTCGACGAGTTGCGCGCCCGAATCTGGGACGTGATCGGCCTGCCGCTCGAGCAGGCCTGGCTCAGCATCCTGTTTACCGCCGACCCGCGCTGGAGTTGAGGTAACACCGCTCGATACGTAGCAAAAGGTCCAGGGGCCAATGGCACTGGCTTGAACCCATCGACCGACTATTCGCCAAAGCTGGTCACACCGGCGTAGGTCGGTGTCCACAATGGCTTCCCCGCTAATGGATCCCGGCTTGCGCCAGGACGACGCGACTCCTCAGATGTCGAAGGCATAACAGAAATTTAACAACCACCAAAAATCTTCTATACAAATCATGCTATTAACGCGTGCTGGTGTTTCTGCCCCCAGTTTTGCTCGTAATATCATGATCAGCAGATCAGTTTTTTTGTTCCTCCCGGCGTCGGGTTGATGGTCAGCGCCTGATAGATTGCCATCAACGCGGATTCGGCCACCGTACTCTTGCGCACATGTATTGCGCGCCCGTCCTTGCGCCGCAGACTGCTTGTCACCCGAAGCTGAACCGAAAGCGTCTTTCTCAGGGTCGCCCAGGACTCATTGATCCCGGCCTTCTTCAGTTGTGTGCGCAGCACCTGCACGCACTGATACACCAGTACGGTGATAAACAGATGCCCATCCGAGCGACCCTCCTACTGATGAAATACCGGGAGCAAGCACAGTTCGCTCTTCAGGCTACGAAACACGTTCTCCAGATCGGTCAGCATCGTAAAAGTGCGCCACAGCCGCTCCTCATCCCATGTCATTTCCTTGTTACGCAAGCACACAGAGTTTCAGCATGGGGATTCGCTACGGGGCGACTTTTTGTTCACTGCGCCTGGTTAACCAACGGCAGGCAACGCATGATGAACTATTCGACGGGAGGGGGTGCGGAAAGCCGATCACTCGTTTCCAGTACCGGCACCCGGTAGGCTTCGGACGCCCAGGCGCCGAGATCAATCAGTTTGCAGCGCTCCGAACAGAACGGACGAAAGGGGTTGGCTACACTCCATTCCGACTCGCCGCCACATTGCGGGCAGCGCACGATGGTTAAACCCATTGACATCAAAGCGTGCAGAAGAGCATGTCAAATGCTACATCCGTCTCGGCTTGAGGCGATCGATGATCGTAGTCGGGACAGGTAAAACGGATATTCAGCGCATACTTGTTGGCGCTGATTTCCGGAACAAACGCCACCGGCTTGCTGAGTGAAACGCGCACCATCTGAGCATTGATTCCACCCAGCATCAACTGGAAAGAGCCGCCTTCGGCGACCTTATGCTCCATACGTCCGCTGCTGCGCAACAGCCTGAGAACGATAGCCAATCCGCTACGCAATGGCATGAATGGCCGGAGCCATGCGAGTAGCGCCTCGCGACGTGCATCGGGTGTCTGGTGCTGCCAGTAGTGGTAAGAGGGCAAATCGAATTCGCAAACACCGCCCGGGATGGCCGCACGACTCTTGATCCCCATCAGCCAGTCGTTATCACGGAGATACTGCCCAATCTTGCCGGTCATACCGAGCATCGCCGCTGAGGACTGTTCAATTTCGTAGAGTGCACCGGAAAGTGCCTCTTCGGATATCTCCGGATTATTGCGAAAGACCAGCAGGGACTGGCGTTGGCGTTCAAGCTCCTGAATCAGATCCATCTTGAGGTCGGCACGACCGGCGACCTCCAGAATCTCGAACAGTGCCAGCAGAACAACGTGATGTTCGCGCGGCCCCTCCTGCTCTACAAAGTAGATCGCCTTGTCGAACAAATCCTCAAGGCGTAACAGCGTGCGTATGCGCTCATTGAAAGGATATTCGTATGTAATCACGCCGCCGCCAGGTCAGAAAACGAAAAATTGAGATCATTCTGAGGCATTTGCAGCAAAATCTCAACGGTCTGCGTTAAGTATATTTGCATTATGTCGTGCGCCGGCAAGTTCAAGATAGCGCTGATGCAGGGTATCAATCCGTGCGCGCAGATTTTCCCGGCCTTGGGTATTCTCAAGAACGTCATCGGCGGCCGCCAGTCGTTCAGCCCGCGAAGCCTGTGTGGTCATGATCGCACGGACTTCTTCATCCGTGAGGCCGCTACGCGCCATGACGCGTGTAACCTGCACCCCCTCGTCGCAATCGACCACCAGAATCCGGTCAACCCGCTGCCGGTAGCCGCCAGACTCAAGGAGCAAGGGCACCACCAGCAGCACATAAGGCGCCCCGCTTGCAGAAAGGCAACGCGCCTCGCTCTCGCGGCGGATCATCGGATGCAGAATGGCCTGCAACCGTGATCTGGCCGATGGATCGGAAAAAACCAGGCGGCGCATCGCGGCACGATCCAGCCCCCCCTCTGCGCGCAATACGGAATGACCAAACACCTCAGCGATTTCTGGTATCGCTGCGCCCTGCGACCCAGTCAGTTCATGGGCGATGACGTCGGTATCGACGACCCGCGCACCGAGATCTGCAAAAATATCGGCCACCGTACTCTTGCCGCTGCCAATACCACCGGTCAGGCCAACGACGAAACTCATTGCGCCGTCTTCGCCTGATTGTTACAGGCTCCCGGCTTGCTTCCCGGGAGCGCTTCGGCAAGGGCCTGGCGCAGCGCTTCGGTCTGCGCTACCGGACCGTTAATTTCGAGCGAGTCCGACAGCGGTTTGAGATTGCGTTCGGCCACCCGGGCGGACTTGACGCCCTTGGCACGCAGGATTTCGAGATGCGCCGTGGCTGCCTCCCGGCTCGAAAACAAGCCCAGTGAAATGGCCCGGTTGTTCGGCCCGCTCTCCTGCACGACAAAGAACTCGGGAATGCCGAGTCTTTTCAGCTCGGCCGCTTTATTGTCGGTCTCCTGCTTGCTGGCTAATGGAGGAATAAAGACCCAGTAGCTCGCACTGCCCGCGATCTTGGTGCGCTCTGCCTTGAATGCCGGCCATTTTTCAGCCAGCAGACTTTCCAGGCGGACAATTTCCACAATCGGCAAATCGCTCAACAGGATGCAGGTCTGTACGGTCTTGTTTTCAACAGCCTTTGCCACACTGTCAGTCTTGATCTTTTCTGCCGGCGCTTCGTCGCGTGCAACAATGCGGATCTGATCGGCCAGCAGTTGCTGCTGCACACGCAGGGAATCAGGATTGGACGAGGAACCGAGATAGCCGTGCGTCCACGCCAGAAAGAACAGGTTGGCCAGTATCAACAGAAATACAAAGGCGCGCATATGACGGGTTTTCCTTTGCGTCAGCCGAACTTCGGCAAATGCTGCAGTGAGGCCTTGATCGCTTCTTCAGGATAGTCGAAGTCTTCCAGTTCACCCGAGAAATAACGGTCATAGGATGCCATGTCGAAATGGCCGTGGCCGGTCAGGTTGACGAGGATGGTCTTCGCCTCGCCGCTCTCCTTGCAGCGTAGCGCCTCGTCGATGGCGGCACGGATGGCATGGTTCGACTCCGGTGCCGGTATAATGCCTTCGGCATGGGCAAACCTGACGCCGGCTTCGAAGGTCGCCAGTTGCGGAACGGCCATCGCTTCAATCAGCCCTTCCTTGTAAAGCTGCGAGACGAGCGGCGAAGCGCCGTGATAGCGCAGACCGCCGGCATGGATTCCCGGCGGCATGAAGTCATGGCCGAGGGTGAACATCTTCATCAGCGGCGTGAAGCCGGACGCATCGCCAAAGTCGTAGGCATATTGGCCCTTGGTCAGCGACGGGCAGGACGAGGGCTCGACCGCCACCAACCGCACCGGCTTGCCATTGCGCCCGCCGGCCGCATTGTCGGCAATGAACGGAAAGGCGATACCGGCAAACGAGGAACCGCCACCGCAGGGCGCGAAGACGATGTCCGGCCAGTCGCCGGCGAGTTCAAACTGCTTTCTGGCTTCCAGCCCGATGATCGTCTGATGCAGGGCAACGTGATTGAGCACCGAGCCGAGCGCGTAGTTGGTGTCGGCGCGTGAAGCCGCCTCCTCGACCGCCTCGGAAATCGCCAGTCCGAGCGAACCCTTATTGTCCGGGTCCTTTTCCAGTGCAGCGCGTCCGGTCTGCGTCATCGCCGACGGACTGGCGAACACCTCGGCACCCCAGGTCTGCATCATCGAGCGGCGGTAAGGCTTCTGCTGGTAGCTGATCTTGACCATGTAGACGCGCACTTCAAGCCCGAACATCTGCCCGGCCAGCGCCATCGAACACCCCCATTGCCCGGCGCCGGTCTCGGTGGTAATGCGTTTGATCCCCGCCTGCTTGTTGTAATAGGCCTGCGCCACGGCGGTATTGGGCTTGTGCGAACCGGCCGGCGAAACGCCTTCATTCTTGTAATAGATTCGGGCTGGAGTACCGAGCATCTCTTCGAGCCGCGCGGCGCGCACCAGCGGCGAGGGGCGCCACAGGCGATAGATTTCGCGTACCGGCTGCGGAATCTGTATCCAGCGCTCGCTCGACATTTCCTGCTCGAGAATGGCCATCGGGAAGATCGCCCCCATCTGCTCCGGCGTCGCCGGTTTGCCGTCCGGCGCGAGCGGCGGCAAGGGCGGATTCGGCATGTCGGCCACCACGTTGTACCAATGCGTCGGAATTTCGGATTGGGGCAGGACGAAGCGAAGCGACTCCATTGAAGTTCCCTGAAACTTGTTATTGGTTGGAAAGCTGCAAGTATAGCCGGGGCCAGAGCGTCATGCAGCAAGCGTAGCTTGAGCGATTGCATTTGAATTGCACCGGAGCCCTGTAGGTCAGGTTAGAGCGCAAGGCATAACCCGGACACGCTGGCGAAACGTCGGGTTACGCTGTCGCTAACCCGACCTGCCAAGTCTGAAGCGGATAGCGCTGGGGCAGATCAAGTCGCGGGTGTTTTCGAGCACGTTCCGCGCTCGACCTCGCGTCTCTCCACCCGCTTCGGGGCGAAGGCGGCGATCAGTTGCCCGCAGGCGGCACGCGCGGCGATGCTGTTGTCCTGACTGAAGTTGCAGACGTAGAGGTCGAGCGTGACGGCGTTCAGTTCTGGCCAGGTATGCACTGCCAGATGCGATTCGGCGAGAATCACCGCGCCGGTGGCGCCGGCCGGTTCCGCGTCGCTACCGAACTGATGGAAGATCTGCCCGACCGGCGTCAGGCCGGGTGCCATGCACACCGCCAGACACAGTTCGCGCAGCGCGTCGACGCTGCGCAGCAGGCGTGGCTCGCAGCGACAGTCATGGAGTTCGGCGATGAGGTGCAGACCATTCATTTCAGTTGTTCTCAGCTTAGCGAAGTTACAAAGTTTTTGCCCATTCGGCGCAGCGTTCTTTCTGCCGCCAGTACCCCGCGATACTGCGCTTCCTCGAACAGCGAGAAGCCGCTGACGTCGGCGTGGGCAAAGCGCAGGCGCGCGCCATCGGCGGCAAACATCCGGCGTGCGTCACCCCAGATCAGCCCCGGTAGCGGGCGCGCCATGGCGTGCGCGTTGCGGAAGATATCGAGGCGCGTTGTCACCTGCCGGATGTCGGGATGCGGCCGTTCGAGTTCGGCAAGAATCTGCTCGGCCCAGGCCTCGCGTGAGGTGTCCTGCAAGGCCGCCCTGCCCTGTTGCGGTGACATGCCGGCCAGCGCACGGTAGTAGGTGAACACGGTGGCGCCCGGACGCATGCGCATCTGCTGGTGCGTAGCCACAACGTAGCCCAGACCGGGGCTGTCGTAAAGCACATTGTCCCAGGCCATTGCGCTGCCGGCTCTTTCCCCCGGAAAGCGCGAGAGCGTCAGGTTGGCGACCAGCCAGGGGGCGTGGGAATAGCGGCGGGCGGCGGCCTTCAGCGAGTCGTTCCCGACAAGGACATGAGGCACGAGAAAGAGCGGCGCCGCCCAGATCAGTTGCTCTGCGATCACGCGCAGTGTGCGCTGTTCTGCCGGCCGCCAAAGGTCGACGTGCATCTGCCCGTCCACTTCGGCAACGCGGAAAGCCAGCGTCCCGCCCAGCAGGCGATCACCGGCGCGTGCCTTGATGCCTTGCGCCAGGCCTTCCGCCAGCCAGCCATTGCCGCCCGGCGTGGTGAGCACGGTGTCGCTCGCCGCGTCCTGCGCTTCGCCGTTGCGGCAAGCAAAGTAGTGGATGCCGGCCCACGCCGATACTTCGGCGCTGCCCGTTCCGTAATCGTCGCGGCAGGCATAGTCGACGTACCAGTGCAGGTGTGGCGAATCCAGACCTTGCGCCAGCAGCCAGTCGCGTAGGGTGAGCCGGTCGAGCGCCAGCAGGTCGGGAGCGCGGCTGGAGAGTTCCATGGGCAGGGCAAAGGCGCGCTGTTGACCATCGCGTCGCTGCTTGAAGGCATCCATCAGGACATAAAAGCGCCGGTACTGTTCGCGCTCTGCAGCACTCACGCCGTTCTGCGGCAGGACGCCATCCTGCCACCAGCCGTTGCGGTACAAGCGCTCCTGCGGCATGGCGCAGAGGTAGCGTTCGTCATAGATCGGGCGTGCGGCACGCGCATCGCCGTGCAGGACGCCGAGTTCGGCCAGCAACTCGCGCACCGCAGTAGCCTCAAGCGTCGGCAATGGAAGGTAATGCGCGGCGAGCGGGTAAGCACTGACTTCGTTGCGGCCGGCCCGGGAATTTCCTCCCGGCCCGGCTTCCAGTTCGACCATCAGGAAATCATTGAAGCCCGCTTTGGCAAGTTTCCATCCGGCTGACAGTCCGCCGATGCCGGCACCGACAATGAGCACCGGAACGCGCCGGGTTTCAGACGCTGGCGGCAGATTGCTTTGGCGCAGACGGTGACCGGTTTCCAGTGCCGTGCCGAGCAGTTCGCCTGGCGGCAAGGGGATACTGGCCGGCGCGTCGCACCCGGTCAGCGACGCCAGACCGGCGGCGGCCAGCGAAGCGAGGAAATCGCGTCTATCCATTGCGTGGCATACAACTCGGTCGCAGGCCCGCGAAGCAAAATTGGCAGGGTGTGAAAAACCAGGACAAAACGCTCTCAACGCAGAGATCGCAGAGACGCAGAGAAGGGAAAGATTCTGTTACACCAACGATTTTCTCGGCGCGCTCTGCGTCTCTGCGTACTCTGCGTCGAAAGAGGTAGATTTTAAAATTCATAGTCGCCCTGGTTCAGCGGATGACCTGCCGCCACTCGCTTTCGAAGTAGCGCACCAGCACCTGGTTGTTGAGCCGGTTGACTTCGGCATCGACACGCGCCATGTCCTTGGGAAACTGGAACAGCGCCGGGGTGGCTTCAGGCGTCAGGAAGCGTGTTGCAACGGCATAGCTGGCGGGGGGCCGATAGGCACGGCGACCGGCCAGCACGAAGCCCCATTCGCCAAAAGACGGCACCAGCGCATGATAGGGCGTGGTAACGAAACCCACGCTCTCCAGTGTGCTGACGACGCACCAGAACGATTGCCGGGCGTAGAGCGGTGAGGTGGATTGGATGACGGCCAGCGCACCCGCCGTCAGGTGCTTTTCAAGCAGACGATAGAAGGCCGCGCTGTAGAGTTTGCCGATGGCGAAGTTGGAGGGGTCGGGGAAATCCACCACCACGAAGTCGAAAAGTTCCGCGTTGTCTTCCAGCCATTTCAGGGCGTCGGCGTTGATCACTTTGACCTTTGGCGAATGCAGCGCATCCTCGTTAAGCTTGCGTAGCGCAGCGGCCGTCGAGAAAAGCTGTGTCATCGCCGGGTCGAGGTCGACCAGCGTTATTGACTCGACCTGCGGATACTTCAAAATCTCGCGCACGGCCAGGCCGTCGCCACCACCGAGCACCAGCACGCGTCGCGCTACGGGCAGCGTAGACAAACCCGGATGCACCAAAGCCTCGTGGTAGCGGTATTCGTCGCGCGAACTGAATTGCAGGTTGTTGTTCAGAAACAGGCGCAGATCGTCCTTCCAGCGGGTAATCACGATGTGCTGGTAGGGCGAGGTTTCGTTGTACACGATCTCGTCGGCATAGAGGTGCGCCTCGGCCAGCGAGGTGAACTGGCCGGCAGCGGCAAAGCCGATAGCCAGTACGCCAAGCGAGACAAAGGCCTGCGTCTTCAGCCAGAAGGTATTGCGCAGTTGCTCGCGGAAAATCCACAGCGCCCATAGTGCTACCAACACGTTGAGCAGGCCGAAGAGCAGGCCGCTGCGTACCAGCCCGAGCTGTGGCACCAGCAGCAAGGGAAAGAGGATGGAGACGGCGAGCGCGCCAAGATAGTCGAAGGTGAGCACCTGCGAAACGAGATCTTTGAAGCTCAGGTCGCGCTTGAGAATACGCATGATGAGCGGTATTTCCAGCCCGACCAGCACACCGATGCCGAATACCGCGAGATACAGCGCCACCTGGAAAGGCGTCGTGAACCAGACGAAAATGAAGAAAAGCGCCGCCGCAGAAAACCCGCCGAGCACGCCGACCATCAGCTCGATCTGAACAAAACGTGCCACCAGATTGCGCTCGACATAGCGCGACAGCCACGAACCGATGCCCATGGCGAACAGGTAGGTGCCGATGACGGTGGAAAACTGGGTGATCGAATCGCCAAGCAGATAGCTCGACAGCGCACCGGCGATCAGCTCGTAAGCCAGGCCGCAGGAAGCGATGATGAAGACGGAAAAGAGGAGAGCCTGATTCATCCTTAAAACCGCAATATGGCGTGCTGCCAATATCGTAAGCCCTCATCCCCAGCCCTTCTCCCGCAGGGAGAAGGGTGCAAACCCCCTCTCCCTGCGGGAGAGGGATGGGGTGAGGGCCAAAAACTGGCCAACCTTGTTGTTGCGGCCAATTCGTCGCGCTTAACTAAGGTTTTCAGGTTCATTCAGGGATCTTCAATCGTTGTTTTTTATATGCCAATCAGATTTTTCTGGCACACCCACGGCACATAAAATGCTGGACTTACTTGTGATACGCCCGGCTTGAGCTCCCTGAAAGCCGCGAAGTCTGTGCGGCGGCACTTTGCTCGAAGAGGTTCCAGCCCTGATACTGGGCGTGGGTAAAGAAAGCCAGCGCAAGCAGCCCGATGACGAGGTTGGTCTTGATCATCTAATCGTCCCCATCGCTTCCCGAGTCACCAAAATCAATCTCGCTTTCATCACCCCCGCCGAGATCGCTTTCGTTCCAGCGTCGCGCTTCGAAGGCATTGCGCCGCCAGCGTGAATAGAGCGGGAAAACGACAAGAAAGATCATCAGGAGCACATAGTTGGACCAGGTCACCGGATTGCGTACGACTTCAATCGTATCGAACACGGCGGCCCGCCTGTCCTTGCCCAGTTCGTACTCGATGGTCAGGTAGTAGTTTCCGGGCGGGACGTCCCTGAAGGCGATGGCATCGTCCCTGGTTCCTTCCGACCAGCTTTCGCCATCATCGACACCCCGGTAATAGCTGACTTCCTGCGCGCCCTGATAGGCTTCTCCGGTTTTTTTCTCGACCAGTGTGGTGGTGATATCGACCCAGTTGTTATCGACGTCGGTGCTGTGACGCACGCGCAGCGTTCGCGCCCGGCTTTGCAGGGTAAATTCCTGCGTGGTCAGCGTCGCGTCCTCATTGTGCGGCGAAAGAACCACCTGCTGTTTGAGGACAAGATGCGAGGAGAATATGAAAACGAAAGCCAGTTGCACCAGCGTTGCCGCCAGCGCCAGCTTCCAGAACAGCCGGCATACACCGCGATGCCGTTCGCTCAGCGGGTTGGGCTGGTTGGCAAAGACGCCGATCCGTGCCGGCGGCGTAAAGCTGATCTTGAACGCGGCACACAGATCTTCCGGCTCCAGATACTCGCTCAGCGACCAACTGGCTTCCTTGTCAGTCACCTCGCGCGAGAGCATCAGCGGCGGACAGATGTAGTCCTCGACCAGGCACGATTCGCCAACGGCGACACGCCAGTAGAATTCGCCGACGACGTAGACGACTTCCGCCTTGCCAGAATTGAACAGCTTGAACTCACCGTCCTTGCGCTTGAATGAAGCCTGCCCGCGACTGACCGGCGGCGGACTGGACAGGGTACGTGCAAAGTTCCAGTGCCCCTGATATTCCGTCAGCCAGGCAAAGCCCTGTTCGGCGTTGAACAGCAGGTATTCGGACCACGCGAAGTCTATGCCACCCGATTGCGTACTGCGACGCAGGAAACCGATGGCTTCCCACTCGATGTCGTGCAGCTTGCCCTTGCTGCCGAGCGGCAACCACGGCTCGATGCGCATCGACTGCGCGGCGCGCGCCAGCAATTGCACGTTCTCGTTGTCGATGCCGATGATCGAGCCGCAACTGTCACAGGCGACGCTTTCAATGGCGCCGGAGTGCACACTGAGCGGCGACGCGCAATGCGGGCAGTTGAAAGCACGGGCCTTGACACTTGGCGTGCCGCCCGCCGTCGCCGCAGCGGAATCCTTGAGATGGCTGAGCTTGAGTTCGTCGAAGGTCACCGGATAGCCGACAAAAACCAGTGGCGGCGTTTCGCTGTAGTCGATGGTGACAAAGCGGTCGCTGCTTCTCAGGTCGGCGGTGTTGACGTCGTAGCCGGCCTCGACCCTGAACGGCAGTTCGCCCTGCCCGGAGATGCAGCGCGCCGATTCGAGATCGGTGACGGTAAAGGGGCGTCCGGCAACGCTGATCTGCATTTCCGGTGCCAGCGTTTCGAATGCCGGCAGTGTTTCAGTCACCGGCACCAGCGAACTGACCACGTATTCGCCTCCCGCCTCCGATAGCCACGCGCTGCGCGCGTCGTCGAAGAGGATGTGCCACTCGTTCCAGAGGCCCGACTCGTGCCTGAGCTGGATACGCCCGATGACGACAAAGTGCAGCCCGCGGTAGCTTCCCTCACTGCCGATCTGGATCAGCGTCGGGTCGTCCATCAGATCGGCCATGCGCCCGAGGTTTTTCAGATCCTCGCCATCACGCAGCAGAGTGCTGCGACAGAACTCGCACACGGCATAAACCGAGGCCGCCGAGCGGAAGCCGACCGGAGCGCCGCAGGAAGGACAGTTGGCGGTTTTCACGGAAGGCCGGAGTGGGTTGAAAAGCTGTCGTTTCAGCCCAGCTTGCCCAGCAACTCGGCTTTCTTGGTATCGAATTCGGCTTGCGAAAGGATGCCCTTGGCCACCAGTCCGTGCAACTTCTCCAGCGTAGAGACCACCTCATCGGCACTGACGGGTGGCGCAGCCGCAGTGGCCGGTGCAGGAGCAGGTGCGAAGGCCGCTGCGGCGGGTGCCGCGCCCGGCTGCATGGCTTGCGTCATGGCCTGCGCCATGCCTTGCCCGATGCTCAAGCCAGCGCCCAGACCGGCACCGATGCCAGCCAACCCGCCTTCGTTCTGCGCCGCCAGCGGAATGCTGTTAGCCACCTGATACTGGGTAAAGCGCCCCATGTCGCCGATCATGTTCATGCCGATCTTGGTATCGAGGATCTTCTGCAACTCTTCCGGCAACGAGACGTTCTGCACGACGAAACTGTCGAGTTCAAGGCCATAGCGCTCGAACACCGTTTTCATCTTCCATTTCAACGCTTCGCTCAGTGCTTCCTGATTGGCCGCCATGTCGATGAAAGGAACGCCCGAGTCGCCGAACAGGTCGGTCATGGTGCCGATCACCAGACTGCGCAACTGGCCGTCAAGATCGTCAACGCCGTACTGCTCGCGCGTTCCGGAGATTTCCTTGTAGAACCTGCCCGGATCGGTGAGCTTGTACGAATAGATGCCGAAGGCACGCATCCGCACCATGCCGAAGTCCTTGTCGCGGATAGTGATCGGATTCGGCGTTCCCCACTTGCGGTCGAGTTGCAGGCGGGTCGAGAAGAAATAGACGTCGGACTTGAAGGGCGAGGCGAACAGCTTGTCCCAGTTTTTCAGGTTGGTCAGGACCGGAAGCGTCTGGGTCGTCAGCTTGTGCAGTCCGGGGGCGAAGACGTCGGCCACTTGGCCTTCGTTGACGAACACCGCCATCTGCGAATCGCGCACCGTCAATTGGGCGCCGTTCTGGATTTCGAAGTCCTGCATCGGGTAGCGGTAGGCCAGTACGCCATCGCTTTCCTCTGTCCATTGAATGACGTCGATAAACTGTTTCTTGATGAAATCCATGAGTGCCATGTCGATCTCCCTAAAGGAATGCTACCGTATGAATTCTGAATACATCACTTGACACAAGAGAACACCGGGACTGTTTCTAGAACGCCAACTCACGGTGAGCCCCTTTTTCTATGTGTTCTTTGTACTCTCTGTGCTCTCCGTGTTTGAAGCCCTTGCAACAGCATCTGCCGGTCAATAAGTCATGCAGGCCGCATTGGTCAAGCCAACGGTAAGCGAAAGACCGGCAAGAAAGGTTGCCGGCGCCACTTTGCCGGCGGGAATATCCTGGGTCATATGCGGCAGTGCAAAGCGCGCCACCAGGTACGTCAGGATCTGTATGACGCCGGCAATCGCTCCCCAGGCGGCAAGATCGGCCAGCGTATCACTATGGGCAATGACGTTGGCAACCGGCATGGCAAACCCGATCAGGGCGCCGGAGAGGCTCACCGCCGCCGCCGTGTTGCCCTGCCGGATCAAGGCCATTTCGTCATACGGCGTGACGTTGACATAAACCAGATAAAATACGGCAAGCAAGGCCACGGCTACTGCGAAGTAGGACAAAAAAGCAGGCAGCAGGGACAACATTTTAGGCAACATGAGATTTCTCCAAATCGCTGCAACAGGATCCAGCACGCAAACGCCACCGGACTGATCCGGCCACACCATGTGCAAGATTACTGCGAAGTGCCAAAACGCACCAGACCATCGAGAATCAGATTCTCCACCTGTTGGCACGGTATGTTCAAGTGCGGTGCAATGCGCTGTGCGGCACCGCCGGTCAACAGGCAGATCGCCCCCGGCTGGTCAGCCAGAGCGCAGAACATGCGTTCGATGGCACCGATCTGGGCGTACAGACAGCCGCTGACAATGGCATCCATGGTCGTGCGCGGCGCAGAGCGAAACTCGCCTTCCGCCAGCGGTAGTTGCGCCGTGTTGCGCGCCAGCGACGCGCGCATCAGGTCAACCCCGGGCATGATCAGGCCGCCGAGGAAATCGCCGCCGGCATCGAGCCAGTCAACAGTGGTCGCCGTTCCCGCACAAACGACCAGGCAGGCACTGGTGGTCAGACCGTGGGCACCGATCAGTGCCGCCCAGCGGTCGGCTCCAAGTTGTTCGGGCTGCTCATAAGCATTGCGCACACCACAGACCCCGGCGCTGGAGCGCAGCCACAGCGGCTGAGCAAAGCGCGGTGCGAGCGCCGCACCGATCGCTTCTCCAACCGCCTCGCCGGCCACGTTGCAGGCGACAATGCGTGCGGCATCCGGCCACCCGGCGGCCAGCCCGGCTAGGCCTGCAGCTTCAGTGCTCGGCAGGGCGCCTTGCGCGAGCCAGGCCGTCCCGTCGTGGGCACCCCACTTGATGCGCGTGTTGCCGGCATCGATGGCGATGATCATGCCGCACGCAAGGAAAGGTCGCCGGACAGGCAGCGCTCGACGCCTGCTGCCGTCTGCACCAGCAAGGCACCGTCGATATCGGCACCGCGGCAGACGCCCTCCTTCTCCAGGCATCCGTCGCGCAGCACCTGTACCGGCTTGTCCTGCCAGGCATTCCGCGCCTGCCACTGATCACGCAGCACGGCAAAGCCCCCCTGCGTGAAGCGATCAAAAACATGAGCCAGTTCGATCAGGAGTTGTGCGAACAAGACATGGCGTTCCGGCAGCGGCGAGATGATTCCATCCAGTGCGGCAGGAGGGAGCGCAAAACCCTCGCAATCGACGGGGCTGTCGGGCAGGCGCAGATTGAGGCCGACGCCGATGACCGCGAGTGCGCCATCCCGAGCGCTCTGCAACTCGACAAGTATGCCGCCCAGCTTGGCGTTGTCATGCAGGATATCATTCGGCCACTTGAGCAGAATGCCCGCAGCACCACAGAAATCAAGCGCGTGCACCACGGCGACCCCGGCTGCCAGCGAGAGTCCGGCCAGCCGTTCGAGACCACCGTCGAAGCGCCAGAGTACGGAAAAAGTCAGGCTAGCTCCCGGCGCGGCGAGCCAGCGCCGCCCGCGACTGCCGCGTCCGGCGGTTTGCCGGTCGGCAACGATGACGCTGCCGACCGGCGCCCCCTGTGCGGCACGCTTGAGCAACAGGGTACTGGTCGATTCACACTCGGCGAGCGAATCGACATCGAAACGCCCGTTCGCATCCCCGAGCAGGGCGGACAGTCGAAGCGGGTCGATCAGCAGGGATGGAGGAGAGTCAGTCATTGCAACGGCATCTATCGAATGCCGCCATTATGGCCGATTATTCCGGCGCATGCTCCGCATCGTTGCTGCGCCCGGCGCCGAGGCCCAGTTCCTGGATCTTGCGCGTGATGGTGTTGCGGCCAATGCCCAGGGCCAGCGCCGCCTCGATCCGCCGCCCCCCGGTATGGGCCAGCGCACGGGTAATCAGGACACGCTCAAAACTGTTGGTCAGTTTATCGTGAACCTTGCCGTCATCGCCCGCCAGCAAGCGGTCAACCTCTTGTGCCAGCGCGCTCTCCCAGTCGACGCCCAAGGAAACCTGTGTCGAATCACGCAGTTCTGCAGGCAGATCGGCTAGATCAACCTGCTGCCCCGGCGCCATCACGGTAAGCCAGTGGCAGATGTTTTCCAGCTGACGCACGTTGCCCGGAAAATCAAGAGATGCCAGATGACTGAGCGCCGCATCGGAAAACCGCTTGGCCTCGACCCCCAGATCGTGCGCGCTCTTCTGAAGAAAATGACGCGCCAGGATCGGGATATCCTCACCGCGCTCGCGCAAGCTCGGCAAACGCAGGCGAATAACGTTGAGCCGATGAAACAGATCCTCGCGAAACAGGCCTTCCTTGACCCGCGTCTCAAGGTTTTGATGCGTGGCGGCGATGATGCGGACATTGGCCTTGATCGGTGAATGGCCGCCAACGCGATAGTAGTTACCGTCGGAAAGGACGCGCAGCAGGCGTGTCTGCAATTCGGGAGGCATGTCACCGATCTCGTCGAGGAAGAGCGTGCCCCCCTCAGCCTGCTCGAAACGACCGCGCCGCTGCGTAGCGGCGCCGGTAAAGGCACCGCGCTCATGGCCGAAAAGCTCGGATTCAAGCAGATCCCTGGGGATTGCTGCCGTATTGATGGCAATGAACGGCTTGTCGGAACGAAGACTGTGCCGATGCACGGCACGTGCCACCAGTTCCTTGCCCGAACCCGATTCGCCGGTGATCATCACCGTCGCGTTCGACTGACTCAGGCGACCTATGGCACGAAAGACTTCCTGCATGGCCGGTGCCTGACCGAGAATCTCTGGTACCAGACCGATCTCTGCCGACGCACCGACCTGGTGCGAGCTCTCGTCAATGGCGCGGCGAATCAACTCCATCGCCTGATCGACATCGAAGGGCTTGGGCATGTACTCGAAAGCGCCGCCCTGGAAGGCCGCGACCGCGCTGTCCAGATCCGAGTAAGCGGTCATGATGATGACCGGCAGGGAAGGAAAACGCTCCTTCACCTGTTTCAGCAGATCAAGGCCCGACTCGCCCGGCATGCGAATGTCCGATACCAGCACCTGCGGGGGCTCAACGCCCAGATCAAGCTGCGAAAGGGCTTCGCTGGCCGAGGCAAAACTCTTGAAGGGGATCTGCTCGCGGGCCAGGGTCTTTTCCAGTACCCAGCGAATCGACTTGTCGTCGTCGACGATCCAGACCGGTTTCATTGATTTTCCAGACTTCATGAATTGAATGAATACCCTTTAGCAAATAGCTTGCCATTATCAACCTATACAAGAAAGTAAAGTATGGGTAGCTGGCAGGTCGGGTTAGCGAAGCGTAAGCCGACGTTTCGCAATAAGTCGGCTACGCTTCGCAGGCAGTTGCCATCACCCGGCAATCAGCGGCATCCGGATCGTAAAGCAGGTGTACCCCGGGCGACTCTCGCACTCGACGGTTCCCTGATGCTGTTGAACAAAGCTCTGGGCCAGCGTCAGGCCGAGGCCGCTACCTCCCTGGCGACCGGAAACCAGCGGAAAAAACATGCGCTCACGAACATCGTCAGGTATGCCCGGGCCGTTGTCGATCACTTGCAATTCAAGTGCCAGACGGTAACGCCGCTTGGCCAGCGTGACCTGCCGGTCGACCCGGGTGCGCAGCGTGATCTGCCCTGTTGCGGGCACGCTGTCCGACTGCCCCTTGATGGCCTGCGCTGCATTGCGCGCGATATTGAGAACGGCCTGAATCAGTTGCTCGCGATCGCCCACCAACTCGGGCAAACTGGTATCGTAATCGCGGATCACCGTGAGCGTTTGCGGGAATTCAGCGGACAGCAGGCTGCGCACTCGTTCAAGTATTTCGTGAATATTGACCGGACCCGGCTGCATCGGCCGATGTGGCGAAAGCAACCGCTTCATCAATTCCTGCAGGCGGTCGGCTTCCTTGATGATGACCTGCGTATATTCGCGCAAGCCTGGGTTGTTGAGTTCATGTTCGAGCAACTGTGCCGCTCCGCGAATGCCACCCAGCGGGTTCTTTATTTCGTGCGCCAGATTGCGGATCAACTCGCGGCTGGCGAGTTGCTGTTCAAGCAGGCGCTCTTCGCGCGTTGCTTTCAACTGCTGATCGATCGGCCACAGCTCGACCAGTAAACGCGCCTCAAGAGTATCGGTCGGGCTGACCGTACAGTTCAGATGCAGGACCACGCCATCGCTACGTTCAAGTTTGATGCTCTGCCCGGTGTAGCTCCAGCCCAGCGTCAAGGTATTATCGAGCGCTTCCTGGAAGGCAAGGGGGCATTCAACGACACTTTCGAGGCGGCATCCGACAGCGGCTCTGCTGCTGATGGCGAGCAGATTCTCTGCGGCGGAATTCATGTAACGGATGGCAAAACTCTTGTCAAGCAGAATGACCGGCGAGGACAGCAGATCCAGCCCGCCAAAGGGGTTGGGCACAATATCAGGCATGCGCATCGGGCAGAAAAGTTGCTTGAGTCCGGATCAGCGGAGTTTGGAAATTTCTTTCTGGATGGCCTCGATATTGCGTTCGTGCAAGGCCACCTTGTCCCGGTAAGGCTGCAAACGCTCTTCAACCTTGCCGCCGCTGATACCGCCACCGCCTTTGTATTGCATGCGTTCTTCCGGCAACACGATGGCTTCCTGTTCGGCGAGATCCTTCTTCGCCTGTTCGAGATTCCTCTGCTCGGCCGTCAGTTCACTGTCGAGAATACGCCGACGATCGGTATCGCGCGCCTTCTGCGCATTCTCATCAACCTTCGGGAAAGTGGAGGGAGTCGGTGTTTTTGTCGCCCCTCTATTTGCAGGAACCGAAATCGGAGCACCCAGATCCATGGGGGTGCACTTGGCTCCCTTGGGGCCGGACTTCATGTTTGAAAACGATTTGTGTCCGCTTTCATCGACGCACTGATACATGGTATCCGCCTGTACCGGCAGCGCCGCCAGAAAGAGCAATACGACAGGGAAATAAAGCCTTTGGCAATTCATCGCGTTCCTATTCGTTGGTTGTAGCCAGCATTCCGGGGTCAATCACGTGTATCAGTGTATTGGATGCCCCAATGAATTACAAACGCAACACACCTGTTTTCGGTGCACAAAAAAAGGACGGGCAAGCCCGTCCTTTCCTGAATGCAGCACTAACGGAGTATCAGCAACTGTAGTAGAGGTCGAATTCGACCGGGTGAGTTGTCATGCGAACCTTGTTGACTTCGTCCATCTTCAGTTCGATGTAGGCATCGATCCAGTCGCTGGAGAATACACCGCCACGGGTCAGGAACTCGCGATCCTTGTCGAGTGCGGCCAGCGCTTCTTCGAGGCTGGCGCAAACGGTCGGGATCTTTGCATCCTCTTCCGGCGGCAGATCGTAGAGATTTTTGTCGGCAGCATCGCCGGGGTGAATCTTGTTCTGGATACCGTCCAGACCGGCCATCAGCAGCGCCGTGAAACACAGGTACGGGTTGGCGATCGGATCCGGGAAGCGGGTTTCGATACGCCGCGCCTTGTCTGAGGCCACGTGCGGGATGCGGATCGAAGCGGAACGGTTTTTCGCCGAGTACGCCAGCTTGACCGGAGCTTCATAGTGCGGAACCAGGCGCTTGTATGAATTGGTACCGGGGTTGGTGATGGCATTCAGCGCCTTGGCGTGCTTGATGATGCCGCCGATGTAGAAGAGCGCCATTTCGGACAGGCCGGCGTAGCCGTTGCCGGCGAACAGGTTCTTGCCGTCCTTCCAGATCGACTGGTGCACGTGCATTCCCGAACCGTTGTCGCCAACGATGGGCTTCGGCATGAAGGTCGCGGTCTTGCCATACTGGTGCGCAACGTTATGCACCACGTACTTGAGGATCTGCGTCCAGTCGGCGCGCTTGACCAATGTGCTGAACAGGGTACCGATTTCGCACTGACCGGCCGTGGCTACTTCGTGGTGATGAACTTCGACCGGCACTCCAAGCTGTTCGAGCGCCAGGCACATGGCGGAACGGATGTCGTGCAGGCTGTCGACCGGGGGAACCGGGAAGTAGCCGCCCTTGACTGTCGGACGGTGACCCGAGCCACCGCCGCTATCGCTCTTTTCACCGGAAGTCCACGCCGCTTCCTGAGAATAGATTTTCAGGCTGCAGCCGGACATGTCGACGCTCCAGTCGACCGAATCGAAAATGAAGAATTCGGGTTCGGGGCCGAAATAGGCGGTGTCGCCAATTCCGGAAGACTTCAGATAGGCTTCGGCGCGTTTGGCGATCGAGCGCGGGTCGCGGTCATAACCGCGGCCGTCAGCCGGATCGACGACGTCACAGGTCAGAACCAGAGTAGTTTCGTCGAAGAAGGGATCAATGTAGGCCGTCGAAGGGTCGGGCATCAACTGCATGTCGGAGGCTTGAATCCCCTTCCAGCCGGCAATTGAAGAACCGTCGAAAGCGTGGCCGTTCTCAAACTTGTCTTCGCTAAAAGCGCTGACCGGAACGGTGACATGCTGCTCCTTGCCACGGGTATCGGTAAAACGGAAGTCGACGAACTTGACGTCGTTTTCCTTGACCATCTTGATAACATCTTGCGGGCTTGCCATTGCAAAGTCTCCTCAGCGGGTGCCGGTGATTCCGGCGAAGATAGAAAAAAAAGGTGCGATGGCTATTAGCAGAAACCATGCCACTCCATGCACCACGAACCAGCAATTGTGACATAAGGTATTTTGGCTAATCCAGAGATTTTATATGCACTAAATTGGTGCAATTTGTTGGTTGATTGCACCATGTCAGCGCATATTCAAACACATCAAGGAACTGCATACGTGATGCAAGTGTTTTATACTTGAATCTCTTTATCCGGATAGCGCTACCGCCCATGGGAAAACTGACCGATCTCCTGAATCTCGCCCAGACGCGTGCTCGCGAACTCGGGTTACCCTATGCCGGCGCACTGACGCCAAAGGAGGCCTGCGAGATCTGGCAGTTGGCACCCGGCGCCCGGCTCGTCGACGTTCGCACCCGCGCCGAGTGGGACTGGGTTGGCCGCATTCCTGGCGCCGAGGAAATCGAATGGATGAGCTACCCGAGCAATCAGCCCAACAGTCATTTCCTCGCGCAATTGAAGAAGCAGGTTGACCCGGAAGCGCTGGTCATGTTTATCTGCCGCAGCGGCATGCGCTCGCACCAGGCGGCCTGTCTCGCAAGCCAGGCCGGCTACAGCGGGAGCTACAACGTGCTTGAGGGCTTTGAGGGCGACAAGGACGCCAGCGGGCAACGCGGCAAAACCGGCGGCTGGCGCCAGGCAGGCCTTCCGTGGACAAGCTGAAGTCTCTTAGTTGAAACCTATTCCTGCCCTGGCAGTCTTCTAAACCATTTACGGTCACGATTTGAGATCAAGCCATGCAAACCGCAACCATCGCCTTTGACCGATTCAACCAACTGCACGACGACGCCTGCCACGAACGAATTCGCGCTGCCCGCGCCAGGCTGGGCGACAGGGCCGTCCTGCTCGGCCACCACTATCAGCGCGCCGATGTCTATCAGTACGCCGACCTGACAGGCGATTCGCTAAAACTCTCGCGTCTGGCCTCGCAAGCCGACGCCGAATACATCGTCTTCTGCGGCGTGCACTTTATGGCCGAGGTCGCCGACATCATGTCGAAACCCCACCAGAAAGCCATTCTGCCCGACCTGGCGGCCGGGTGTTCGATGGCCGACATGGCCAATCTGGCCAAAGTCGAACGCTGCTGGCGCGAACTGAACGAGGTACTCAACGCCGAGGAAGCATTCACTCCGGTAACCTACATCAACTCGGCCGCCGACCTCAAGGCGTTCTGCGGCGAGCATGGCGGTATTGTCTGCACCTCGTCGAACGCCGGTACGATCGCCCAATGGGCCTTCGCGCAACGCCCGAAGATCCTGTTTTTCCCCGACCAGCATCTTGGCCGCTGGACAGGCTACACGATGGGCATCCCGCTCGACGAGATGATGGTCTGGGACCCTGACCTCGAACTCGGCGGCTTGACTGTGGAACAAATCCACAAAGCCCGGCTGCTGCTCTGGAAAGGCCACTGTGCGGTGCATCAGATGTTCCAGCCGGCGCACATCCTCAAGTTCCGCAACCAGCACCCGGACGGTCTGGTCATCGCGCACCCTGAGTGCAGCTTCGAGGTGTGCAAGCAGTCTGACTACGTCGGATCGACCGAACATATCGTCAAAACGATCAGGGAAGCTGCCCCGAACACGCGCTGGCTGGTCGGCACCGAACTGAACCTGGTCAACCGGCTGGCCGAAGAGGTCAAGCCCGAAGGCAAAATCGTCCAGTTCATGTCGCCAACCGTCTGCATGTGCTCGACGATGCAGCGCATCGACCCGCAGCATCTGGCATGGACACTGGAAAATCTGGCCGCAGGCAAGGTGGTCAACCAGATCAGCGTACCGCAACATGAAGCCGGGCTCGCCAGGCTGGCACTGGAGAGGATGCTCGCGGTATCGTGAGCGCCATGAAACGCACACAGCTCCACGTTGTCACCTACAACATCCACAAGGGATTCTCGCAGTTCAACCAGCACATGATGGTGCATGAACTGCGCGAACAGTTGCGTGCGCTGGGGCCGGACATCGTCTTCCTGCAGGAAGTCCAGGGAATGCATAGCCGCCATGCCAGGAGAATTGACAACTGGCCGGACGAGCCGCAGCAGGACTTTCTCGCCGAAGATGTCTGGCAGTCCACGGCCTATGGCAGCAACGTCATCTACGACCACGGACACCACGGCAATGCGATTCTGGCGCGCTTCCCGATCGAACATGCGCATAATCAGGATGTCACCCACCTGCGCTTCGAGCGGCGCGGCCTGTTGCACTGCGCGATCAAGGTACCGGGGCTGAAAAAGGCACTGCACTGTGTCTGCGTCCATCTCTCGCTGTTTGCCCGCTCGCGACGCCGGCAACTGGATGCGCTTTCTCGCTATCTGGAAGACATAGCCGAACCCGACTCCCCCCTGATCATTGCCGGCGACTTCAACGACTGGCGAAACGAAGCCGACGAATTGCTGGCGCAACGCCTCGGCCTCTCCGAAGCCTTTGGCGGCGCCTGCGGCAGCCTGGGCTCACCGGGACGCAGCTATCCGGCCAAGCGGCCCGTCCTGCGCCTGGATCGCATCTACGTGCGCGGCTTTTCGGTCATGAACGCCGAAATGCATTGCGGCGATCCGTGGTCGAAAATTTCCGATCACGCCGCGCTCTCGGCCCATCTGCGGCACAGTTCCGGTGGCCACGCACGCTAGGTTTCTGCCGGGCAACCGCTTGACGCTACTGAACAGCGGTGCCGAATTTTTTCCGGCGCTGCTCACCGCGATCGACGAAGCACGCCATGAAGTGCATCTTGAAAGCTATATCTTTGAGGATGACCGCACCGGCCGGGACGTTGCCGGCGCATTGATGGCGGCCGCACGGCGCGGCGTCGACGTACGCGTTCTGGTCGACGGTTTTGGCGCTCCGGCATTTTCCACAACGCTGATGCCCGCTCTGACCGACGCCGGCGTCATGGCGCTGGTCTATCGCCCCGAGTACGCTCGCTTCAAGCTGCGCCGCCACCGCCTGCGCCGCCTGCACCGCAAACTGGCGGTCATCGACGGCGAGATCGCCTTCGTCGGCGGAATCAATATCATCGACGACCTCAACACCGCTGACCAGTCGCCGGGGCGCTACGACTATGCGGTACGGGTTGAAGGCCCGGTGCTCCTGCCGATCCGGCAGACCATGCGCCGGCTCTGGGAAGTGCTCGTCTGGGTTAACTTCAAGCGTCGTTACCGCCTGGCGCCTGTCGAAAAAAGCACCACGGCGCCATGCGGAGAACAGCAGGCGGCTTTCCTCGTACGCGACAACATCAGGCATCGTCGGGATATTGAGCAAGCCTATCTGGCAGCGATTGCCGGCGCACGCGACAGCATCCTGATCGCCAACGCCTACTTCCTTCCCGGTCGACGCTTCCGGCGCGCACTGAACAAGGCAGCGCAGCGCGGAGTGCAGGTCAGCATCCTGCTCCAGGGGCGCATCGAGTACCGGCTACTGCATTACGCGACGCAGGCGCTCTATGACAAACTGCTGAAATCCGGGATACGCATTTTCGAATACCGGCACAGCTTCCTGCACGCCAAGGTGGCGGTCATCGACGAACAGTGGGCGACCGTCGGCTCGTCCAACATCGATCCCTTCAGCCTGTTGCTGTCGAGGGAAGCCAACCTCGTCGTCCTCGACGGAAAATTTGCCGAAGAATTACGCCGCAGCCTCGGCCAGGCCATGCAGGCCGGCGCCAGCGAACTGTCGCCACAGCACTGGCAACGATTGCCGTGGTATTCCCGCCTGCTCCGCTCGGCCAGCTACAACCTCCTGCGCATCGCCATCGGCTTCACCGGTTATGGCGGCAAGCACTGAGCGTCTGTGAAAAGATCATCACTGCCCGATTTCCATGCTCGTCACCCCGGCGCACTCAAGCAGTGTTTCCGCCGGGGCAAAAGCCGTGGTCCAGCTCGTTTATCTAATTGTATTTATTGATATCAGAGGAAGGTACTGGATTCCGGCGTTCGCCGGAATGAGCGCGAAGCCTGGCCTCGGGCCACGGATTGTGAGGTGTTTATCGATTGATTCACAGCCACTGAGCCGGAAAGATGCCGCGCACTGCCGGCACGCGCTCCATCGACCAGACTGAAATCGCCCAGCGCCAGAAGTCGGCCACCGGCTCCCTATGCATTTCGACCGGCACGGGATGTCCGAGAAACTCCAGTGCGCAAGCCAGAACCGTGCTGCCGTCCGCCGGGTCGACAGCCGCCGCCTGCGTCTGCTTGGAGAGTTTTTCGCCGACGGAATTGACCACCACCGGCAGATGCGCGTAACTCGGCGTCGGCAGGCCGAGACGCTGTTGCAGCCAGATCTGGCGGGCCGTCGAATCGAGCAGGTCGACGCCGCGCACCACCGCATTGACGCCCTGCGCCGCATCGTCAATGACTACTGCCAGTTGATAGGCATACTGCCCGTCTGCACGCAGCAGGACGAAATCACCAACCTCGCGTTGCAGATTCTGCCAGGCTTGGCCCTGAACGCGATCGACGAAAGATGATTCCCGATCGGGGACGCGCAGTCGCCAGGAGCGCGCGGCTTTGCCGTCGGCAAGACCGGCCCGGCATGTGCCGGGATAGAGCAGCCCGCCGTCGACCGAGGAGAGGCGGCTTGCCGCCGCGATCTCGCTACGCGAACAGGCACAGGGATAGACGTCGCCATCAAGTTGCATACGGACCAGCGCGGCGTGGTAGAGGTCAAGGCGGCGGCTCTGGATAATGACCTCGCCGTCCCACTCAAGGCCAAAACCTTCCAGCGTGCGCAGCATTCCGTCAGCCGCTCCGGGTACCGTGCGCGGCTGGTCGACGTCCTCGATGCGCAACAGCCACTCGCCACCGTGGGCACGTGCGTCGAGATAACTGCCCAGCGCCGCAACGAGCGAACCGAAATGCAGCGGGCCGCTTGGCGAAGGGGCAAAGCGGCCGCGGTAAGGGACCGGCAAAGCTGCGGGGGATGCTTTATCCATTCTGAAAAGCCTGCTGGCAAGCGTTTTCAACGCAGACTATTGCCCGCGATGAGTTCGAGATTTTACAAAGCAGATTCATCGCTGGCTTACGTCATCGGCTTCGAAGTGCAGCGGCACGGGCGACCGTGCGTAGCGCCTGTTGATGGACGGGATCAAGCTGCGCCGTCAGGTCTGGCAAGGCAGCGTTCATGGATCAATCCTGCGGTTTCGATGGCGCGTGGGTCGCCGCTAGCCATGAGGTCCGCATAGACGAGCAGCGGTGGCACGGTGTCTCCTTCGGCCTCAATGGGAGGGAAGTTCCAGAACTTCTCAATTACTGCCACATCCCCGTTCGGGTCCAGCCGCATCCGCTGTGCCTGCAACAGTGCACCAGGTATTCCTTTGGCATAGACGGTAATCTCACCCGGCTTGAGATAGCCCGTCAAGCGGTCGGCAGCCACATCCCCGCCCCAGAGCGCATCGAACTGGCGGAGATCGGCGGTCTTCCACCAATCCGGATTTTCGGCGCGGTAACGGCGCACCTTGCGACGCCGGGTGATTTCGCGTGCATAGGCACCCACCCATTCGTCGATGAGATGTTCTCGTTGTTGCAGGCGTTTGCCGTTCTTGCCCAGATCAAGCAGATAACCGAGTTCCCTCATCTCGCCCACTATGCCCGCAACCGTACCCAAGGCAACATCAGCCGCCTCGGCGATGTCGCGATAAGGACGCTGCACGTACTCGGGCCGTGCAAGCAGCACGAAGAGAATTTTCAGACCGGTTCCCCTGAAAAGTCGTGGCGCTCGAATTGGCTTGGGAATCTCCAGCCCGTCCGGAAGAGGGCAGCCAGCAATGAACAGAAAGAACCCCGGTTCAGCGAGATAGGCATTTCCGGCGGCATCGAGAAACGGGATTTCATTCGCTTTCAATCTGTTGGCAATGTCGATAGTGACATGGGGCGTAATCACTATTTTCCGTGTGTTTCGTTGCCAATCCCGAATCAGGCGGGTAATTGTCGCTGCATCAGGTACGGGAACCGGCACGGCAGCGTAGATGCGCTCAGCCTTTCCACCTTTTGGGCAGAACACCAGCGTCGGCTGCGGGTTTTCATCAGTGGCAGGCAAGGCATGCAGCTTGGCCTGCTTTCCGACCTGCTGTCGGAAAGCATCACAGACACGGTTAGCCAGATCAGGGAAGTCCATCGTATTGCCCATCGTCGTTGTTCAATAAAATTTACCGTTCACAGTTAATGAACGGCAGTTTTATTTGAACACATTAATGGCGCGCCGGCAAATCATCTGTTCAGAAAATATTATCGTTCACGGATCGTGAACAAACAAATCATTCTGAACATCATGGGCAGCATGTGATTCGGAGAGTGACCCGGACTGGCGGACGGGCGCCTTCAGCGTGAGGGGATGCCAGCTTTCCAAGCGAGGTAGAGAGTTCTACTCCAGGTGGAGCCACCCCTCGTTTGGGGGGAAGCTCCACGCCGACTATAGTCGGCGTTAGCAGTATTTTGTCAATATAATCAATTTGTTACGTTTTTACACGTTTGAGGGCAGCACCAAAACGTTGAAGTATCGTGTATTAACGCTACCGCTACTTGTGCGCCGGGACAGGAGTCGTGCGATCTGGGTAACTGGGTTACCTGAACGACCCACGCCTGCATACCTAGGATTGCCAGGATACGGGATTTTTAATATCCGTCGAAGATCGGCAGAATCCGAAGAATTAGACGTTGAACAGGAAATTAAGAACATCCCCGTCCTTGACGACATACTCCTTGCCTTCGGCGCGCATCTTGCCCGCTTCCTTGGCGCCGTGCTCGCCGCCATAGGTGATGAAGTCATCGTAGGCAATGGTCTGTGCGCGGATGAAGCCGTGTTCGAAGTCGGTATGAATGACGCCGGCCGCCTGTGGCGCGGTATCGCCCCGGTGGATCGTCCACGCCCGCACTTCCTTGACGCCGGCCGTGAAGTAGGTCTGCAGGCCGAGCAAATGGTAGCCGGCATGGACCAGCCGGTCGAGACCCGGCTCCTCGAGGCCAAGGTCGGCCAGGAAAAGCTGCTTTTCATCATCGTCGAGATCGGCGATCTCGGCTTCGATCGCCGCACAGACGGCGACGACCTCGGCCTTCTCGGCGCTGGCGTGCTGGCGCACGGCATCGTGGTAAGGATTGTTCTCGAAGCCGTCCTCGGCGACGTTGGCCGCGTAAAGAACGGGTTTGGCGGTAATCAGGCAGAAAGGCTTGAGGTTGGCCCATTCCTCCTTGGCCAGATCGAGTGCGCGCACCGGCCTGGCCTGGTCAAGCTGGGCAAAGCATTTTTCGAGCACCGCCACCAGCAGTTTGGCTTCCTTGTCACCGGCGCTGGCCGGCCGGCGGTAACGTAACAGCGCCTTTTCGACTGTCGCCATGTCGGCCAGAGCCAGTTCGGTGTCGATGATCTCGATATCACGGATCGGATCGACGTTCCCGGAAACGTGAATCACGTTGTCATTGGAAAAACAGCGGACGACATGGAGGACGGCGTCGGTCTCGCGGATGTTGGCGAGAAACTTGTTGCCCAGACCTTCACCCTTCGAGGCACCGGCGACCAGACCGGCGATGTCGACGAACTCGGTCACCGCCGGTACGACGCGCTGCGGCTTGACGATTGCCGACAGCGTGTCGAGGCGTTTATCCGGCACGGCGACGACACCGACTGAAGGCTCGATGGTGCAGAAGGGATAATTCTCAGCCGCCACGCCGGCCTTGGTCAGGGCATTGAAGAGGGTGGACTTGCCGACATTGGGCAGGCCGACGATTCCGCATTTGAGGCTCATGATGGTATTCCGCTTTGTGGCAATCGTTAAACAGCTTTGGTATGCAATTGACGTTGTGCGACCGCGTAATCGCCGGCACCGAGTTTCGGCCAGGCCAGCAGGCAGCGGTCAAGCGCGTGGTCAATCAGTTCCTGCTCTTCACGGCGTGGCGCTTTCAACACGTAATTGATGACTTCGTTGCGCTCGCCCGGGTGCCCGATGCCCAGACGCAGCCGCCAGAAATCCGGCACGGACAGATGCGCCTGGATGTCCTTCAGCCCGTTATGCCCGCCGTTGCCACCGCCCTGCTTAAGGCGGATGCTGCCGGGTTCCAGGTCAAGATCGTCATGCACCACCAGTATTTCTTCCGGTGTAATTTTGTAAAAGTGCGCCAGGGCAGCCACTGCCTGTCCGGATCGGTTCATGTAGGTCATCGGCTGCAACAGCCACTGCTCACCGATGCGGCCACTGACGCCGAAGAACCTGCCCTGCGGCGCGAGCGGCACCTTGAGATCGCGCGCCAGACGCTCGATGAACCAGAAACCGAGGTTGTGCCGATTGTCGGCGTACTCGTTTCCGGGGTTACCGAGGCCGACGATCAGGCGCGGAACGGTCATTGCGTTTTAGCATCCAGAATCCACCGCAAAGCAGCAAAGGAAGCCGTCTGTCTTTGCCGGCCCCATGCCACCATGCGACATTGCGCCAGTTGTCAGGTGTCAGTTTTCTTGAAAAACGGCCGCCGGGGAGTTCAAGCTCCAGACGGCGGCCGGTCAATCAGACAGCGAAGCTCAGGGGGCCGCCGCAGGAGCGGGAGGAGCGGCTTCGCCATCGGCTTCTTCGACAACAACAGCCTTCTTGACCGAGATCGACACCACGACGGCATCGTCATTGCCATGCGTAATCGGCTTGACACCCTTCGGGAAAACCATCTGCGAAACGTGGATCGAATGACCTGCTTCCAGATCCTTCAGATCGACATCGATGAAGGCCGGAAGATCCTGCGGCAGACAGCTCACTTCAATTTCATTCATCGCCGGCGAAACATGGCCGTCATTGAGTTTGACGCCTGGCGAGATGTCGGCGTTGATGAAGTGCAGCGGAATTTTCTGGTGAATGACATGGGTGGCATCGACACGCAGGAAATCGACGTGCTGAACCAGCGGACGGTAGGGATGCATCTGCGAGTCACGCAGCAGCACGGTTTCCATAACGCCGTCGATCTTGAGCGTCAATACGGAGGCATGGAAGGCTTCCTTGCGCAAGGCAAGCAGCAGGGGATTGTGATCGAGTTGAATCAGGGTCGGGGCGGCTGTGCCCCCGTAAATGATTCCCGGGACCTTGTCGGCGCGACGCAGGCGGCGGCTCGCTCCGGACCCCTGCAGTGTGCGCTTTTGTGCATTAAGTTCAAATTTCATGGCTGCTCCTGGTTGATGCAAACCCTGCCCGCGACCAGGCAGGGGGTTAATAAAACTACTCAATAAACAGTGAAGAAACCGAATCCTCGTTGCTGATCCGGCGAATCGTTTCGGCCAGCACGTCGGCCACTGACAATTGACGAATACGTGGCGACTTCCGCGCCTCATCACTGAGCGGAATGGTATCGGTAACGACCAGCTCGTCGAGCACCGAATCGTTGATGCGGCTAACGGCCGCCCCGGAAAGAACCGGGTGCACGCAGTAAGCCAACACCTGTTTCGCACCGTTTTTCTTGAGTGCGGCGGCCGCTTTGCACAATGTGCCGGCGGTGTCGACCATGTCATCCATGATCACGCAGGTACGGCCTTCGACCTCGCCGATGATATTCATGACTTCAGAGACATTGGCTTTCGGACGACGCTTGTCGATGATTGCCAGGTCGCATTCGAGACGCTTGGCCAGTGCGCGGGCGCGCACCACGCCGCCGACGTCGGGAGAAACGACCATCAGGTCTTCGAAATCCTTTTTCCACACATCCGCCAGCATGATCGGCAGCGAATAGATGTTGTCCACCGGGATATTGAAAAAGCCCTGGATCTGCTCGGCGTGCAGATCCATGGTCAGCACCCGGTGTACGCCGGCGGCGGTCAGCAGGTCGGCCACCAGTTTGGCGGCAATCGGCACGCGTGCCGAGCGTACGCGGCGGTCCTGACGGGAATAGCCAAAGTACGGGATGGCGGCGGTAATACGAGTCGCCGAGGCACGCTTCAGCGCATCGACCATCACCAGCAGCTCCATCAGGTTTTCATTGGCCGGCGCGCTGGTCGATTGCAATATGAAAACATCCTTGCCGCGCACATGCTCCTGGATCTCGACCGTAATTTCACCGTCCGAGAAGCGCCCGACATTGGCTCGTCCGAGCGAAATATTCAGGCGCTTGACCACATCGGCTGCCAACTTGGGATTGGCGTTACCGGTAAATACCATCAGGCTGTCGTAGGCCATATCGCGCATCCCGTGACGCTGAAAAAAACGCCGTATGAATACAATGCGGGCCGGCAGGGTGGCTGCTTGCCCGTATCGAAATAAACCGAATGGCTGGGGAAGAAGGATTCGAACCTTCGAATGCCGGAATCAAAATCCGGTGCCTTAACCAACTTGGCGACTCCCCAGCAGTCACCCGCTTGATGAGCCTAGCGAGCGAGGCGCGGATTATACAGGGCTTTTGCCGAAAAAAACAGGGCGTGACAAGGAACAAGCATGCGATCCGGGAGTACTGCCGTCAAGGGATTTCAGACCTGGCCGGCTTTACAGGCGGAGAATTATCCGCATTTTAGTTGACTGCGATAATTGCTCGAGTGCCTATAGCGGCGGCCTGGTTTGCGGAATAAACGAAAAAGCATCCGGGGCTGTACTCCACTGGATGCTCAGGCCATCGACCTGAACGTTCACCGGTATTTCGTGTACCACGCCATTGTGTCTGATGCTGGCAATCCCCTTGTATTGCTTGTCGCCGTCCGCAACAAGCTGAACCCGAACCACCTCGACGCCGGTGCCCTGGAAGCGCCGATCGACACGCAGTACATCCTGGATCGACGTTCTGGCCATCTCGCCAACCGTTTCCGGTGTGGGCGAGCAGCCGATCAAGGCCAGCCCCAGGGCCAATCCGCCGAGCAGTAACTTAAATTTTCCGAATTGCATAAAATTATCCTTGGTAATCGCTGGGTACATTTCAGGATTCCACCCCCATGAAAGAGCATATAGGATACACAGAACGTGACCGTCTGTTTTGAACGCTTGCGCCTGTCCGTTCTTGAGACGGCAGCTTGGGTACAATAGAGTCCGTCCACTCAACTCAAGAGGCCTGCCTTGACCAACCGCGAAAACCTTTCTGCAAACGCCAGTTCCTTGCTGCCTGCCGTCGAAATCGAAACCGGCGCTCACCCGGCCTGCGCTGTGATCTGGCTGCATGGTCTGGGGGCCGATGGACACGATTTCGAGCCGATCGTCGATGAACTCGATCTCTCTGACTTGCCGGCCATCCGCTTCGTTTTCCCGCATGCGCCGATGCGTCCGGTCACGATCAACGGCGGTTATGTGATGCGCGCCTGGTACGACATCGTCTCGCCGGATTTCTCGGACCGGCGTGAAGACCCGCAGGGTGTGCGCGAATCGGCCATGCAGATCGAGGCTCTGATCGCTCACGAAAATACGCGTGGCGTCGCCGACGAGCACATTGTGCTCGCCGGTTTCTCGCAGGGTGGAGCCATTGCATTGCATGCCGGTTTGCGTCACAAACGGCGACTGGCCGGCATCCTGGCCCTGTCGACCTACCTGCCGCTGGCCGATACGCTGCCGGCCGAAGCGCACGCGGCCAACCGTGCAGTACCGATTTTCATGGCACACGGCCGCGGCGATACGGTGATCCCCTGCGCACTGGGGCAGCGCTCGGGCGAACGCTTGCAGGCCATGGGCTACCCGCTGCAGTGGCACACCTACCATGCCGAGCATGGTGTCTGCATGGAAGAGTTGCGCGACATCGAGACCTGGTTCCGTGCGGTGTTCGCTACCCCTGGCCGGGATGTCGCTTGAGGACTGTCGTACAGGCGACCCCGATGCCTCCGTGATCGGCACTGTCTCCCTTTGCCTTCAATGGCGAAGTACGTTGCGCATATCAGCTTGGCATGGGCAGGATCAGGCACTACACTAGCGTAAGACACCCGACGATTTTCAATCACTCTTTCACGAGAAACCATCATGGCCCTGAACAACGTCCCTTCCGGCATCTCCCTCCCCAACGATTTCAATGTCATTATCGAGATTCCGATGCACGCCGACCCGGTGAAATACGAGGTCGACAAGGCCAGCGGGGCGATATTCGTCGATCGCTTTATGTCCACGGCCATGCATTACCCCTGCAACTACGGCTATATTCCGCACACCATCTCTGATGATGGCGACCCGGTTGATGTCCTGGTACTGGCTCAGTTCCCTCTGCCGCCGGGGGTGGTCGTCCGCTGCCGCCCGATCGGCATGCTGGAGATGGAAGATGAGGCCGGAGGCGATCACAAACTGCTCGCTGTCCCGGTGGACAAGCTGACAACAATGTATCGCGACGTCGTAAGCCAGCGCGACCTGCAGCCGATCATCCTCGATCAGATCTCCCATTTCTTCGCGCACTACAAGGATCTGGAGCCCGGCAAGTTCGTCAAGCTCAAGGGCTGGCTCGGTGTCGAAGAAGCAAAGCAGGAGATCATGACCGGCGTCAAGCGCTTCAACGACGCCAAGGAAAAGCCGGCATATTGATTGAATTTTCCCGGTAGCGGTGCCTGTCCGTTACAGGCGCATTCACGCCGCGAGTTTGTGCAGGGGATGGCAATCCAGCCCGGCGGCGATCCAGCCGCGCATTCCGGCAGGCAAATGGCGGATAACCGCCACAGCCGCTTCCTGCGTCCCGAACTCGGCAAAGACACAGGCGCCGGAGCCGCTCATGCGCGCCTCGCCAAAAGCGGATAGCCAGCGAAGATGCTCGCCGACAACAGGGAAACGGGATACCGCCACCGCTTCCAGATCGTTGCCGCCGACGCCGGGTTTCCAGTCGGCCGCACGCATCGGCGCGCTGTCGCGCTTGAGTTCCGCCGCGCCAAATATTGCTGCGGTTGACACCTGGACAGGCGGCTCCAGAACGACATACCAGGCCGCTGGCAGTTCGACCAGCTGCAGGCTTTCACCGACCCCCTCGGCAAACGCATTGCGCCCGAAAATGAAGACCGGCACATCGGCTCCGAGCGTCAGGCCGATTTCCTGCAAGCGCTGGCGCGACACGCCAAGCTGCCAGAGATGATTGAGGGCCAGCAACACGGTGGCGGCATCCGAGCTGCCCCCCCCCAGGCCACCGCCCATCGGCAGGCGCTTGTCGATGCAGATTTCGACTCCGTTGCGACAGCCGGTTTCAGCCTGCAACAAACGCGCTGCGCGCAGCGTCAGATCGTTTTCCACCGGCACGCCCGGCAGCGGATTGGTCAAAATCACTTTGTCATCATCGCGCGCGACAAAGCGCAGACGGTCACCAAAATCGATAAAGCGGAACAGGGTTTGCAGCAGATGGTAACCGTCGGCGCGCCGTCCGGTTACGT
This sequence comes from Propionivibrio sp., assembly GCF_016790145.1. Lineage (GTDB taxonomy): Bacteria > Pseudomonadota > Gammaproteobacteria > Burkholderiales > Rhodocyclaceae > Propionivibrio. Next base: position 14,544 of record NZ_JAEUOI010000103.1, on the reverse strand, counting down.
GAAGAAACAGATTCAGCTTGGCCGGTGCCAGGTAGATGCTCTGCCAGGTCCACTCCTTCAATGACACTTCGTTGCTCATGGCTCCCGCTTTCCCGGCAGCGTGCTGTTCCACTCGTCGATGCGCAGGCGCAATTCGAAGCCACCCGTGCGTTCGGCGAAGATGCGATCGGGCGGTGCCTGTGGATCATCGCTGGCATAGCCGTAGTCAATGAGCCAGCCCTCATGACGCAGGCGCAAGGGACGTCCAAGGTCATCCCGCTCGGAAATCCCGGCCGCAGCACCCCACCCGCGCACCCAGTCGGTGAGTTGATCCAGAGGCAGCGGGTAACCGAGAACCTGACGGGTCAGCGTTTCGGCATCTGACGCCTCATACACCTTGCCATCGCTGCTCGTCAGCCGTGCTCCGCTTTCGCTGGTAACAATTTCAGCCATTCCCTGACCGAACGGCGAAGATAGCAGCAACTCGTTGTTCATCCCGTCATGCCGCCAACTCAAACGTCCGGAGTAGCTCTTGTCTTCATGACGCAGGGAAAACCGCGCTTCAAGCGTGAAGGCGAGCAGCGCATCACGCGGCGGCGCTGTGTTTGACGACGAAGGAAGATTGGCGCAGCCACCGATAAGCAGTACGCCGAGAAGAACCCCGATGTAGTGGCAAGACCGCATGAAAAGAGGTTTCGACTGCATCCTGTTTAACGCGAATGTTGCGCTCGCGACGCACAACACTTCCCTAGCCCTACAGGACAAGCAGCGACGTGACGGTCTGGGCGAATGGCCGTGCGGCTGCTTGATCGATCATTGGAATACGAGCTAAGCGAAACGGCCAGGCTGACTCTTCTCATGATGCAGGGGTTCGCCAAATCCACGGCCGTCAGGGAGAGAACTTCTTGAGCGCATCCGCCAAGGCCTCATTGCTTGGGAATTTCTGATGCGCCTCGCGCAAGATGCGTCCCGCCTCCTCCTTGCGCCCGAGTTCCCACAGCACTTCGCCCAGATGCGCCGCAATCTCGGGATCGGATCGTTTTGCATAGGCTCGTTCAAGGATGGCCAAAGCGCCGGGCAAATCACCCTGCCGGTAGAGCACCCAGCCCAGGCTATCGAGAATGAAACTATCCTCCGGCGCCAGCTTGAGTGCCTTTTCAATCAACTCACGCGCTTCAAGCAGACGAAGATTACGCTCGGCATAGGAATATCCCAGGGCGTTGTAGGCCTGCGCACTCTCCGGGCGCAATTCGATGAGCTTGCGCAAGCGGCTTTCGAGAAGGTCCAGGCGTCCGAGTTTTTCAGCAAGCAGAGCACTTTCATAGAGCAATTCGGGCTGCTCGGGCTGGACGGCCAGCGCCTGATCGAGCAGATCGAACGCTGCTTGCGTCTGTCTGGCCTCACGCAGCAAGCCGGCTTCGGCGATCAACAGTTGCACTCGCTCTTCGGGCGTTCCAGGCTTTGCTTTAGCGAGCTGTTTGCGTGCAGCGTCAAGCTGCCCCTGACCAGCCAGCAGTTGTGCGCTGCGCAATTGCGCCGGGAGGTAATGTTCGCCGGCACCGACCAGCGCGTAATGGGACAGCGCCTCGGCGCTGCGTTTGTCCTCTTCGGCTATCTGCCCAAGATAATAATAGGCGAGGCTCTTGTCCGGAATATCCAGCGTCACCAGAAGCTTCAAGCGGGCTTCGGCAAGCATTCTGTCGTCCTGTTGCAGCGCCAGTATGGCAGCCGGATAAAGAACTTCCGCTCGCTCAGGATAGGCCGCCAGCAACTGATCGAAATGGATTCTGGCTTCGCCATAACGCTTTTCGCCAATCAGCGCTCGTGCCAGATACAAGCGAACGTCAAACGCTTTCGGGTTGCGCTCGACAAAGCCCTGCATGAAACTGATTGCTTCAGCAGGCGACTCACGCGACAGCAGTTGCGCTTGCAACAAGGCCGCCATTTCCCAATCCGCTCGCAACTCGAGCGCCCGCCGTACCTCAGCCAGCGCACGTTCATTAACCCCGGCCGAAGCCGCCGCCAGGGCCACGGCGTAATGCGCTTCAGCGACACCAAAAAAGGGCCTGGCGACCTTGTCGATCAGTCGGAAAACGGCTTGACGATCCGGATTACGGGCAAACATTCGGTTCAGCCCGAGGAGGTTATCGGCGAGCGATTCCTTGTCGACTTCAAGCATGCGAATCAGGCCGGGGGCCAGATCGTCAAGCTGATTGGAAAGAATCATTACACTGACCATCATTTGCTGTGCGCGTTTCGACGTGGGCTCAACATCAAGCCACAGGCGCGCCGCTTCAAGCGCCAGATCAAAGCGACGGGCATAGCCCGCCACTTCGACTGTCCGCTCCAGGACTTGCGGATCACGAGTACGCAAGGCGAGATCGGCGTAAGCCTGGCTGGCCAGATTGGCATCACCGCGTTGCAGAGCGATTTCGGCCAGCAATACCTGATAGATCACCTGCCCGGGCTGATTTGCGTACTGCGTATCGCCTGGCCGTAGTTCAGGGGACGCCGGGCGTTTGGCCTCACGCACTACCGGCGTACGTTTCCGGGCCGGTGCCGCCCCATCAGCCGCCACTACCGGCAGGCTGAAGACCATGGACAGCGCGGCAAAACAGAGGGTGCTTCGAATGGGTTTCATGGATTCCTTGCTTTTATCAAACAGATCACACGTTAGTTTAGAGTCATTTGCTTCATAATGGTTTTACGCATGGTATGGGCTTTTATCGGTAGCAGCAATGCCAGAACTCCCTGAAGTCGAAGTCAGCCGTTTAGGATTATTGCCTTTTCTGCCCGGGCAACGCATCGTTAACGTCATTTTCCGGACGGCAAAACTGCGCCATGACATCCCGGCCTGGCTTGCCACCCGGCTCACCGGTCTGCGCGTCGACGCGATTTCCCGACGTGGAAAATATCTTCTTTTCGACTGCGAAAACACCGGGGGCGGCGGCTGGCTGATCCTGCACCTTGGCATGTCCGGCAGTCTGCGTCTGGTCAGAACGGGTACGCCGGCACAGAAGCACGACCATGTCGATCTGGTCTTCGCCCGCACGACCTTGCGTTTTCGCGACCCGCGTCGTTTCGGTACGCTGCTCTGGCACGAAGGCGATGACGTTGTCAGCCACCCGCTGATCGCCGTTCTCGGAATCGAACCTCTATCCCCGGTGTTTGACGGAGATTGGCTATACGCTGCCACCCGCCGACGCAGCGCGCCGATCAAACCATTGCTGATGAACAGCCATCTGGTCGTCGGCATAGGCAACATCTATGCCTCGGAAAGCCTGTTCCGCGCCGGCATTTCGCCTTTGCGCGCGGCCCATCGCATCAGCCGCGAACGCTACCGGATTCTCGTCCCGGCCATCCGTTCAACACTCGAAACAGCCATCGCTGCTGGCGGCAGCAGCGTACGAGACTATGTGCATAGCGATGGCGGTGCGGGCTGTTTCCAGCTTTCATGCGCCGTTTACGATCGTCACGGGGAACCCTGCCCGACCTGTGAGCGGCCAGTGCATTGTGTTCGTCAGGCGGGTCGATCCACTTTCTACTGTGCGCGCTGTCAGCGGTGAATCGCTTATATCAACATGGCAAACCCATGTGATTGATTGGGCAAGACTTTGTGATAGAGTGAAGACTCTTTTATCGCGTTGGAACTGATCATGACGCTTGCCCAGCAATTTGCCGCCTACAGCAAATGGCGCACTCAGCTTTCTGCAGGCCTAGAGGCTTTCCGCAGATGCCTGTCTGAAAATGAACTCAGCGACGCCCAGACTGAACTGCGTATCCGGCAGTTGCTGGAAAAATTGCGCGAGGATCGCCTGCATGTTGCGTTTGTTGCCGAGTTCTCGCGCGGCAAATCGGAACTGATCAACGCCATATTCTTCGCCGATTACGGCAACCGCATGCTGCCCTCGACGGCCGGTCGTACCACGATGTGCCCGACCGAGCTGATGTATGACCCGAACAAACCACCCGGCATCGAACTGCTGCCGATCCAGACCCGTGCAACCAATTCCAGCATCAGCGAATACAAATGTTACCCCGACGAATGGAAAGTCGTTCCGCTCGATACCAAATCGGCTGAATCGATGCAGGAGGCGCTCCGTTCGGTCAGTGAAGTAGAGCGCGTTTCTCCGGAAATTGCCGAGAAGCTGGGTTTTGCCAGCGGCAACAGGGAATCCACCGTGGTTCGGGTTGCTGAAGACGGAATGGTCGAAATCCCGCACTGGCGACACGCCATCATCAACTTCCCTCATCCCTTGCTGAAGCAGGGACTTGTCATTCTTGATACGCCGGGTCTCAACGCCATCGGCGCGGAGCCCGAACTGACGCTGTCCCTGCTTCCTAATGCGCATGCCGTTCTCTTCATCCTGGCTGCCGACACCGGAGTTACTCAGTCCGATCTTGCGATCTGGAACGAACACATCGGCGCACCCGGCGGACGAAAAAAAGGACGCATCGTCGTTCTGAACAAGATCGACAGTATGTGGGACGAACTAAAGTCAGAAGAAGAAATCAACGCCGAGATCACCAGGCAGACCAACAATTGCGCGTGGACACTTGATTTGCCAGAGAGCCAGATTTTTCCTGTTTCGGCGCAAAAGGCGCTGGTTGCCAAGATCAACAAGGACGCTTCACTACTCAAACGCAGCCGTCTGCCTGATCTCGAAGCCGCCCTTTCCGGAGAACTGATTCCAGCCAAGCAGGAAATCATTCACGAAAATACCGACGCCGAGTTTTCCGACATCTACCTGCGCATGCACAGCCTTGTCGAATCGCGGCTCACCGGCTTGCGCGAACAGCTCGGTGAACTGACCGAACTACGTGGTAAAAACAAGGGCGTAGTCGAATACATGATGGGCAAAGTACGTATCGAGAAAGAAGAGTTCGAGTCCGGACTGCAACGCTACTACGCCCTGCGTAGCGTCTTTTCGCAACTGACCAACAAACTCTTTGACCATCTTGGACTTGATGCCCTTCGCCTACTGACATCATCGACACGCGAAACCATGCTGGCAGCGACGTTTTCAAAAACGCTGTCGGACTCGATGAAGAACTTCTTCAACATCACGCGCGCCAATCTGATCAAATCAGATGGCGAGATCGGTGAAATCCGCACCATGATGGAAGCGATGTACAAGCGGTTCACGGTTGAACATGGCCTCAATCTTGGCGCCCCAAGCACTTTGTCGCTGCTGCGTTACCAGAAGGATATCGAGCGACTTGAGTTCTGGTGCGACACGCACCTCAACACCATGTTCCAGTTGATGACACAACAGAAGAACACGCTTACCCAGAAGTTCTTCGACGAAGTCGCCACGCAGGTCAGGCGAGCTTTCGAACGCGCCAACCGGGACGCCGAATCCTGGCTGAAAGCGATCATGGCGCCAATGGAAACGCAGGTTCGCGAACATCAGATCCAGCTCAAGCGGCGACTTGAGAGCATCAAACGAATTCATCAGGCGACCGAGACACTGGAAGATCGCATCAACGAACTGGTGCACGTCGAGAACAATTTTGTGTCACAGATCCAGGCGATCGAAAGGGTCGGTCAGGACGTTCAGAGCATTTTGAAAAAAACGCTCAGCCGACGAAACCTGCTGAATGCCGCCTGATCGTTTCAACACCTGAATTCCAATGAATGTACACCATCAGAAATTATGGATTCACAGGGGCCGAAATGGCCTTAGCCATGAACTTGTGGAACAACCCGTTTCGGGATTTTGCCACCCCCGAGGGAAGTGCCTCAGGTTTCTTTTCTTGCCCCCTCGCCAGCAGATCAATTGGATACGTAGTGCGGGGCGTCGGCGACATGATGAATTCAATCCCCGGCCAATTTCCATGACATGTCAACAAGGGTTGCCCGATCGATGAGCACTGTGATCAACCCGATGCCGAGCACCATGACCATCCCGGATCTGCAAACCGGGCTGCAGATGCTTTCTCTCCTGACTTTGGCCAACCCGCAAAAGGCAGAAAACGAGATTAACCACTTTCTCGATAGCCTGCTGCAGTCGCCACTCCAGGCCGACGTCTATCTCAATCTGCTCGAACAATTACGGGAACCCCTCTGTTTTGTCGATGAAGAACTGGCCCGACATTACATCAACAAACCTCTGCCACTGGACGAGAATGAGGAGGGATGTTTCCGTCAGGTCATTGCCACCTGGCTCAAAATGGCCAAGGCCTATGCTCACTACGCCAGACTTGACAGCGCAGCAGTCGACGCCGGGCACCTGTTACGCATAGCGCTGACTTTGCACCGCAGCATTTATTATGCAGGCTTGGCAATTGTCGAACACCAGCGTGCCCGGCGTGAATTGCCACCGGGCCTGTGGCTTGATCTGCATGGTTATTACGCCGCTGCCGAGAAATGGGGGGTAGTCACCCTCCCCGTTCTCGACACCCTCGATCCGCTGGGGCGCAACACGCATTGCACTTCAGCCTTTCTCAGTGTGCTGCTCTCCGAACTGGCCGGTCCTTACAGCCTCTCGATCCGCGAACAGAACCTGGTTCGTCGCTGGGCCAGCAACTGGTCACATCTCGTCAGCCTGCACCCCGCCGTAGCGGGCGAGCCTTTGCCACAGTTTGTTATCGACCTGAGTCAGGACGTCGGCCTGCGTTTGACATCCGACTGTCAGCAGATCGTGCATTTGCGCCGACTCGACACCTCGCGTCTGGCCACGCATATGAGCGAGATTCGCCAGAAGTTGAGGCAGAAAATCCCTCCGGCGCAGATCGGCCTCGGCGAGGATTGCTCGTCAGGCCAATGCCGGCGGCTACTCGAACACCTTGCCCGTCCCTGGACGCAGGCGCGCGTCAAACGAAAATTCCACCGCCGTACCACTTCGGGGATAGCCAAGCTGTGCATTGGTTTTGATGCGATGTATTACTACATTTCCGGCAAGGAGTTGACGCCGGAAAACGTTCGCACCTACTCCCGACTGGAATTCGAGAGTCTGTTCGCCTTCCGTCACATGGTCGACCCGACGCAGGAACTGGCAGTGCGCCAGGAGTTGCTTGGTTTCACGCTTGATCAATGGGAAGTGGTGAATCAATCGCCAAACGGCTTTCGTCTGATGCGCGGCGCCGCAGGCAAGAAAATGGCGCACGGGCAGTTACTGGCCATCTGCCCAAATGAAGGTGAACGTTTTCTGCTGGCACAGACAACCTGGCTGATGCAGGAGCAGAAGGGCGGCCTGATTGCCGGGGTCGCCGCCCTGGCCGGCATCCCGCAGGCCGTTGCCGCCCGCCCGCTCGGCCAGGGCTCTGTGCACAACGAAAGGTATAGCCGTGCTTTCCTGCTGCCCGCCGTTCCCTCGGTCGGTACCGATCAATCGCTGGTCATTCCGCAGGGCTGGTATCGAGCCGGACGCATCCTCGAGATCAATGCGGACAAACCCTGGCGCATGAAACTGATTCACGTACTGGATGAAGGCCCCGATTTTGAACGCGTAAGCTTCGTCGTTGTCGGATAGCGCTCAGCCCGGCCGCTTGTTACCCGTCAGCTTTTCGTACTTCACCCACAACTGCTCGTCATTTTCCTGATGATTGTCGTCCTTCGGGATGCAATCGACCGGGCACACCTCGACACATTGCGGCGTATCGTAATGGCCGACGCATTCGGTGCATTTGTTCGGGTCAATCTCGTAAATTTCTTCACCCTGGTAAATCGCCTCGTTCGGGCATTCCGGCTCGCACACGTCGCAGTTGATGCATTCGTCGGTAATAATCAAAGCCATGACTACGGTTCCTTCAGTTCATTGAAATTTTTCGGATACTCTTTTTGCCAGCCGCTCACTGATTGCCGGATGGACAAATTTGCTGACATCGCCACCGAGCATGGCAATTTCGCGCACCATCGTTGCCGAGATGAACATGTACTGCTCACCCGGCGTCAGGAATATTGTTTCGACATCGGGATAGAGGTTTCTGTTCATTCCGGCCATCTGAAATTCATATTCGAAATCAGAAGCCGCGCGCAGGCCGCGCAAGATGACTTTGGCGCCTTTGACGTGCAGAAAGTCCATCAGCAAACCGTCGAACCCGCAGACTTCGACATTTGGATAGCGCACCAGCAGTTCCCGTGCAATCTCGACCCGTTCAGCAAGCGAAAAGAAGGGTCGCTTCGAGCGGCTCTCGGCAATACCGAGGATGACATGATCAAAGAGGCAGGCGGCACGTCGAACAAGGTCTTCGTGGCCCCGCGTAATCGGATCAAAGGTGCCTGCATAGATCGCCGCCCGTTTATTCAGCGTCATTGGACTCGCCTCGTCGCATCAAGTGATAAAAAACCTGCCCGGCCCGACCGTTACGCACCGTACGCCAGTCTCCGCAAGATTCCAGCACGCGCTCGGCCTCAACGTAGAGTACACCCTCATCGACCAGAAGATCCGCCAGCAGCGGTGACAACCGATCCAGCCAGCCCTGCTTGTAAGGCGGATCGAGAAACAGCACATCAAAACGAAAACCGCCTGCACGCAGGGAGGAGGCGAATTTTACCGCATCTGCACGCACAATCTCCAATCGGCTGTCAGCATCCAGCAAACGGGCGTTCTCTGCAAGCGCCGCCACTACCTTGGGCGAATTCTCGACCATCACCACCCGCGCCGCGCCGCGCGAGGCTGCTTCAAAACCCAGCGCACCGCTACCGGCAAACAGGTCAAGGCAGGTCAATCCCGCAAGATCCTGTCCGAGCCAGTTGAACAAGGTTTCGCGAACCCGGTCAGGTGTCGGACGCAGACCTTCGGAATCGGGAAAATGCAGGATGCGCCGCCGCCACTTTCCGCCGATGATGCGTACCGTGTTCAAAAGAGGACTTCAGCCTTACTCGCCAGCGACCACCACCGTGACCATGTTCTCCGGCCGCACATGGCGCGCAAAGGCCGCCTTGATCTCGGCCGTCGTGACCTTCTCGACATTTTCGGCATAGTGATCAAGGTAGTCGAGCGGCAAACCATAAAAACCGATCACGGCCACATTCTCAAGAATCTTGCGATTGCTGTCCAGACGTAGCGGGAAGCTGCCGACCAGGTTCTGTTTTGCCGCCTGCAACTCGGCTTCGCCCGGACCTTCGGCAAGAAAGCCGGCGAGCACTTCGCGTGTCACCTTCAAGGCATCGTTGGCCTGTGCCTTTTTCGTCTGCAAGCCGATCTGGAAAGGCCCGGGCTGTGCCAGCGGAAGAAAATAACTATGCACGCTGTAGGCATAACCGCGCTTCTCGCGCACTTCCTTCATCAGCCGCGAAACAAAGCCACCGCCACCGAGCGAGTAGTTGCCGACAATCAGCGCAAAGAAGTTGGGATCGCCGCGCTTGAGCGCCGGCAAGCCGAGCAGAACGTGAGCTTGTGCGGCCGGGTGGGCGATGCGTTGTTCGAGCGCCGCCGGCAGTTGCGGCACACCCAGCGCGGCCACCGGGCCGCCCGAAGGCAAGCCTGCCGTGAGCTGCTGTGCCAGCGCTTCCGCCTGCGCCCGCGAGAGGTCGCCGACGATCGACACGCTGCACCGTTGTGCCGTATAGTGCTTGCGGTAGAAGGTCGCCGGGTCGGCGCGCTGCAGGGCATTTACCGACTCCGGCGAGGCCTGCCGCCCATACGGGTGCTGCGGGTACATCGCCGCCCAGAATGCCTTGTTGGCAATCGCCTCGGGGCGCGTCAGCGCTTCCTTCAAGGCCACCACGGTGCGTGCCCGTTCACGCTCGAAAACCTTGGGCGGAAACTGGGGAGTAGTCAGCACCGCACGCAATACATCGAGCGCCGGGTTACGCATGTCGTCCGCCGAAAGCGTACGCAGACTGAGCGAAGCCCGATCCATATCCGCGCTACCGGTCAGTAGCGCACCCAGATCGGCCAGGCGGTTGGAGATTTGCGTTTCATCCATGCCCTGCACACCCATGTCGAGCAGCCCCTGGGTCAGTGCCGCGAGACCGGACTGACCTGGGGGGTCGAATGACGTTCCGGCGGCGAAATCCACCTGCACGTCGAGAATCGGCAGGGTGTGGTTTTCGACAAAGAAAACGCGGGCACCGGAAGGAGCAATCCAGTGTTCGATCTTCGGTCCGGCTTCGGCCATGCGGCCGGCCAGACAAAAGCAAAGCAGAGCAAGCAGTTTGGCTAGTTTCATCGGAATTCTCTCAATGCCGGCCGGCGGGCGCCGAGCGTGGGCGCGGCGTCTGCGGCAGGGCTTGCGGGTCGAGTTCGGCAACCGTCAGTTGCTCGTCACGGAAATATTTCTGCGCCACGGCCCTGACCTGTTCAGCCGTCACCGCTTGCAGTTTTTCAATCATTCTCGTGTTCGACTGATAGGGAATCCCGGCGGCTTCGAGCTGGCCGATTTCCATGGCCTGGGCAAACATCGAATCGAGCTTGTAAATCTGGCTGGCGACCAGTTGCGCCCTGGCGCGCGCCAGTTCGTCGGCGGCTACGCCCTCCCTGGCAATACGCGCAATTTCGGCGCGCAAACCAAGCTCCAGCTGGGCGCGCGTTTTGCCCTCGCTCGGCGAACCGAGCAGATAAAAAAGGCCCGGGCCGCGCGACGTCGAGTCGTAGCCGACACCCGCCGAAGTCGCCAGCCGCTGTTCGCGGATCAGGTTCTTCGAGAAGCGCGCCGCCTCATGGCCGTCAAGAATGGCGGCGAGCATTTCAAGCGCGTAGGGATCGACATCCTTGTCCACATCGCGAATCACCGGCACCTTGTAGGCCATCAGCACCACCGGCAGTTCGGCCGGGGCCTTGACCGTCAGGCGTCGAATACCGGTTTGTTCCGGCTCGACCTGCGGCTTGCGTATGGGCAAGGCGCGTGGCGCCAGCGACCCGTAATACTTCTCGGCCAGCCTGAACACCTCCTGATGATCGACATCGCCGACCACCACCAGGTAGGCGTTGTTTGGCACATACCAGCGCTCATACCAGTCGCGTGCGTCCTGCGCCGTCATGCTTTCCAGATCGTTCATCCAGCCGATGACCGGCACCCGGTAGGGGTGCGCCTGCAGTGCCACGGCGCTCATCTGTTCCATCAGCAGCGCCTGCGGCTGATCGTCGGTTCGCAGCCGGCGCTCTTCCATGACCACCTTGATTTCCTGCGCGAACTCATTGGGGTCGAGGGTCAGATGCCGCATGCGATCCGCTTCGAGCTGCATCATCTGCTCCAGCTTCTGCTTCGGCACCTGCTGGAAGTAGGCGGTGTAATCCTTGCTGGTGAATGCGTTGTCGCGCCCGCCGGCAGCGGCGACCAGACGGCTGAACTCGCCCGGCCCGGTGCTCGGCGTACCCTTGAACATCATGTGCTCGAGCAGATGCGCGACGCCGGTCGTACCACTGGTTTCGTCCATGCTGCCGGCACGATACCAGACCATGCTGGCCACTGTCGGCGCCCGCCGGTCTTCCTTGACGATGACGCGCAGGCCATTCGCCAGTTGCTGTTCGAAGGGGTTGGCCCGTGCCGCCGCCGGTACAGCCAGCGCCAGAAACAGGGCCGTCAGTGCGGTGATTCGTCGTGAGTAATGTTTGGTCATGAAGGGCTTCTGTTAAAATTTGGCAAGCAGGTCAATTAGCGAGGGCATCTTACCATCGCCTCATTCCCCGTAACACCTAGAGACAAGAAAGTACCATGTTTGGTTTCCTCAAGAAGTCCGCCGACGCTAAAGGCGTTGCCACGGACAGTGCATCGCTCCCTGAACCGGCCTCCGCCCCACCACAACCCTCCTGGCGCGAACGCCTGAAGGCGGGCCTGGCGCGCACGCGGGCGCAATTCGGCGGAAAACTCAAATCGATTTTCTCGCGCGGCAAGGTCGATGACGAACTGCTTGAAGAGCTGGAAACCCTGCTACTGACCAGCGATGTCGGCATGGAGGCTACGCAGCACCTGCTGGACGAACTCAAAACCCGTGCCAGGCGCGACAAGCTCGACACCCCGGAAGGCATCCAGCAGGCGCTCTCGGCCGCCTTGATACAACTTCTGCTGCCGCTCGAACAGCCGCTTGAAATCACCTCGCATCGCCCCTTCATCATCATGATCGCCGGCGTCAATGGCGCCGGCAAAACGACGTCGATCGGCAAGCTGGCCAAATACTTTCATGGCCAGGGCCTGTCCGTATTGCTGGCCGCCGGAGACACCTTCCGCGCAGCCGCTCGCGAGCAGTTGCAAGCCTGGGGCGAACGCAACGAGGTGACGGTTATTTCCCAGCAGTCCGGCGATCCGGCGGCCGTCATCTTCGACGCCATCGCCGCCGCCAGGGCACGCGGAATCGACATCGTTCTGGCCGATACCGCCGGTCGCCTGCCGACCCAGTTGCATCTGATGGAAGAAATCGCCAAGGTGCGCCGCGTCATCCAGAAGGCCGATCCCAGCGGCCCGCACGAGACTTTGCTAGTACTCGACGCCAATTTTGGGCAGAACGCGCTGCAGCAGGTCAAAGCCTTCGACAAGTCGATTAGCGTTACCGGCCTCGTCGTCACCAAACTTGACGGATCGGCCAAGGGCGGCGTCATTGCCGCCATCGCCCGCCAGTGCCCGAAGCCGATCCGCTTTATCGGCATCGGTGAAGGCATCGACGACCTGCGACCCTTTGTTGCTCGTGACTTTGTCGATGCGCTGTTCGAGGGATGACGAACTAAAACCCACAGCAAAGGCGCGAAGGGCACAAAGATGACGCAGGGTAAATCAGAGCCCAATCCCGGCCAACCGGCCACCTTCAATCCTTTGCGAAACTTTGCCGCTTTGCGTCTTTGCGGTGGATGTTCAAGCCGATACCCATGATTGCCTGTTCCACCGTAAGCAAACGCTACCCCGAAGGTCTTGAAGCGCTCAAGGACGTCAGTTTCGAAATCGACGCTGGTGAAATGGTCTTCATCAGCGGCCACTCGGGGGCCGGAAAATCGACCTTGTTCCGCCTGCTGGCCGCCATCGAGCGGCCAACGTCGGGCAGCATCGTGATCAACGGGCAGAATCTCGCCGCACTGCGCAAGAGCGCCATTCCGTACCTGCGCCGCAACTTCGGTCTGATCTTTCAGGACCAGAAGCTGCTCTTCGATCGCAGCGTGCTGGACAACGTCCTCCTGCCGCTGGCGATCGTCGGCCTGCCAGCCAGGGAAGCCGCCAGCCGGGCGCGTGCCGCACTCGACAAGGTCGGGCTGCTCGAGCGCGAAAAGGCTCACCCGATTGCCCTTTCGGGCGGCGAACAGCAACGCCTGGCGATTGCCCGCGCGGTCGTCAACCGCCCCGCCATCCTGCTCGCCGACGAGCCGACGGCCAATCTCGACGCCGAATCGGCGGCTGCCATCCTTGAAATCTTTCGCGCCTTCCATCAGGTTGGCGTCACCCTCGTCATCGCCACGCACGACCCGCAGTGGATGGCGAGTTGTGCGCCGCGAGTGCTTCGACTTGAGCGCGGTCGCCTGCTCGAAGGTGCCGCATGAAGCGCTTCTTTGCCCAGCACCTCGCCGCCCTGCGCGACGCCCTGCGCCGGCTGCTTGCCTCACCGCTCAACACCCTCCTGTCGCTTCTGGTCATCGGCATCGCGCTGGCGTTGCCGAGTGCCGGCTGGGTCGTGCTCGACAATCTGCGCGGCATCACCGGCAGCGCCTCCGGTGTTCAGCAGATCAGCATTTTCATGGCGCTTGATGCCGGCAAAAAGGAAGTCGAGGAAATCGAATCGCGACTGCGCGAAGCCCGACCGGGCCACTGGCGCTTTGTTCCCAGGGATGACGCACTGAAGCGACTGCAAGCGTCCGAAGGAATGGCCGAAGTCATCGCCAGCCTGCCGAAAAACCCGCTGCCGGACGCCTTCATCGTCGAACCGGAAGATACGCAGCCGGACTCGCTGGAGCGGCTGGCCGTCACCTTCTCGGGCTGGCCGAAAGTCGCCCATGTCCAGCTTGATTCCGACTGGGTCAAACGATTCGATGCCTTCCTGCGCATCGGCAAGCTCTCGATCACCCTGCTCGCCGGTCTGCTCGCCGCTGCGCTGGTTGCCGTCACCTTCAACACCATCCGCCTGCAGATCCTGGCGCAGGCCACCGAGATCGAGGTCGCCCGACTGATCGGCGCCACCGATGCCTTCATCCGCCGGCCATTCCATTATTTCGGCGCCCTGCAGGGCGCGCTCGGCGGACTCTTTGCCGCACTGCTGGTCAGCTCCGCCGGCCTGCTGCTGGCGGCGCCGGTCGGCGAACTCGTCGCCCTGTATGGCGGCAACTTCGTTCTGCGCGGCCTGTCACCCGGCAACATCGCGGCAATGGCGGCGATTGGCGCCGCTCTCGGCTGGCTCGGCGCGCAACTGTCGGTGTCCCTTCATTTACACCGTATCGGCTGAGCGCCAGCACATTTCAAAAGCGGCAGCGAGACCGCCGCCCCACCAAGTTTGACGAGTGTCTGGCCCTCACCCCATCCCTCCCCCGCAGGAGAGGGGGTTTGCACCCTTCGCCCTGCGGGCTAATCTATGCACACATCTTTTGTAGCCAATTTCCAGCCTTGGCAGATCGCTAAGAGGCGCTGCAATCCATGAAGCATGGTGATGGGGCCGGGCTTGGCTTCAGAAGCATAGCCCTTCCACCCACCCAGACGCGCAAT
>NZ_JAEUOI010000090.1 GCF_016790145.1 Propionivibrio sp. | reverse complement strand
CCCTAGTTCCTGCTGCGCCCTGGCCGCGTATGATGCATCGACTCGAAAAAAACCAGGTTGCAACCATTTGTCATTAACGGCTTTAATTCAGAATCGATAGCCTGCTGACGCAGGCGTCGTCGAAAGAAGGTGTAACTTGCTCGACCAGATACCAATTTTTTTGCAGGCACTCCTCGACCAGACCGGAGCGGTCAACTTTTCCATAGGTAATCTGTTCATGATCATCATTGGCGTGATCATGATCTACCTGGCGATCGCCAAGCACTACGAGCCATTGCTGCTGGTCGGTATCGGGTTTTCCTGCATCGTCGCCAACGTTCCTGGACCTCCCGACATTCCCGGCGGGCCCGCCATCTCGGCGCTGCTCTACGCGGTGAAAGACGGCGGGCTGTTCCACTATGCCTACATGGGTGTGGAAAAGCTTATCATCCCGCCGCTGATCTTTCTCGGTGTCGGGGCGATGACCAACTTCGGGCCGATGATCGCCAATCCCAAGCTGGTACTCCTCGGGGCGGGAGCGCATCTGGGCATTTTCGTGGCGCTGATTCTTGCCAAGATGCTCGGTTTCACCCTCAGCGAAGCAGGAGCCATCGGGCTTATCGGCGGCGCTGACGGGCCGATGGCGATTTTCGTCGCGGTCAAGCTGGCACCGCATC
Source organism: Propionivibrio sp. (assembly GCF_016790145.1). Taxonomy (GTDB): domain Bacteria; phylum Pseudomonadota; class Gammaproteobacteria; order Burkholderiales; family Rhodocyclaceae; genus Propionivibrio. The sequence goes on along the minus strand of NZ_JAEUOI010000090.1, from coordinate 35,984 downwards.
TGCTCGGGCCGATTTCCGTCGCCGCCTACTCCTACATGGCGCTGATGCCGATGATCCAGCCTCCGGTGATGCGTTTGCTGACCACCAAGGCGGAACGTGAAATAGGCATGGCGGAATCACGCAAAGTGACGAAGCTGGAAAAAATCGCCTTCCCCCTCGTCATCGCCATTATCGTCAACCTGTTCTTTCCGCCGGTTGCCCCGCTGATCTCCATGCTCATGCTCGGTAATCTGCTTAGAGAGGTGGGAGTGACGGATCGTCTGTCGAAGACGGCCGCCGGCGGGCTGATGAACGTCATCATCATCATTTTGACCGTCGCCATCGGATCGACCATGGCGGCCGAGAAATTTCTCACCTTCCAGACCCTCGAAATTGTCATACTCGGACTGATTGCCTTCCTCTTTGGTACGGGCTCCGGGGTGGTGACCGCAAAGATCATGAATCTGTTCCTCAAGACGAAAATCAATCCGCTGATCGGCTCGGCCGGCATCGCTTCCGTACCCATCGCGGCGCGCGTCGCGCATATCGAGGCGTACAAGGCTAATCCGAAAAATCTGCTGATTTACCATGCCATGGGCCCCAATCTTGCCGGAGTTTTCGGAACGGCCATCTCGGGCGGTATTCTGCTCGCCCTGCTGGGGGCGAACTGAGCATGAAACACGTGACCCCCTGTTTCATTGCAGCGTCCATGGTGCCACCAGGTGCTCATTCTTTTGCTATTACCATTGAGGCGAGGCCGTCATGACCGCTCTTGTTCCGGATACGCTCCAGGGAGCGATAATTGTCAGCGTTATCGACTTCTTTCTCAGCTTCATCATCATCAGCGGCATTGGCATCGTGCTGTCGTGTTTTCCGCTATTGAATCGCGCGGCGCTTTTCTTCAAGGCCGCACCCAAAGCCGCACACGGTAAAAAGGCGACTCACGCTTCACAGGCGGCGCCTGCAGAGAAAAAGGCCGACGCCGAAACGCTGGACAACATCGCTGCCATTGCCGCAGCAGTATTCGTCGTCATGGACGGCGCACCGCATCGTATTCTCAACATCCAGCCCTCGCAGCGCAGTGCCTCGTGGTCCACCGAAGGGCGAATTGCCCAGCACGGTTCGCATACCGTGCGCTAAACGGTGATCCCTCGGAACCGGACAGGGCCCTGCAGTTAAAGACCAGCGTATGCCTTTGTTGCCGGGGTCTGGCGCCGGTGGTCAAACGTGTCTGAAAACTCCTGCTTCGCTGACCATGGCATCTAGCCTTATATCGTGCGCTTCGGGGCGGATCGAGTCGACGCGAGCCAGTTCAAAACCGACGCCGATGCTTAGCGGAGCCGGCTTCAGACTGGCCAGCGTGCGGTCAAAGAAGCCGCCGCCATAACCGATGCGGTAACCGGCGGCATCGAATGCATTGACCGGCAGCAACAGCGCTTGCGGCACCAGAAATTCGCCTTCGGCCGGTGTCGGGATGCCGTAACGGTCGGCAACCAGCCGCTGACCTGGAGTCCACTTGCGGAAAGCGAGCGCGGCGTTGGCTTCGAGGACAACCGGCAACAGCGCCGCAAACCCGGTTTGCCCGGATTCAAACCACGACATGATCAGTGGCCGCAGATCGGGCTCGTTCTTTACCGGCCAGCAGAATCCGACGCGCAGACCTGCCAGTTGCGGAAAGTTTTTCTGCACCTGCGCGCAAACTTTTTCAGAAAGAAGAGAACGCTCGTCTGCCGACAGTGCCAGTCGAAGTTCAATGCGCTGCTGACGTAATGCGCGACGAAACGTAGCGCACGTTTCGTCACGATTTTCAGACATTGTTTGTGGCGTCAATCCGGCGCTCATGTGGTATGCTGAAAGTCAGTGTTTACAGGGGCTCCAGCTTATCATGAAGTTTCGTCTTGCTGTTTTTCTCCTCACGATTCCCTGCTTGATGGCGCATGCCGCAATCGGGGCCGTGACGGGCGATGATCGATTTCTTGCGGCGCGTGATGCGGTTCGCACTGGCGACCGCGCCAAACTTGAGCGCATAGCATTCGAGTTGCAGGGGCATGAGCTTCAAGCCTATGTCGAATACTGGCAGCTTCTGCTTGATCTGAATAACACCGATCCGGCGACGATCAAGGCCTTCCTGTCGCGTTACGATAAAAGTTATGTCGCCGAGAAGCTGCGTAGTGACTGGCTCAAGCAATTGGGCAGGAAGCAGCAGTGGGCGCAGTTTGATGCCGAATTCCCCTTGCTGGGCCAGCCCGATCAGGAGCTTTCCTGTTTTGCCCTGCAGAGCCGCCAGGCACGCGGCGATGCGAGCATGCTCGACGAGGCGATGTCGCTGTGGCTGACGTTGATTGAGCCTCCCGAATCCTGCTACCCGATACTCGAAGCGCTGATTCTGGAAAAGCGCGTACTCGCCGATCAGGTCTGGGCGCGCGTCCGTCGCCAGTTTGAAGCGAACAAGACGGCCGCCGCGCGCTACAGCATGAACTATCTGCCGCCCAGCCAGACGCCCGATGCGCGGGTTGTTGCGGCGGTCATCGATACACCGATACCGTGGCTGGCAAAACAGCCGACCAGCCTGGCCGGTAGTCGCATGAACCGCGAACTGGCGGCGCTGGCGATCAGCCGCATTGCGCGCAACGATCCGCGCATGGCGTCCGAGCAGTTGATGCGGATCGAGAGCCAGTTACAGGCCGGCGAAAAGGGCTGGGCATGGAGCCAGATCGGCTGGCAGGCGGCGCAGCGGCACCTGCCCGAGGCGCTGGAGTGGTTTCGAAAAACCGGTGATGTTGCGCTTTCCGATGAGGTGGCGCAATGGAAGGTGCGCGCCGCCCTGCGCGCAAAGGATTGGGGAACGGTGCGCTCAACCATCGAAAGGATGCCGCCAGCACTCGCCGCACAGCCGGCCTGGGTTTACTGGCTGGGGCGTGCCTACCGTGCCGGCGGGCGCATCGAGGAGGCCAATACGCTGTTCGCAAAAATTGCCGGGCAGCCAAACTTCTACGGCAATCTGGCCGATGAAGAGCTGGGTCGGGCGATCATGACCCCACCCAGGGCAGCGGCGCTGACGCGTGAGGAGGTGTCGCAGGTTGCCGCTAATCCTGGCGTGCAGCGTGCGCTGGCGCTGTATCGCGTCAATCTGCGCACTGAAGGCGTCAAGGAATGGAACTGGACGCTACGTGACATGAGCGATCGCGAGTTGCTGGCGGCTTCGGATATCGCCCAGCGCGCCGGCATTTATGACCGGGCCATTGCTGCCGCTGACCGCACACGGGATGAGCACGACTATTCGCTGCGCTACCTGTCACCTTTCAGCGATCAGGTGCGTCCGGCGGCGAAGAGTCAATCGCTCGACGACGCCTGGGTCTATGGCCTGATGCGTCAGGAAAGCCGCTTCGTGACCAATGCCAAGTCGTCGGCGGGAGCTTCTGGCCTGATGCAGTTGATGCCGGCGACGGCCAAGTGGGTGGCCAGGAAAATCGGCCTCAAGGACTTTCATCAGGGTCAGGTGAACGACACCGAGACCAATCTGCTGCTCGGTACGACGTACATGCGTCTGGTGATGGAGAGCCTCGACAATCACCCGGTGCTGGCTTCTGCGGCCTACAACGCCGGCCCCGGCCGCGCCCGCAAATGGCGCGCTGATGGTCCGCTGGAAGGCGCCATCTACGCCGAGACCATTCCGTTCAATGAAACGCGCGACTACGTTAAGAAGGTGATGAGCAACTCGGTCTATTATTCGGCACTGTTTGACGGCAAACCGCAATCGATCAAGAGCCGCCTTGGCGTGATCGGGCCACGCTCGAGTGTTGATCCAAAGGCCGAAGAATTGCCGTAGAATCGATTCTTCAAACAAATTTGATCGGCAGGGAGCCATGGAACTCAAGAAAGTGCTATTGATTGGCGGGAGCGGTTTTGTTGGTGGCTGGATAGCCAACCGGCTTTCCGAACGCGGCATTCGCGTCACGATCCCGACGCGCCATCGTGACAATACCAAGCAGCTCATTCTGCTGCCGACCGTCTATATGGTGGACGCCGATGTCCACGACCCGCAAGTGCTGGCTTCGCTGATGACTGGCGTTGATGCCGTGATCAATCTGGTCGGCATTTTGCACGATGGCGATTCCAGCCAGCCTTACGGCAAGCGTTTTGCTGCCGCGCATGTCGAGTTGCCGAGGAAAATTCTGGCGGCCATGATGCAGACCGGAGTCCGTCGCCTGGTGCATATGAGCGCGCTCAGGGCCTCTGACGATGCACCATCGGCCTATTTGCGTTCTAAGGCGGCGGGCGAAGCCGTCGTGCTCGGTGCGGCGAGGGAGCTTGATGTCACCGTGTTTCGTCCCTCGGTCATTTTTGGCCCCGGTGACTCCTTCCTGAATACCTTCGCCAGCCTGCTCCGGGTCTTTCCCGTTATGCCGCTGGGTGGCGCTGACGCACGCTTTCAGCCGGTTTATATCGGCGATGTGGCCGACGCCTTTTGCTCGTGTCTGACCGATCGCGCAACTTTTGGCCAGACGTACGAATTATGCGGTCCGACAGTCTACACCTTGCGCGAACTGGTCGAGTACACCGGCGAGCTGATCGGCCGGCGCCGTCCGGTGATCGGGTTGCCCGATGCCCTCGCTTATCTGCAGGCGGGCTTTCTGAGTCTGCTGCCCAATCCGCCGATGTCGCCGGATAACCTGCGTTCGATGCAGCTCGATAACCTGACCGATGGGCGTCACAACTACCCGGGCTGGCAACCGAAGTCGCTGGAAGCTGTCGCGCCCGGTTATCTTTCTGCTGTGGTCAGACCGAATCTGCGCCTGGATAAATACCGCTGTCGTGCCGGGCGTTAAGGGTTCAGTGAATTTTTTGTCATGATGAAAATTGTCATCGGCGATCACAATTTCTCGTCATGGAGCCTGCGTCCGTGGCTGGCCTTGAAGCAGGCCGGATTACCCTTTGAGCAAATCTGCATTCGCCTGCATCAATCCAGGACCAGGGAAGAGATTTTGAAGTACTCGCCTTCGGGCAAAGTGCCGTGTTTGATCGACGGTAGCACCGTGGTCTGGGATTCACTGGCCATCTGCGAGTATATTGCCGAGCAGGCACCTTCTTTGTGGCCCTCCGAGCGCAAGGCGCGCGCCGAGGCGCGCGCTATCAGTTGCGAGATGCACTCCGGTTTCGGCGCCTTACGTTTCAGCATGCCGATGGAAATTGTCTCCTCAAGGCCTTATGACGCCCGTACTGCCGAAGTGGAAGCCGATATTGCCCGCATCGTTTCGATCTGGGAAAGCTGCCGCCTTTGCTACGCTCAGGATGGCCCCTTCCTGTATGGCTATTTCTCGATTGCTGACGCGATGTTTTCTCCTGTCGTCTGGCGTTTTCTGACCTACGCTGTGGAGCTTCCTCCGGCCTCGCGCGCGTGGGTCGAAACCATGCGCCTGCTGCCGGCCATGCAGGAATGGCGGGAAGCCGCGCTGGCTGAAATGGCCAGGTAGGCGTTCACCTTCCTCACCCCATGCGAATATTCACGGTTGGTGGGGCGGTGCGCGACGAGTTGCTTGGCTTGCCGGTACAGGATCGTGACTATGTGGTCGTTGGGGCGTCACCCGACGAAATGCTCGAGCGCGGCTTCAAACCGGTCGGCCGGGACTTTCCCGTTTTCCTGCACCCGACCACGCACGAAGAGTACGCTCTGGCCCGGACCGAACGCAAGGCCGGTCACGGGTACACCGGCTTCTCCTTTCATGCGGCGCCCGAGGTCGGTCTCGAAGAGGACCTCGCCCGTCGCGACCTCACCATCAATGCCATTGCCCGTGCCGACGATGGTGCGCTGACCGACCCGTTTCACGGTGTGGCCGATCTCCAGGCGCGGGTATTGCGCCATGTCGGGCCGGCATTCGTTGAGGATCCGGTACGCATTCTGCGCGTTGCCCGTTTTGCCGCGCGCTTCATCGGATTTTCCATCGCGCCGGAAACCGTCGACCTGATGCGCAGGATGGTCAGCGGGGGCGAGGTCGATCATCTGGTTGCCGAGCGCGTCTGGCAGGAACTGGCCAGGGGACTGATGGAAGCCAGACCCTCGCGCATGATTGAAGTGCTGCGTGAATGCGGCGCGCTGGCGCGCCTGCTGCCCGAGCTGGATCGACTGTTCGGCGTGCCGCAGCGTGCCGATTACCATCCGGAAATCGATACCGGCGTGCACGTCATGATGGCGCTCGATCATTCGGCACGGCAAGGCTACGCCTTGCCAGTGCGCTTTGCCGTACTCATGCACGATCTCGGCAAGGGGCTGACGCCAGCCGCCGATCTGCCGCGTCATCCGGGGCACGAGGCACGCAGCGTCGAGCTGGTCGGCGAAGTGTGCGCTCGACTCAAGACCCCGGCCGATTGCCGTGATCTGGCGCTTCTGGTGGCCCGCTATCACGGCGATATTCGCCGCGGTCCCGAGCTGCGCGCGGCAACCATTACCCGGCTCCTGGAAAGTGCCGATGCACTGCGCCGCCCGCAGCGCTTCGAACAACTCCTCGAGGCCTGTGCCTGCGATTTTCATGGACGTCTGGGCTGGGAAGAAAAACCGAACCCCGATGCGCAACTTTTCCTGAGCGCGCTGGACGCCGTACGTTCCGTCGATGCGGCAGCGATTGCCAGCCGTTGCAGCGATGCGGTGCAGATTTCCGCGCAACTGCACGCCGCGCGGGTGTCCGCCGTCAAACGGGTGCTGGCACTTCCGGACTGATGCGGTGGATGTCGTAACGCCATGATCACGTTGTACACCTGGAGTACACCCAACGGCCGCAAGGTATCGATCATGCTTGAGGAGTGCGCGCTACGCTACCGCGTGAAAACCATCGACATCACACAGGGCGAGCAGTTGGCCCCCGAATTTGTGGCCATCAACCCGAATTCGAAAATCCCGGCCATCGTCGATCCCGATGGGCCGGACGGCAAAACGATGACGCTTTTCGAGTCGGGCGCGATTCTTCTCTACCTGGCGGGCAAGACCGGCCGGTTTTTGCCGACGTCCGAGCGCGGCAAGTACGAAGCCCTGCAGTGGCTGATGTTCCAGATGGGCGGCGTCGGGCCGATGTTCGGTCAGACGCACCACTTCCTGCGTTTTGCTCCCGCACCGCTAGCCTACGCAATCAAGCGCTACAGCACAGAAACGGCAAGGCTTTACGGCGTTCTCGACCGGCGACTGGGCGAGGCCGCGTATCTGGCCGCCGAGTACTCGATTGCCGACATGGCCACTTACCCCTGGGTGGCGCGGCATGAGTGGCAGAAGATCGATCTGGCCGACTATCCCAACGTGCAGCGCTGGCATGCAGCGATTGGCGCACGCCCAGCCGTGCAGCGCGGCATGGCGATACCCGGCTGAGCGAAATCAGGCAAAGCTGTGATCGGCTGAATTCCTGCAAACCTGGATTGAGGTCAATCGAGTTCCAGTGAAATTTGGACAAACCGTTACCAAATAGTTGTCGGCGCCATTCAACCTTTCCGTTTCCCGGCCGTTACTTGACTTGCCATCCATTCAAAAGAGCAGAGGCAAACAAAATGTTGATCGTCACCGAAATGAGCGCAGGAAAAGTCCTGGACGAAGCATGCAACCATTACAACGACGTTTACAGCGACGAGGCCTTGTACGCCGCTTGGGCCGAACGGCCCGGGGTTGAAGCCCGTTTGGCTGAATTCGACACCATGGCAGCCGGCAAGCCGTCAAGCGCCGACGGCAAAGGGTTCATGGCTCACCTGTATGCCGGCAAGGGCTGAGCGCTGCACAGCGAGGTGCGCTTACAGCGTCGCGCTTCGATCGCCCTGGGCAAAGCCGATCAACTTCTCGTCGATGCCTTTACCCAGCGCGATGACCTTGAACAGCTCGCCCATCTCGGCGGGCGAAATCAGTTTCTGCGCTGCCTGCGCTTGCGGCAGGTAGTTTAGATAATCTTCGGCCGGGGTGCGGGCAAGGATTTCAGTCAATCCGCAATTGAGCAGGAATGTGGCTTGCGTGGTGTAGCCGAGCAAATCCAGGCCGGCGGCAAAGCCCGACTCGACAATTGCCGTGAAATCGACGTGCGCGGTGATGTCCTGCAAGCCGGGCAGGTAGAAGGGCTCGCCGTGCGCATGGTGGCGATAGTGGCACATCAATGTGCCGGCATCGCGCTGCCAGTGGTAATACTCGTGCCGCGGGAAACCATAATCGATGAGCAGCAAGGCGCCCTTGCCGAGGATGCTGCCCCAGGCTGCCGTCCAGTCGGTTGAGGCCAGGCCGATCTCGCTCAGGTAACCGGGCGCTGGCGGGTGCTCGATACCCAGTGCCTTCGCCCGTTCAAGAACGCGCACCTCGGCGGGACGATCGGACCAGACGAATTCATCATTCTTCCAGCCGACGCCGCGTTCAAATATCGCCGGGTTTTCCAAATCTTCAAACTCGTTACCCCAGCGCACCAGATGCACCGGCATTGCGTCGAGCACTTCGTTGGCCAGCACCAGACCATCGAAACGTTCGGGCAGGCGGTCGAGCCAGTTGACGCGCTCAAGCAGATGCGCTGCGCGCTGGCCAATCGTCGCCCGCTGGCGTTCGCGCAATTCGCCGGAGAGATCGAGGATGCCGTAGCGTTCCGGGAGCGCTACGCGCCGTTCAAGTTCGAGCAGCAGGTCGGCGGCAAGACGTCCGGAACCGGCGCCGACCTCGATCATCTGCGGCGCGCTGAGCGCCAGGATCTGCACCGCCTGCGCCGCCAGGGTCCGGCTGAAGGCCGACGAAATCTCGGGTGCGGTGACAAAATCCCCGGAGGCGCCAAACTTGCGCGCCCCGCCCGAGTAGTAGCCCATTCCCGGCGCATAGAGCGCCAGTTCCATGAAACGATCAAAACCGATCCAGCCGCCGGCAGATTCGATTTCGTCGCCGATGCGGCGTTTCAGCGCCGCGCTGTAGGCCAGTGCGTCGGGATCGGGTTTGGGTAGTTTCAATGTTCTCAAAACATCCACCGCAAAGGCGCAAAGAAGAAAGGAATCGCAGAGAAGTGCTGGAAACGCGAAGTCATAGCTTTGCGTTCCCTTTGCAACTTTGCGCCTTCGCGGTGGATTCCAGATTCAAATCCCGATCTCCGTGATGCTGCCAAACTCGAATTTCAGTTGCGTCCATTCGGCAAGCGGGAGCTGCCGCCAGTGACCCACCAGGGCGCGCATGACCCCGGCGTGGGTGACCAGCGCGACACGCGAGCCCGCAAGCGAGATGGCAAAGTCGATGGCACGCTGTTGCAGGCGGGCCGGCGATTCACCGCCCGGCGGGCTGAAGTTGAAAACGTCGGCGGCCCAGGCATCGAGCGCGTCGCGGCCGATGTCGTCCCACGACTGGCCCTCCCATTCGCCGAAGTCGATCTCGGTCAGTCGCGCGTCGATGCGCGCCTGCGGGTCAAGCGCCTCGGCCAGTTGCCAAGCGCGGCGCAGCGGGCTTGAGATGACCGGCGTGCCTTCCGGCAGCAAGGCTCGCAGGCGTGCGGCAACGTGCGGCGCGTCGGCACAGTCGATATCGAGCCGGCCGTAACAGACGCCGGCGTCGATCAGCGGGCGCGGATGACGGATCAGGAAAATCTGCACAGCATTCCGCAGTAGAAGGCGACTTCGGCAAGCTGCTGCGTGGCGCCGAGGCAATCGCCGGTATAACCGCCGATCTGCCGCTTGAACAGGCGCGCCAGCCAGAGCGTGGCGAGCACGGCAAAAAGCACGCCGATGACGGCTTGCCGCGGCGGCAACAGGAGCAGAGGCAGTAGCGCGGTGAGTGCCGCGAAAGCCAGTTCGCCGCCTCCGATGCGGGTGGCCAGCGGCTTCGACTTGCCTTCGTCGCGCACATAGTCGAGCGTACGCAGCAGGGTGGTAGCACACAGGCGGGAGAAGGCATGCCCGGCAATCAGTGTCACCGGGATCAGCAGCAGATCGATCTCGACCAGCGCGCAGAACTTGGCGAGCATCAGCATGACCAGCGCCACCGCGCCGAAACTGCCGATCCGCGAGTCCTTCATGATTGCCAGGATCTGCGTCTTTCCCCAGCCGCCGCCAAAGCCATCGACCATGTCGCTCCAGCCGTCTTCATGAAATGCGCCGGTGACGTAGAGCGTAATCGCCATCGAAGCCAGCACCGCCAGCGTTAATGGCCAGATGAACGAGGTCAGGAAAAAAACCAGCGCCGCGATGCCGCCGACGATCAGCCCGACCGCCGGAAAATAACGCGACGAACGCTCCAGCGCCTCGCTGCTGTGCCCGACCCAGGCGGGTACCGGCAAGCGCGTAAAGAAGCGGATGGCGCCGAAAAAGTATTCGAGTTCAGTACGAAAGAACATGGGCCGGTCGTTAGGGGTTGTGAATCAATGAAAAAACACCACCCAAGCCGTGGCCCGAGGCCAGGCTTCGCCCTCATTCCGGCGAAAGCCGGAATCCAGAACCTTCCTCCGATAGCCATGAATACAATCGGATAAACGAGTTGGACCCCGGCTTGCGCCGGGGTGACGAGCGTGGAAATCAGGCCGTAATGATTTTTTCACAGACTGTCAGTCAACGAAAGAAAGCGAACCACCAGGCACCAGGGGAAACCAGCTTGACCTCAAATTTTCCCTGGTGAATCCTGTTGGCATTGGTGACTTTGTGGTGAAGCATTTGAAATTAAATCTTCTCGCTCACGCCCGCCGCCTCGAAGCTGGCCATCTCGTTGAGGAAGGCGACGGCGGCGTTGACCAGCGGCCAGGCCAGCGCCGCGCCGGTGCCTTCACCGAGGCGCAGGCCGAGATCGATCAGCGGAGCGGCCTGCAGATCGTTCAGTTGCGCGACGTGTCCCGGCTCGGCCGAGCGGTGACAGAAAATGCAGTAATCGCGGATCGCCGGTTCGATGCGGGCAGCGGCGAGCAGCGCCGAGGTGACGATGAAGCCGTCGATGAGCAGCGTCATGCCGCGTTCGGCCGCAGCGAGCATGGCGCCGGTCATCATGACGATCTCGAAGCCGCCGAACTCGGCCAGCACCTTACGTGCGTCGGCCTTCGCCGGCAGCGCCGCACGCCGGGCGGCCTGCGCCAGCAACTCGCGCTTGCGCGTCAGCCCGGCGTCATCGAGACCGGTGCCGCGCCCGATGCAATCGATGAGCGGTGTGCCGGTAAGCGCATGGGTGATCAGCGAGGCCGCCGCCGTATTGCCGATGCCCATTTCGCCGAAGCCGACGACATTGCATCCCTGGTCCGCCAGCGAGCGGACGATTTCCGCCCCCTTGGCCAGTGCTGCGGCGCACTCGGCGGCGCTCATCGCCGGCTGCTCCAGATAGTTGCGCGTGCCGGGGGCGATCTTGGCGTCGAGCAGCCTGGCACGCTGTCCGAAATCATGCGCCACGCCGGCGTCAATGACCTTCAGCGCCAGGCCGTTGTGGCGGGCGAAAACGTTGATCGCCGCGCCGCCGGCCAGAAAATTTTCGACCATCTGCCAGGTCACGTCCTGCGGGAATGCCGAGACACCGGCCCGGGCGGCGCCGTGATCGCCGGCAAAAACGAGCAGGTGCGGACGCGAAAAACCCGGCGTCAGCGTCTGCTGGATCCGCCCGATTTGCAGCGCCAGTTGCTCAAGTTGGCCGAGCGCTCCCGGTGGCTTGGTCTTGTTGTCGATCCTGTTTTGCAGGGCCGCATCGAGTTCGCTGCCGGGAGAAGCAATGGAGAAGTGCATGGGAAAATCGCTTGCCGCAAGCGCCTGCAAAAAACAGCGATTATACGCTCGTGCTCCCATGCCAACGGGCATGGATTGACGCATTGCCGGACTGCCCGTTTCCCTCACCCCCAACCCCTCTCCCTGAGGGCGAGGGGAGATTCAAGAGTCGATCGTGCGACTTTCGAAGTACACTTGCCGAATGAGAGAACTGATCATCGGTGGCGCCCGATCGGGCAAGAGCACTTTCGCGGAGAATTGCGCGGCGGAAAGCGGCCTGCGCGTCATCTACGTGGCCACCGCGCAGGCCCTCGACAGCGAAATGGAGCAACGGATTGCGCACCATAGGGCGCGGCGTCCGGCGACCTGGGGGCTGGTTGAAACGCCCCTCGAACTGGCGGCGACCCTGCAGCAGCATGCAGCGCCCGAGGTCTGCCTGCTGGTGGACTGCCTGACATTATGGCTGTCGAACCTGCTCTTTGCCGGAGCAGCGGCGCGTCAGGCCGAGGCCGGCCAGCCGCTCGACTGCCCGCTGTTCAAACGCGAAGTGCAGGCGCTGATCGACACCTTGCCGCAACTGCCGGGAAAGATCGTCATCGTTTCCAATGAAGTGGGTTGGGGGGTGGTACCGATGGCCGCCGTGTCGCGCCTGTTTGCCGATGAACAGGGCCGGCTCAATCAGCGTGTCGCAGCGGTTTGCGAGAAGGTGACGCTGGTGGTCGCGGGTTTGTCGCTGGTGCTCAAATAACAGTTGCGAAATCAATTCCACCCACCGACCCGAACTCTAACTGCTGCCTATCCGGATTCTGTTATTGATATGCTGATGGCGTGTTGTGACGCAGAAGAGAAAGAGTACCAAACAGATCATTGCCGGAATAGCTGCGAGACAGGTTCTACCCTTTGCGGTCGCACAGGCTTTTGTAAAGCACTCGTTTAACGAAGAAGCTAAACGGCAGCCCGCTTGCGGGGCGTCCGCTTTGAGCGAATAGTCAGTCTCTGCTTTTCTTGCGCAAAGGCCAACATACTTGCCAAGGCCTGGTTGACAGCTTCGGAGCTAACGGGGTCAGCATCGAATTGAATATTTCTCAAAACACAATCCGAAGCCCACTTTGCTCCCAAAACCCTCCGCCTGTTCGGAATCAGGCAACTGCGGTTTTTTTTGATTTAGCTCAAGTATCGAAACTAAGCCAAACCGAAAATTAAGACATTGCCATTGTTCAGCTTTGAATTCTTTCTTTTGAGAAATGCAATGCGATGCTGTCCCAGTAACACCCATGACGAATCCGGACAGCCATGATTCCGCTCCCCCTTCGGTTAGCCAGAGGGTAATCTCAGCGCCGGCAGTACCCGAAAACGACAGAATGGTTTATATTGCGCGCTTGCAGAGCGCCTGAAGCGCCAGCGACGGGTCGCCAGCAAGCCTTGCGGAATGACCCGAGCGGCGTTTTATCTCCCCTCTGCGCTGGCGGCCCTGCGCAAGCCAGGAACGATTACCCCTTTCGCTGAAGACCCGGCGTAACGAGCCAGCCCAGTCTGGTGCCGCAACAGCCGGGTCTCCGAGTACTTCACCGAACCGCTGCGGCGGTAAACCTAAATACCAGGATCCTTCAATGAAACAATCTCCACCCTCCCTGCTGAGCAGGATTTCACTTGCCTTCGGCACCTTTTTCTCGATCATTTCCGATAGCCAGTTCGCCGCACGTGTGCAGGACCTTCGCGCCGGTGTTCTGCGCAGCGAACCCTCGGCACCTGCACCCGCATCTGCTCCTGCTCCGGCCGCGCCAAAGACGCCTGTCGTCCCGCTACGCGAAGCGGCGCCGGACGGCGCGCTGCAACTCCTCGGGCTATTGCAGCGCGAGGCGCGCTTCATCGACTTCATCCAGGAAGATGTCGCCGCCTATGCCGACGCCGATGTCGGCGCGGCGGCGCGCGTGGTCCATGAGGGCTGTCGCAAGGTGCTGCGCGACAACTTCACGATCAGCCCGGTACGTACAGAAGCCGAAGGCAGCCGTATCACGCTGGCGGAAGGCTTCGATGCGGCGGCGATCCGCATCACCGGCAACGTCGTCGGCCAGCCGCCCTTCAAGGGCAGCCTCACGCATCGCGGCTGGCGGGTAGACGAAACGCGCCTGCCCAAGCTGGCCAGCGGTCATGAGCTGCGCATCGTGGCGCCGGCGGAGGTCGAGCTATGAGCGATGCGAAATTTTCAATTGGCATCGATCTGGGAACCACCCATTGCGCGCTTTCGTACGTTGATATCGCACGCTGCGATGGTGAGCAGGTGGCGCAGGAAATCATGCTCGTTCCGCAGTTGACCGCGCCCGGTTCGGTCGAGTCGCTTGGCCTGCTGCCCTCGTTCATCTACCTGCCGCATGCGAGCGAACTGGCGGCCGGCGATCTGAGCCTGCCGTGGACGTCCGAACTTGATTATGCCGTCGGCGAGATGGCTCGCAGTCGCGGTGCGGCGACGCCGATCCGTCTGGTCTTGAGCGCCAAGAGCTGGCTATGCCATGCCGGGGTCGACCGTCGTGCCGCCATCCTGCCCAACGACGCGCCGCCGGAAGTGGAACGCCTTTCGCCGTTCGAAGCTTCGCAGCGTTATCTGGCCCACCTGCGCGCCGCCTGGGATCAGGCTTTTCCCGAGGCGCCCTTCGTCGATCAGGAGATCGTCGTCACCATTCCCGCGTCCTTCGACCCGGCGGCACGCGAATTGACGGCCGAAGCGGCCAGAGCCGCCGGCTGTGCGCACATGATCCTGCTTGAGGAGCCGCAGGCCGCGCTCTATAGCTGGATTCAGAAGAGCGCCGGCGGCTGGCGCAAGCAGGTGCGGCCGGGCGAAATCATCCTGGTCGTCGATGTCGGCGGCGGTACCAGCGACTTCTCGCTGATCGCCGTGCTCGAACGCCAGGGCATCCTCGAATTGCACCGCGTCGCCGTCGGCGAGCACATCCTGCTCGGCGGCGACAACATGGATCTGGCGCTGGCCTATGCCGTTGCCGGCAAGCTGTCGGCGACCGGCACCAAACTCGATGCCTGGCAACTGCGCGCCCTCACCCATGCCTGCCGCTCGGCCAAGGAAACGCTGCTCAGCGATGCGCAAATCGAGGCCGTACCGCTGGTCATCGCCAGTCGCGGGGCAAAGCTGATCGGCGGCTCGATCCGCAGCGAACTGACGCGGGCCGAACTCACAGCAACGCTGCTCGAAGGCTTTTTCCCGGCGGCGGCCATCGTTGATCGTCCGCAGGGGCGCGGTCGTGCCGGCCTCACCCAACTCGGCCTGCCCTATGCGCAGGACGCGGCCATCACACGCCATCTGGCCGCCTTCCTGGCCCGCCAGGTGGCCGCAACTGATGACCTCGAAGGGTTTACCAGCCAGTTGCCGGACGGCGCGACCTTCCTCCATCCTACGGCGGTGCTGTTCAATGGCGGTGTCTTCAAGTCCGACTTGCTGGCCCAGCGCACGCTGGCAACTATCAATTCCTGGCTCGCCGCAGAAGGCGCGCCGGCGGCGCGTCCGCTCGAAGGCGCCGACCTCGACCTGGCCGTGGCACGCGGTGCAGCCTATTACTCGTACGTTCGGCGCGGCCAGGGCGTCCGCATCCGTGGCGGCACGGCGCGTTCCTACTACGTCGCCGTCGAATCGGTGATGCCCGCCGTACCGGGTATTGAGCCGCCGGTGCAGGCGCTGTGCCTGGCGCCCTTCGGCATGGAGGAAGGCAGCGAGGCGGCCGTGTCGAAGCAGGAATTCGGCCTGGTCGTCGGCGAGCAGGTGCGCTTTCGCTTCTTCGGCTCGTCGGTTCGTCGTCAGGACCAGGTCGGCACACTGCTGGACGAATGGGAGCCCGATGAACTTCAGGAACTTAACGAGATCCAGACCACCTTGCCGAGCGAAGGACGACCCGCCGGTGAAGTGGTTCGCGTCCGGCTGCAGGCGCGCGTGACCGAGGCCGGAACGCTCGAACTCGAAGCCTTGCCGCACGATGGAAAGGAGCGCTGGAAAGTCGAGTTCGACGTGCGGGGCGGGGCGGCGGACTGAGTGTGGTGAGGTTGATGGTTTGGAAGGCTGGCGCCGATAACTGCGAAACCCCTCCCGGCCTCCCCTTATCCCTCTTCAGGGAGGCTTCGCGCTCAGGGGAGGAGCAAACCGACCCGCACGGCCGCTCCCCCCTGATAAGGGGGGCTGGGGGGGTTGAACATTGGCCCGGGAACCAGAAAAACCCGTTTTATGCCAGCCCCCAGCGCAAAGTTGCTCCAAACCTTGCGGCTCGACAAAGCGCTAATTATCCACGATGAAAAAACCCTACATCGTCGGCATCGACCTCGGCACCAGCAACACTGTCGTCGCTTATGCGGCACCCGGCAAGCAGGAGGTCGAGCTGTTCGAAATCGAGCAACTGGTGAGTCCCGGCCAGGTGGCGGCGCGGCCCTTGCTGCCTTCTGTCCGCTTCCATCCGGCGGCCGGTGAAATCAGCCCCGGCGATCTGCAACTGCCTTGGACAACGCAAGACGGCAGCGAGCCGGTACTCACCGGCCGTCTGGCGCTCGATCTCGGCGCCCAGGTTCCGGGGCGGCT
This sequence comes from Propionivibrio sp., assembly GCF_016790145.1. Taxonomy (GTDB): domain Bacteria; phylum Pseudomonadota; class Gammaproteobacteria; order Burkholderiales; family Rhodocyclaceae; genus Propionivibrio. The sequence goes on along the minus strand of NZ_JAEUOI010000090.1, from coordinate 19,777 downwards.
GGTGGCCAGCGCCAAGAGCTGGCTATCGCATGCCCTGGTCGACCGCATGGCGCCGATCCTACCCTGGGGTGCCGACGACGATGTCGCCAAGATCTCGCCGGTCGCGGCCAGCGCCAGCTATCTGGCGCATGTGCGCGCCGCCTGGTTGCACCGCTTTCCGAAATCGCCGCTGGAGCAGCAGCAGGTCATCCTGACCGTTCCCGCCTCCTTCGACGAAGGCGCGCGGGCGCTGACGCTGGAAGCGGCGCGCCAGGCAGGCTTGCCCCATCTGCGGCTGCTGGAGGAGCCGCAGGCGGCGTTCTATGACTGGCTGTTCCGCCATCAGGAGCGCCTCGCTGAGGAGCTTGACCAAACCCGGCTGTTGATGGTCTGCGATGTCGGCGGCGGCACCACCGACCTGACCCTGATCCAGGTGGCTATTCAAGATGGCGAGCCGGAATTGACGCGGATCGGCGTTGGCAACCACCTGATGCTCGGTGGCGACAACATGGATTTGGCGCTCGCCCATCTCGTCGAATCGCGTCTGCCAGGCAACGAAGGGCGACTGAGCGCGGCGCGCTTCTCGCAGCTCACGGCGCGCTGCCGTGCGGCCAAGGAGCAACTGTTGTCAAGCAGCGCACCGGAGGCCGTGCAACTGACACTGCTCGGTGGCGGTTCGAAACTGATCGGCGGCGCGCGGACGATCGAGCTGAAGCGCGATGAAGTTCTGCAACTGATCGTCGATGGCTTCTTTCCGTGCGTTGCGTCGGATGAGCCGCTCCAGCAACGGCGCGCCGCGCTCGTCGAGTTCGGTCTGCCCTATCCCGCCGACCCGGCGATTACGCGCCATGTCGCCGCCTTTCTGCAAAGGCATGCGCAGGCGGCGCGTCAGGCGCTGGCCGATGAGCGCAGTGAAGATCGACTGCCGGTTCCCGATACGCTGCTCTTCAACGGCGGGGTGTTTCGTGCCGGCGCGCTCGCCGAGCGCCTGCACAGTACGCTCGGCGAATGGCGTGGCACTGCGCTGCGCATCCTGCACAACGACAACCCCGATATCGCTGTGGCGCGCGGCGCCGTCGCCTACGCCTTGCTGCGCAAATCGGGCGGACGAGGTATCGGTGGCGGATCGGCGCGCAGTTACTTCCTGGTTCTCGAAGACGAGGGCCAGCAGCGGCGCGGTGTTTGCATAATGCCGCGGGGCAGCGAAGAAGGGCACGAAATCCGGCTATCTGAACGGACCTTCAGCTTGCGACTCGGTCAGCCGGTACGCTTTCACCTGGCGTCGTCGGTGGCCGACACCACCTATCGGCCGGGTGAGATCGCTGAATTGACCGAGGAAGATTTCATTCGCCTGCCGCCGATCGCCACGCTCGTGCAAGCGCACGCCGGCAGCACCCAGCGCGAAGTGCGCGTACAACTGATCACCTCGATGACCGAAGTCGGCACGCTGGAGCTGCACTGCGTCAGTACCGAAGATGCCGCGCGGCGCTGGCTGCTCGAATTCCAGTTGCGTGGCGGTGATGGCGAACCCGTAGTTTCGGCAGACGCCCTGCCGCCACGCTTTGCCGACGCGGTGCAGTGTATCGAGACTGTTTTCGGGGCGCGTTCGCAAGCGCTGGAGAGCAAGGAAGTACGGCGCTTGCGCAGCCAGCTTGAGCACCTGCTGGGCAAGCGCGAACACTGGGACTTGTCGCTGCTGCGCGCGCTTTTCGACGCGCTGATGCAGCGTGCACGGCGGCGACGCCGTTCGGCAGAGCACGAACGCCTGTGGCTCAACCTCGCCGGTTTCTGCCTGCGCCCCGGGCTCGGCTATGCGCTCGACGAGTGGCGCGTCGAGCAACTGTGCGCCCTGCATGCGCAAGGTATCGAGTACGTCGGCGAGAGCCAGAACTGGTCGGAATGGTGGACCCTGTGGCGCCGCGCCGCCGGCGGCTTGCCGGCGGCGCTCCAGGAAAAACTGCTGGCCGAGCTGGCTCCTTCGCTGCAAAGCGCGGTAAAGACGCGCAGCCGCCTGGCGACGGCTCTAGCCGGCAGTCATGACGACATGCTGCGCCTTGTCGCTTCGCTCGAAAGGCTGCCCATCGAGCACAAGCTGAACCTTGGCGAACGGCTGCTTGAAAGACTACGCAAGGGCTCGGAGAAAGCACTGGGCTGGTGGGCGCTGGGCCGCATCGGCGCACGCCAGTCGCTCTACGGCAGTGCCCACCAGGTGGTGCCGCCCGAAGTCGCTGGCCGCTGGCTGGAAGCCGTGCTGGCCGTCGACTGGAAGAAGGTCGAACCGGCCGCCTTTGCCGCCACCCAGCTTGCCCGCCTGACCGGCGACCGTTCGCGCGACCTGCCGGACGAACTGCGCGAACGGGTGCTGGCGCGACTGAACGCGATCAATGCCAGCGCCACCTGGATCACGCAGATCAGCAGCGTGGTCGAACTCGACAAGGCCGACGAACGCCGCGCGTACGGCGAATCGCTGCCGGCGGGATTGCGTTTGTTGCCGGAAAGCCGGACTGCGCAGTGAGCTGGAATTGACCTGGAGCTTGCGGTCGAGGATAGTCAGCCAAGTGCCATTTAAATACCTATCCTTCGAGAATCCTGCAAGATGAGCATCCATTCATGCCTTTCGCTGGGCGCACTGCTGCTATGCGCGGTGACCGCGAGCGCCCAGCCCATGCCGAGACTGGCCGCCAGCACCACGGACGTGACTGTTTCCGGCATTTCGTCGGGCGCCTACATGGCCGTGCAGTTCCAGATCGCCTATTCGGGCATCGTGCGCGGCGCCGGTGTCCTGGCCGGCGGGCCGTATTACTGCGCCGCGGGTTCGGTGCGCCGGGCGCTGGGCAACTGCATGCTGCCTTCCGGAAAGAATCTGCCGCCGACGGTCGACGAGACCCTGAAAACAGTCAGGCAACTGGCCGAAGCGGGCCGTATCGATCCCTCTGTGAACCTAGGCGACGACCGAGTCTGGCTGCTGACTGGCGGTAACGACAAGATCATCCTGACGCCCGTGATGGATGCGCTGGATGCCTTCTACCGCGCCACGCTGCCCGCCGCCGCGATCATCTACGTCAAGGTGCCGGAGGCGGGTCACGCGATGCTGTCGGTCGCCGACCCGCAGGCGAATGCCTGCGCCACCAGCAAAACACCGTTCATCAATCGCTGCCAGGACTTCGACGCACCCGGCAGGATGCTGGGGCACCTGCTTGGACCACTGCAGCCGCCGGTGACGCCGGCGACCGGGGAAACGATCACTTTCGACCAGAGCCCCTTCATCGCCGGGCGCGCGATCGACGCCAGCCTCGCCGACCAGGGCTACGCGTTCGTCCCGGCCGCTTGCCGCAGTGGCGGCTGCCGTATTCACGTGGCGTTCCACGGCTGCCTCCAGGATGCCGGCGAAGTTGGCCGCCGTTTCGTCGACGGCGCCGGTTACAACGGCTGGGCAGCGGCAAACCGCGTCATCGTTCTCTACCCGCAAACGGTGCGGCGCTATGGCTTCGCCCTCGGTTCCTGGCGCTGGCTGCTCAACCCGAAAGGCTGCTGGGATTGGTGGGGCTATACCGGCGCCGATTACCATACCCGCGATGGCGCCCAGATGCGCGCCGTCCGGGCGATGATCGAGATGTTGGGAATGCCCGCGCAGTCGGCACAAACCGCCCTGCCAGCGGTCTCGGGCAGCGCCAGTTACTGAGTGCCACGCTCAATAGATCCATTTGCAAAGTGGCCATTTTTCGTCTCGGCCGCTCATTCGAATCGCCCACCACAGCGGGGGTAATAGAGCGTTCAGTGCGGCTTTTTCGTAGTCGCGAGGGTCTGCGTCGCCTCTTTCCCGAACCTGTCGATCAGTGCCAGCGCTTCGCCCACCACGCCGCGCCGGAAGGCCAGCACGCAGACGATGAAGATCAGCCCGGTCACCAGACTGACCGATTCGCCCAGACCGTTGAACCAATCCACGCCGGTGATTTCGGCCAGCGCCTTGCCCAGATCGCCGATCTTGTTTTCCAGCGCGATGATGATCAGTGCGCCGAGCATCGGCCCGACCAGCGTGCCCATGCCGCCGACCAGTGTCATCAGGATGACCAGACCCGAGGTTGTCCAGACGGCGTCGGTCAGTGTGGCGAAACCCAGAACCAGCGTCTTGGTGGCGCCAGCCAGGCCGGCCAGCGCGGCCGACAATACGAAGGCCAGCAGCTTGAAGCGGTCGACGTCATAGCCGAGCGAGGTGGCGCGCGCTTCGTTTTCGCGGATCGAGGTCAGCACCTGTCCAAAGGGCGAATTGACGGTACGGTAAATCAACCAGAAGCCGGCGATGAAAATGGCCAGCACGACGTAGAACAGGTTCAAGTCCTGCGTCAGATCCAGCCCAAGAAAGTTGCCGCGCGGCACTGACTGCAGGCCGTCTTCGCCACCGGTGAATTTGGCCTGCAAAAAGAAGAAGAACAGCATCTGGCTCAGGGCCAGCGTGATCATCGAAAAGTAGATGCCGGTGCGGCGGATCGCCAGCAGGCCGAACACCAGACCAACACCGCCGGCAGCCAGCATGCCGAACAGCAGGCCGAGCGGCGTCGGCAGGCCCCAGACCTTCAGCGCATGCCCCGCAGCGTAGGCGGCAGTGCCGAGAAAGGCCGCATGGCCGAAGCTGAGCAGGCCGGTGAAGCCGATCAGCAGGTTAAAGGCGCAGGCGAACAGGGCGTAGCACAAGACCTTCATCACGAAGATCGGATAGACGCCCAGCGCAGGCAGCAGTGCGATGACCAGAAACAGGGCGCCATAAACCAGGAGTGGATTTCTCGCCACAGCGGCGGTTCCAGTTTGCATCATTTTTCCTTGCCAAACAGACCGGCCGGCCGCACCAGCAGCACAATGGCCATAACGACGAAGACAACCGTGCTCGACGCTTCCGGATAGAACACCTTGGTCAGGCCTTCAATGACGCCCAGGCCCAGCCCGGTCAGGATCGAGCCGAGGATCGAGCCCATGCCGCCGATCACCACCACGGCAAAGACGACAATGATCAGGTTGCTGCCCATCAACGCCGTGACCTGCAGAATCGGCGCTGCCAGCACGCCGGCAAAGGCCGCCAGCGCCACGCCGCCGGCATAGGTCAACGTGATCATGCGCGGCACATTGATGCCGAAGGCCTGAACCAGCTTCGGGTTCTCGGTGCCCGCCCGCAGCGTGGCGCCGAGCGATGTTTTCTCAATCAGTGCCCACACCGCCAGACAGACGGTGATCGACGCCACTACCACCCAGGCACGGTAGTTCGGCAAGACCATGAAGCCCAGATTGGTGGCGCCTTGCAAGGCATCGGGTACCGCATACTGCTGGCCCGAAGAGCCGTAGAACGAGCGGAATATGCCCTCCAGCACCAGAGTGATGCCGAAGGTCAGGAGCAGGCTGTAGATGTGGTCGAGCTTGTAGAGCCATTGCAGGAGCAGTCGCTCGATGAAGATGCCGAGAACGCCGACCACCAGCGGCGCCAATAGCAGCATCACCCAGTAGTTTAGGCCCAGGTACTCCAGCCCCATCCAGGCCAGGAAGGCGCCCATCATGTAGAGCGCGCCATGGGCGAAGTTGATGATGTTGAGCAGGCCGAAGATAACGGCCAGGCCGAGTGAAAGCATCGCGTAGAACGAGCCATTCACCAGACCCAGCAAGAGCTGACTCAAAAGCGCCGGCAATGGAATGCCAAATAGATCAGTCATCCTGAGGTAGCCCGCTCAACGATCAAGCCATTACTTCTTGACCAACGAACACTTGCTGTCCGCCAGCTTGGTGAAGGCCTCAATACCAGGAATGGTCTGCACAAGATTGTAGTAATCCCAGGGTTCGGTGGATTCCTTCTGCGACTTGACCTGCATCAGGAACATGTCATGACGATGGCGACCGTCGGGACCGATTTCGCCATTTTTGGCGTAGAAGTCGTTGACCTTGTTGGTCTTCATTTGCGCGATCACCTTGTCGGCATCGTCGGTCTTGGTGGCTTCGACGGCCTTCAGGTAATGCATCGCTGCCGAGTAGTCTGCGGCCTGTAGCGAGGAGGGCATGCGTTTCATCTTCTCGTAGAAACGGCGGCTCCAGGTGCGCGCCTCGGGAGTCTGGTTCCAGTACCAGCTATCGGTAAGATACATGCCCTCGGTGGTCTTCAGTCCCAGCGAGTGAATGTCGTTGATGAACATCAGCAAGCCGGCCATCTTCATCGTCTTGGTGACACCGAATTCATTGGCCGCCTTGATCGCATTGATGGTGTCGCCGCCGGCATTGGCCAGGCCGAGTACCTGCGCCTTGCTACCCTGTGCCTGCAGCAGGAAGGAGGAAAAATCGCTGGCATTGAGCGGGTGCTTGACACTGCCGACGACGGTACCACCGGCCTTCTGCACTGCGGTCGCTGTATCGGCTTGCAGCGAGGCGCCGAAGGCGTAGTCGGCGGTCAGGAAGTACCAGCTCTTGCCGCCGGATTTGACCACCGCGTTGCCGGTGCCATTGGCCAGGGCCACCGTGTCGTAGGCGTAATGGATGGTGTAGGGTGTGCAATCTTCATTGGTCAGGCGCGCTGAGCCGGCACCGATAACCATAAAGGGTTTTTTCTTTTCGGCCGCGATCTTGGCCATGGCCAGGCTGGCGCCGGAGTTGGTGCCGCCGATCAATAGGTCGAGGCCCTGCGTGTCGATCCATTCGCGTGCCTTGTTGGCGGCCACATCAGCCTTGTTCTGGTGGTCGGCGTAGATCAATTCGATTTTCTTTCCGGCAACCATGCCTTTCATGTCGGCAATTGCCATCCTGATCGCCTCGACGCCACCTGCGCCGTCGATGTCCGCATAGACGCTGGACATGTCGGTGATGAAGCCGATCTTGACGACGTCGCCGGAAATCTGGGCCTGGGCCGTGCCCGGAAGTCCGGCTGTGGCGGCACAGAGGGTGAGGCTGGCAAGGGCGAGGCGTTTGAAAGTGTGAGTCATGGTTTGTCTCCTGAAAATTGTAGTTGTGAATCGATCAAACACTCAAAAGAACATCAAGCTCGGCTTGTTTTGTAGCCAGCTCGACGGCGGGAAATGACAGGGCTACCTCACCGTGCTCTACCACGATGAAGTAATCTGCCAGCGGTGCGGCAAAGCGGAAATTCTGCTCGACCATCAAAATGGTGAAGCCCTGGGCTTTCAGTGTCGTGATCATGCGCGCCAGGGCTTGCACGATGACAGGAGCCAGGCCTTCGGAGATCTCGTCGAGCAGGAGAATGTCTGCGCCGGTGCGCAGGATCCGCGCTACCGCCAGCATCTGCTGCTCACCGCCCGACAGCCGGGTACCCGGGCTTTGCCGGCGCTCGGCCAGGTTGGGGAACATGGTGTAGATGGCCTCTTCGCTCATCGGCGTACTGCGAGGAGTCGACAGCAAGGGCGGCAGGCGCAGGTTCTCCTCGGTCGTCAGCGAGGCAAAAATGCCGCGCTCCTCTGGGCAGTAACCCAGCCCCAGGTGGGCAATGGTATGGGTAGGCATGCCGATGGTCTCAACCCCATGCACCTTGATCGAGCCGCGCCGCTCACCGGTCAGGCCCATGATGGCGCGCAAGGTGGTCGTGCGACCGGCGCCATTGCGGCCGAGCAGGGTCAGCACCTGTCCCTTTTGCACACTGAGGCTGATGCCGTGCAGGATATGGCTTTCGCCGTACCAGGCGTGCACGTCGGAAAGTTCAATTGCCGGGGACTCCATCAGTGCGCCCCTTGCAGTTCGGCCGCTTCGCTGCCCATATAGGCCTCCAGCACCGCCGGGTGACTGGACACGGCGGCGTAGTCCCCTTCGGCCAGCACCGCACCGCGGGCCAGCACGGTGATGCGGTCGGCGATCCTGGAAACGACCTTCATGTTGTGTTCAACCATCAGCACGGTGCGTCCTTCGGCGACGCGTTTGATCAGGTCCGTGACGCGGTCAACGTCTTCATGGCCCATGCCTTGGGTCGGCTCGTCGAGCAGCATCAGAACCGGCTCCATGGCCATGGTGGTGGCGATTTCCAGCGCACGCTTGCGACCGTAGGGCAGATCGCCGGCCTTAAGGGAGGCCATCGCGCGCAGGTCGACCAGATCGAGCAGGGCCAGCACCCGGGCATCGAGTTGCTTCAAGGCGGTGAGCCCCTTCCAGAAATGAAAGCTGGTGCCGGTAAAACGCTGCAGGCCGATGCGCACGTTTTCAAGCACCGTCAGGTGAGGAAATACCGCCGAAATCTGGAAGGAGCGGATCACACCACGGCGCGCAATCTCGGCCGATTTTTCGGCGGTGATGTCGACGCCATTGAAGACGATGCTACCGTGCGTCGGCTCCAGAAACTTGGTGAGCAGATTGAAACAGGTGGTTTTGCCGGCGCCGTTCGGGCCGATCAAGGCGTGGATGTGACCACGCCGCACCTGCAGGTCGACATTGTCGACGGCAGTGAAGCCCTTGAAATTTTTGCTGAGTCCGCGCGTCTCGAGGATGAGTTCATTCATGGCTTGGGTGCTACGAGTGTGTCCGGCGAAGTGGCATGGCCGGCAGGGACTCTGCGCCAGGGGCGCAGGGCGCGGTACGGGTAATAATTTTCAGTAGACTTGCGCAAGGCTTAGCCCGCATATCTCAACCCGCCAATAAGGATAGGAAATCCAGCCGCATCGGCGCAAGTATCTGCGCACCTGCCGCCTGTAGTCAAGCATCCATTCTGCAAGAACGCCGCGCTGTTCGGGCGCCGGCAGGGCCGGCGGTCCACAGGTCTCAATTGGACATCAACAGGGGCACGGTCATATGCTTGAGGATGTAGCGCGTTCCCGCCCCACGGCTGAAGAAGGGAAACCCGATCGGGCCGTGGGCACCCATCACCAGCAGGTCGGCTCCCCGGTCTGCGATCCGGTTGAGCAGCCTGTCCATGATACTGAAGTCTTCCACCAGGGCTACGTCCACCCGGGTTCTGATTCCGTGGCTCGCCAGGTGGCTTGCGACTTCGGCGCAGCTCGACCTGCCTTCCTCAAGGCGTGCGGAAAACGACAACACCATACATTCATCACAACCCCGAATCAGATGCAGCGCATCGTTGAGCGCGTGGGCCGCCTCGCGCGAGTCACTCCAGGCGATCAGCGGACGTTTGCCAATTTCGTTGAAGTTGCCGACGTAGGGGAGAACCAGCACCGGGCGCCCGCAATCGAGAACCACCTCACCCGCCAGATCCTCCGGCACGCAGGCCTCGCCTCGCTCATCATGCTGGCCGAGTATGACCAGGTCGAAATAGCGTGCCAGATCGGTGATGTGGCGTAGCAGTTCGGCATCGCTGCCGCGATTGATATCCCGCCATTCGGCCTCGGGCAAATCGGTGCACGCAGTTTCAAATGCGGCTTTGCTGGCTGCACGGGCTTCGCTATAAGATGCACTTGGCCAGGTGGCAACCACGCCCACGCGCTGCGCTTCAGCACGTTGCCCGAATACACCGACCAGCCGTGCCTGATGCTGGCGCGCAAGTGATATTGCGAGTTCGAGCCTTGCGGCAGTCCGTTCCCCCTGATCCAGGTGAACCATCAAATTCTTCAACGCCATAGCTATTTACTCCTGGAAAGGTAGCGAATGAAAAAACTGAATGCGAGGTTTTACGCTAGCATGAGCTCAAGCTAAAACAACGCCAAACAGTGCTGCGACCGCCGCCCGATCGAAGAAAATCCTGCAGAGTCCAAGCCTGAACAATGGCAAATACATGGGTTCTTCAGTTTAATCTACACCGCGTTTGTGCAGGAATTCCCCGAGTTGCTTGTCGCTGTCCAGGATATGTTGCAACAGCCAGGTGTGCAAGGATTCGAGTAGAAATTGCAGGTTGATCTGGGCGTTGGACTTGAGTTGCAAATCATAACTCGCCAGAGTTTCTACCAGATTCAAGTGATGCAATTTATGATCTCCGGCATCGGGATAGCCGTTTTTGTGCATCAGTGCTTCCTCGTAGGAAAAGTGGGTTTTGACAGAATCGATCAGCGCTTTCATCGCATTTCTGGCTTCGCTTCTGTTGTCGCCCGAACGTGTGCTGGCATCAAACCGATTGAGGATAACGATCAACTTCCTGTGCTGGGAGTCGATCTCGGTATGGCCGGTTTCGTAGGTAAATGACCAGGCCAGCAAAGGGTTATTGACCTCAACAGCAGGTTTCTTGATCCTGGGCTTTGCGGAGACCTCATAGGGCGGGTTTTCAGCGAAGCTGGACAAGTCCTGCAAGGGCAGCGGCCGCGAGAAGTAATAGCCCTGAATCACATCGCAGCCATTGTTTTCAAGAAAGGCCACTTGCTCGGGCGTTTCCACACCTTCGGCTACCGTCATGATGTTGAGCTTGTTAGCCATCTCGATGATGGCCAGAACGATGGGGCTATTTTTTTTCTCGCTGATGAAGGACTGGTCAATCTTCAGGTAATCGAAGGGGAGTTGGTACAGATAGGAAAGCGAAGAGTAGCCGGTACCGAAATCGTCCAGGGCCAGATTGACGCCGATTTTTTTCAAGGCCAGAAGGGTCGCCTTGGTCGTTTCGAAATCGTTGATGAAGGCGCTTTCAGTGATTTCCAGCGTCAGCCGGTAACCGGCCATGCCATCCAGCGCTTCGCTCACTTTTGCGACAATGTCGCTTTGCGTGAGCTGCATGGGAGACAGGTTGACCGACATGTTGATGCCGGTGTTTCTCATGACGCGACAGGCTTCACGCAATACCCACTCGCCGATTTCGCAGATCAGGCCTGATTCCTCGGCGATGGGGATAAAGCGCGCCGGGCTGATCAGCCCCAGTTCAGGGTGCAACCAGCGAACCAGTGCCTCGGCACCGTGCACGCTCCTGCTGACCAGACAGAGTTGAGGCTGATAGTGCAACAACAAGCCATCGGGAATTGCCCGGCGCAGACCGTTCTCGACCATCAGCGTTTCCAGGGCCTTGGCATTGATGCGCTCGGTAAAGAACTGGAAATTGTTGCGTCCCTGGTTTTTGGCGTGGTACATGGCGGCATCGGCGTGCTTCAGCAAATCAGAGACGGTATTCCCGTCAGTCGGGTACAGGCTGATACCAATTGAGGGTGTGACGCTAACGACATGGCCGTTGAGGTTGCAGGAGCTGCCGATCAAGGCCACCAGCCTCCTCGCCGTATGAGTGATATCGGTCTCATCGCCGAAATCTTCAAGCAGCAAAACGAACTCGTCGCCACCCTGCCGGGATACCGTGTCAGTTGAGCGCAGACAGCACTGGATGCGATTGCCCACTTCCTTCAGAAACATGTCCCCGACATTGTGGCCCAGGGTGTCATTGATTGCCTTGAACTTGTCGAGATCAATGAATACCACGGCGAACCTGGACTTGTTCCGCGCGGACCGTGCCAGGGCTTGCTTTATCCGGTCTTCGAGCAGGCTGCGGTTGGGCAACCCGGTCAGGAAGTCGTGATGCGCCATGTAATCCATTTTTTCCATCACCTGATTCGTTTCGGTGATATCGGTCAACAACCCGATGTAGTTGCTCACCTTGCCGCCGGATTTCACAGTGCTGATGTAGGCACGGACAAGATAGTCCTCGCCGGTTTTCTTCATGTTCCAGATCTCGCCCTTCCACTGGCCGATAGTGTGCAGGGTATCCCACATATTGCTGAAGAAGCTTTCCGGGTGGCGGCTGGAGGCAAACAGTCTCGGGTTCCGGTTGAGCATTTCGTCCGTACGATACCCGGTCAGGCCTTCCATTGCCTTGTTGGCAGAAACGATGCGATTATCCGGCCCCGTAATCACGATACCTTCCGAGGTGTTCTCGAAGACACTGGCTGACAGTTTGAGCTGTTCTTCGGCTTCCTCGTGGCGAGTGATGTCCTGGAGAATTTCCATGGCGCCGATGACCTTGTCGCCATCGAACAGCGGTTTTGCCTCGAAGGTCAGATAGCGCCGTTTGCCATTGAGGTTGTCGAACCAGCCTTCGGCCTTGTGTCCATCGCTGGCGAATTCCGTTTTTTCGTGCCGACTGTAAAAGCGCGAAGCATCGGCCAGCAGACTGTCCAGCACCAGGTCAGCCAGGCAGGGACGGGGCGCATCGTAGAATCCCTTCCAGTGATCGCGCGTACCGAGGATGTCAACTGCTGCAACGCCGGTCAACAACTCGCACGGTGTATTCCAGGCCACTACCTTATGTTCGGTATCGACCACGAATGCAGGCAGGCTCAGGGCATTCAGTATGCTGGTCGTTATCTTCATTCAACCGTTCTCCGCTTGATCAGTAGCTTGCTGCTGCTGGCTTGGCGCTCGCTTTCTTCTCTGCTTTGGCCGCCTCCCTGGCTTTCCTTGCCGCTCTCTCGGCGTCTCGCTTCTCGCGTTTTTCCTGCCGGACCTGTCGCCTGGCCTGCTCGTCAGCCGTTTTTTGGCGCCCGGCCGCCGCCTGCCGGGCTTTGGCCGCTTTCTTTTGCTCGCGTTCTGCCGCTTTGGCTGCTTCCTCGGCGCGATAGTTTTCAGCCTGCTGCTTCTGATCGGCCTCGCGGACTGGAAGTTCGGAGGCTCGCTTGGCTTCCTTGGCTTCAACATCGGCGCGCTTGGCTTCACGCTGAAAATCGCGCGCCGGAATATCGAGATTCCGTGACTCGATGATCGATTGGGTGTAGCGCTTCTTGGCATCGACCAGACAACTATTTACCAGAATCTTCCTGTAGCAGCCCGCTTGCTCCGTTGTGTAATCTTTCTCTGCAGCGGCACGCATCTGGGCCGCGCGGGCGCGCTGGGCATTGGCCTGCTCAAGTGTCTGCGGCGTTTCCGGCACTGGACTCGTTTCCGGCGTCTGCGCCCGGAGGGGCTGACTGAGCAAAAGCAGAATGGCAAGCAAACTTCGAATAGGCATCATGGGTTTCCTCCGAGGCCGTAAACTAGACGGTTTCACGTCCAGACGCCAGCGTTTGCATCGACAATGCGGAAATCCGGCGCATGGAAGCGCCAGCACTTTGGTAGAATGCTCGGCTGTATTTAAAAATAAATCACCGGGAGCTTTTCGTGAAAATCGTCTGTCTCGACCTTGAGGGCGTGCTCGTCCCAGAAATCTGGATAACCTTCGCCGAGCGGACCGGCATTCCGGAGTTGCGGCGGACGACCCGGGACGAGCCGAACTACGACACTCTGATGAAGTACCGCCTCGGTCTGCTCGCCGAGCATGGGCTCGGCCTGCCGGACATCCAGAAGGTGATTTGCGCGATGGGGCCGTTGCCAGGAGCGCGCGAGTTTCTCGACAGGCTGCGCGAGGACTGCGAGGTGATCATTCTCTCCGACACGTTTTACGAATTTGCGCACCCGCTGATGCGCCAGTTGGCCTGGCCAACGTTGTTCTGCCATAGCCTTGAAGCCGATATCAATGGCCGGTTGGTCAATTATCATTTACGCATGCCCGAACAGAAGCGCGAAGCTGTGAAGCGCTTCAGGGAGATGAATTTCACGGTGGTGGCCGCCGGCGATTCTTATAACGACACGGCCATGCTTGGCGAAGCCCATGCCGGCATTCTCTTCCGCCCGCCGGAGAAGGTGATCCGTGAATTTCCGCAGTATCCGGTGACCCTCAACTACGATCAACTGCGCGCGGAAATCGACAAGGCCTTCGCCCGCCTGGCGGAATAATCGACAGCCATGCATCCGCAACGCTTCTATACCCTTTCGGCTTCGTGCCCGGATCGGGTCGGCATCGTCGCCCGCGTCTCAGGTTTTATTGCCGAACACCAGGGCTGGATTCTCGAATCGCGCTATCACGCCGACGATGGCAACGATGGTAGCCGTTACTTCATGCGTATCGAAGTGAAGGCCGATTCGCTGCCTTTCCACCTTGCCGAATTCCGCGAGCGCTTCCGGCCAATTGCCGATGAACTGCAGATGGACTGGAAGATCAGCGATTCGGCCGTCAAGAAGCGTGTGATCATTCTCGTCAGCAAGCAGGAGCATTGCCTTTACGACTTGCTGGCGCGCTGGCAATCGAAGGAACTCGATATCGAGATTCCGTGCATCATCTCGAATCACGACACCTTAAAGGGCTTCGTCGAGTGGCACGGCATTCCTTTCCATCTGGTGCCGGTTAATCCGGACAACAAGGCAGCGGCCTACGCTGAAATGCAGCGCCTGTTCGACGATGTCAAGGGCGACACAATCGTGCTGGCGCGTTACATGCAGATTATTCCGCAGGAAATATGCAGCGCTTACCCCGGACAGATCATCAACATCCACCACTCCTTCCTGCCCAGTTTTGTCGGCGCCAAACCCTACCATCAGGCTTATCAGCGCGGAGTCAAGCTGATCGGTGCGACCTGCCACTACGTGACCAGCGAACTCGATCAGGGACCGATCATCGAACAGGATGTGATCCGTATCGACCACTCCGATTCGGTCGATGACATGGTGCGCTACGGCAAGGACATCGAAAAAGCCGTACTTGCCCGCGGCCTGCGTTACCACCTCGAAGACCGCGTGCTGGTTCATGGCAGCAAGACGGTGGTTTTCAGGTAAAGCTGCAGAATTGTAACCAAGGAGCACACGGAAATCACGGAGAAGAAATTCCCACTTTCAGCTTTTCTCCACGCCCTCCGTGCTCTCCGTGGTTAACCGATTTATAAGGTTTATTCAATGATCATCCTTAAAAGCGTCACCCTGCGCCGTAGCGCCAAGGTGTTGCTTGATAACGCTTCAGTCACTCTCAACCCCGGCGAGAAGGTCGGTCTGGTCGGGCGCAATGGCGCCGGCAAGTCGACGCTGTTTGCGCTGTTCAACGGCAGCGTGCACGAAGATGCCGGCGATTTCTCCTTGCCCGCCCAGTGGCGCATGGCGCAGGTGGCGCAGGAGATGCCGGAGACCGATCAGTCGGCCACCGACTTCGTCATTGAAGGCGACAGCGTATTGCTCGCTGCGCAGGGCGAAGTGCATGCGGCTGAAACCGGCGACGACGGCGAGCGCATGGCGCACGCCTACATGGCGCTGCACGACGCCGGCGCGCACGACGCGCAGGCGCGAGCGCAGGCGCTGATCCTCGGACTCGGTTTCAAGACCACCGAACTGAACAACCCGGTGAACAGCTTCTCCGGCGGCTGGCGCATGCGCCTGCAACTGGCGCGTGCGCTGATGTGCCCGTCCGACCTGCTTTTGCTAGACGAGCCGACCAACCACCTCGACCTCGACGCGCTGGTCTGGCTCGAAGCCTGGCTCAAGCGTTATGACGGCACCATGGTGGTGATCAGCCACGACCGGGAATTCCTCGACGCCGTTAGCTCGGTTACCCTGCACATCGAGAATGGCAAGCTGACCCGCTACGGCGGCAACTACAGCACCTTCGAGGACATGCTCGCGCAGCAGATGGAGTTGCAGCAGAACTCCTACCTCAAGCAGCAGGACAAGATCGCGCACCTGCAAAAATTCATCCTGCGCTTCAAGGCCAAGGCCAGCAAGGCCAAACAGGCGCAGAGCCGGGTCAAGGCGCTCGAGCGCATGGAGCGACTGGCACCGGTGCTGGCCAGCGCCGACTTCACTTTCGAATTCAAGGAACCGGCCAATCTGCCGAACCCGATGCTGGCCATGGAAAACGCCTGTTTCGGCTACCCGCCGCCGGAGGATTCTCCGGCCGGAACACCACCGACAGTGATCGTACGCAACGTCAGCAAATCGGTGATGGCTAGCCAGCGCATCGGCATCCTCGGAGCCAACGGGCAGGGCAAGTCGACGCTGGTCAAGACCGTGGCGCGGGCACTGGCGCCGACCAGCGGCATCCTGACCGAAGGCAAGGGATTGAACATCGGCTACTTCGCGCAGCAGGAACTCGATGTATTGCGCCCGCTAGACAACCCGCTCGAACACATGGTGCGCATGGCCAGGGAAGGCCTGCCCGCCGGGCAAAGCGGGCGCGAGCAGGATTTGCGCACCTTCCTTGGCACCTTCAATTTCAGCGGCGACATGGTCAAGCAGCCGGTCGGCACCATGAGCGGCGGCGAAAAGGCGCGCCTGGTGCTGTGCATGATCGTCTGGCAACGCCCGAACCTGCTGCTGCTAGACGAGCCGACCAACCACCTCGATCTGGCCACGCGCGAAGCGCTGTCGATGGCACTCAACGAATTCGAAGGCACGGTGATGCTGGTCAGCCACGACCGCTCGCTACTGCGCTCGGTGTGCGACGAATTCTGGCTGGTCTCGCGCGGCGGCGTCGAACCCTTCGACGGCGATCTAGACGACTACCAGCGCTATCTGCTCGACGAAGCCCGGCGTGTTCGTGAGGAGTTGAAAGCTTCCCTCAAGGACGCGAAGGAAATCGTCACGCAGGCACCGCCACCGGTGCAGGCCAACAGGAAGATTCCGGCCAATCTGAAGGTTTTGAAACGCGACCAGGGCAGACTCGAACAGTCCATGCTCGATCGGCAGACGCGCAAGCATTCGATCGAAGCACGCCTGTCCACGCCCCTGCCGGCGCAGGAGATCGGCGAACTGGGTAGCGAACTGAAAAAGATCGACGAGGAACTGGCCGCTTGCGAAGAAAGGTGGCTGGCGATTTCAGAGCAGATCGAAGCTGAAGAAGCGTAGCCTGCCATTCCATACCTTCGCGTTGCCCATCCCGGCGTGGCTCACCGTTCGACTCTGACCTTGAGAATCCGGCACAGCCGCGTGGCGGCTTCTTCAATCAGCGACGCTGCATCCCGCATGCATTCTTCCAGCGAAAGCGGTCGCTTACAGATGCTCATGGTGGCGTCAATTCCCTGCGCCAGCACATCGTCTGCGCCATCGCCCAGGCCACCGGAAATGCAGAATACGGGCACGCCGAATTGCTTGGCCACCCTGGCGACGCCAACCGGCGCCTTGCCATACGCCGTCTGAAAGTCGGTTTGCCCTTCACCGGTAATGACGAAGGCCGCGTCCTTGACGAGGTTGGCAAAACCCACCGCGTCAAGGACGATGTCGACGCCCGGTTTCAGTCTGGCGGGGGTAAAGAACATCATGCCGGCACCGATCCCGCCAGCGGCTCCGGCGCCTGCCAGAGTGGCTACATCCCTGCCGCTGGCGGCGCGGGCACAATCGGCAAAACGCTTCAGTGCGGCATCGAGTTCCTGCACCATCTCCGCTGTCGCACCTTTCTGCGGACCGAATACGGCAGATGCGCCTCGCGGGCCGCACAGCGGATTGTCCACATCACAGGCCACCATGATCTCGGCCTCCAGCAGCCTGGGGTCGAGCCCCGTGATGTCGATGTGCGACAGGCGTGCCAGTGCGCCTCCTCCGGGTGGAAGTTGCGAGCCGTCCTCAGCCAGAAAGCGGGCTCCGAGCGCACGCGCCATGCCGCTGCCGCCGTCATTGGTGGCGCTGCCCCCGATGCCGACGATGATGCGTCGCAAGCCGGCATCCAGTGCGGTGCGGATGAGTTCGCCCGTTCCGTAAGTACATGTGAGGCGGGGATCACGCTGCCCGGCGGGTACCAGTGGCAGGCCTGAAGCCGCCGCCATTTCAATCACGGCGGTCCTTCCGTCGCCAAGAACACCCCATTGCGCCGAGCGCGTTTCTCCGAGCGGCCCGCTGACCAGTGTCGTTTCAAATTGTCCGCCGGTAGCGCTGACCAGCGCCTCGACCGTTCCTTCGCCGCCATCGGCAATCGGTACCTTGCGTACTGCGGCTTCAGGAAACACCTTCAGCACTCCGCACGCCATGGCCTCTGCCACACAGAGTGCCGAAAGGCTGCCCTTGAATGAATCCGGTGCAATGACAATACGCAAGATTTCCCTTTCCACACCAAGGTGTTGCATTGACCTGATGCTGCTGGCCGGAGAATTTGGCTGATCATTTTCATGACCTGCCGCTCACCGCCACGAGCGAACTGAAAATCCGGTATCACCCTGCTTAAAAGGCGGGATTGACAGTGATCGCGTGGCGTATTCCATTCAGTCAGGCAATCATAACGCGAATGAAATCCCGCATTGCCGGAAAAAAGACGAAAAAAAAGGGCGCCGCAAGGGGCGCCCAAAGGAGGTCACTTACTGGAGAAAGATCAGATATGGTAGGCAGACTCGCCGTGCGAAGCGATGTCCAGACCTTCGCGCTCTTCCTCTTCCGGTACGCGCAAGCCGATGACCATGTCGACCAGCTTGTAAGCGACCAAGGAAACCAGGCCGGACCACACGATGGTCGTACCGACGCCCCACAACTGGCTGACCAACTGGGCCGACATGTCGTAATCGCCGACCTTGTTGGCCACGTAGTCATAGACGCCGGTGCCGCCGAGCGAAGGAGCACAGAAAACACCAGTCAGGATGGCGCCGAGGATACCGCCGACACCATGCACGCCGAACACGTCAAGCGAGTCGTCGGCACCCAGCATATGCTTGAGTCCATTGACCCCCCACAGGCAGACGATTCCTGCCAGCAGGCCGATGGCGATGGCGCCCATGACACCGACGAAGCCAGCCGCCGGAGTGATGGCAACCAGGCCGGCCACTGCACCGGAAGCTGCACCGAGCATCGAGGGCTTGCCCTTGATCATCCATTCGGCAAACATCCAGGACAGTGTCGCGCAGGCCGTAGCCACCCAGGTGTTGACCATCGCCAGGGCAGCGCCGCCCGAAGCTTCGAGCGCGGAACCGGCGTTGAAACCGAACCAGCCGAACCACAGCAGCGAAGCGCCGATCATGGTAAACGTCAGGCTATGCGGCGCCATCGATTCCTTGCCGTAACCAACACGCTTGCCGATCATGAAAGCACCGATGATGCCGGCAATAGCGGCGTTGATATGCACCACGGTACCACCGGCGAAATCGAGCGCGCCTTTCTGGAACAGGAAGCCAGCCGTCTTGCCGGCGGCTTCGCCGGCTGCCGCGTCGGTATAGGCATCCGGACCCGCCCAGTACCAGACCATATGCGCCATCGGCAGGTAGGAGAATGTGAACCACAGCACCATGAAGGCCAGGATGGCCGAGAACTTTGCCCGCTCGGCGAAGGCACCGACGATCAGTCCGCAGGTAATCGCCGCAAAGGCGCCCTGGAAGATGACGTAAGCGTACTCGGAGATGACCACTGTCTTGCTGAAGGTGGCCACTACGGAATCGACCGTCATGCCCTTCAGGAACAGCTTGTCCAGCGTTCCGAAGAAGTTGCCCCCTTCGGTAAACGCCACCGAATAGCCGTATATCACCCACAGCACACTGATCAGCGAGAACGTAACAAAGACCTGCATCAGTACCGAGAGCATGTTTTTGGCACGGACCAGTCCGCCGTAAAACAGTGCCAGGCCAGGGATCGACATCAGGATGACCAGCGCGGCGCTGACCATCACCCAGGCGTTGTCGCCCTTGTTCGCTACCAGGACGACGGGTGCAGCAGGCGCGGCGGCGGCTTCTGCCACTGCGGTGGCCACCGGTGTGGCGGCGGCCTTCTCTTCTGCCCAGGCCGGAGTGCCGCAAGTCACGGCTCCGAACAGTGCAAGTATGACAAAGAGGTGTTTCATGATGTGCTCCTCACAGGGCTTCCTCACCGGTTTCGCCGGTGCGGATGCGGATGACTTGTTCAAGGTCGAAGACAAAGATCTTGCCGTCGCCAATTTTGCCGGTGCCGGCCGATTTTTCGATGGCCTCGATCACCTGGTCCAGAAGTGCATCCTGGATCGCGGCTTCAACCTTGACCTTGGGCAGAAAATCGACGACATATTCGGCGCCACGGTAAAGCTCGGTGTGGCCCTTCTGGCGGCCGAAGCCCTTGACTTCGGTGACCGTAATGCCCTGGACACCGATGACAGAAAGCGCTTCACGCACTTCGTCAAGCTTGAAGGGCTTGATGATTGCGGTAACCATTTTCATGATGTACTCCAATTCTGGGG
>NZ_JAEUOI010000066.1 GCF_016790145.1 Propionivibrio sp. | reverse complement strand
CATCGGCGCGCTGTCTGTTTTCGGCGTGCCGGGGGTGTCGTCGCCAAGGCGCATGCTGAGCGCTATGCGCTTGCGCGGCAAGTCGACTTCGACCACCTTGACCTTGACCACGTCGCCGGCCTTGACCACTTCGCGCGGGTCCTTGACGAACTTGCTGGAGAGTACCGATATGTGCACCAGGCCATCCTGATGCACGCCAATATCCACAAAGGCGCCGAAGTTCGCCACATTGGTAACGGTGCCTTCGAGAATCATTCCCGCTTGCAGGTCCTTGATGTCGCCGATGCCGTCCCTGAAAACGGCAGTCTTGAACTCCGGGCGTGGGTCGCGGCCTGGTTTTTCGAGTTCCTTGAGGATGTCCTTGACGGTTGGCAGGCCGAATTTTTCGTCGGTATATTTGCCCGGCTCAAGCGATTTGACCAGACGCGGATCGCCGATCACGTCACGGATTCCTTTTTTGAGGTCGGCCAGGATGCGTTCGACTAGCGGATAGGCTTCCGGATGCACCGATGAAGCGTCGAGCGGATTGTCGCTGCCGTTGATGCGCAGGAAGCCGGCAGCCTGCTCAAAGGTCTTGTCGCCAAGGCGCGGCACGTCGCGCAGGGCCTGACGGTTGCGGAACGCGCCATGCTGGTCGCGCCAGGCGACGATATTGGCGGCGAGCGTGCTGTTGAGCCCGGAGACGTGCGTCAGCAGCGGCACCGAAGCGGTATTCACATCAACGCCGACGGCATTTACGCAGTCTTCGACAACAGCGACGAGCGCGCGCGCCAGCCGGGACTGGCTGACGTCGTGCTGGTACTGGCCGACACCGATCGATTTGGGATCGATCTTGACCAGTTCTGCGAGCGGGTCCTGCAGGCGGCGGGCGATGGAAACCGCGCCGCGCAAGCTGACGTCAAGCTCGGGAAACTCGCGCGAAGCGTATTCGGATGCCGAATAGACCGAGGCGCCGGCTTCGGAGACGACGATCCGGGTCATGCTCAAGTCGGGAGCCCGCACGATCAGTTCAGCGGCTAATTTGTCGGTCTCGCGCGATGCCGTGCCGTTGCCGATGCTGATCAGGTCGACCTGGTGCTTTTTTGCCAGCGCAGCCAGCATGTGCAAAGCACCGTCCCAATCCCGGCGCGGTTCGTGCGGGTAAATGGTCGCCGTGTCGAGCAGTTTGCCGGTAGCATCGACGACAGCCACCTTGACCCCGCTACGCAGGCCAGGGTCGAGGCCCATGGTGGCGCGTTGCCCGGCCGGGGCGGCGAGCAGCAGATCATGCAGATTGGAACCGAATACGCGGATCGCTTCTTCTTCGGCACGCTCGCGCAGGGCGCTCATCAGGTCCAGTTCGAGGCGCAGGAAAATCTTGATGCGCCACGTCCAGCGCACGCTGTCGGCCAGCCACCTGTCGGCCGCACGCCCCTGGTCGGCGATGGCGAAGCGTTTGGCGATGCGCGCTTCACAAGGATTGACAGCCCGCGCTCCCGCCCCCCCTACGGTGGGCAGAGGGGAGTTTTCCAGCTCGCTGTCGAGCAGCAGGGCAATTTGCAGCACGCCTTCGTTGCGCCCGCGCAACAGCGCCAGCACGCGGTGTGAGGTGATGGCGCGGATCGGCTCCGAATAGTCGAAGTAGTCGCGGAACTTGGCGCCTTCGCTTTCCTTGCCTTCGATCACGATCGATCTCACCACACCATGCACTTCCAGGTATTCGCGAAGACTACCCAGCAATTGTGCGTCCTCGGAAAACTGTTCCATGAGGATCTGGCGGGCGCCGTCGAGAACGGCCTTGATGTCGGCAAAACCAGCCTCGGCGTTGATGAATCGCTCGGCTTCGGCTTCCGGTGTCAGTGTCGGGTCGCTGAGCAATGCCTCGGCAAGCGGCGCCAGGCCAGCCTCGCGGGCGATCTGCGCCTTGCTGCGGCGCTTGGGCTTGTACGGCAGGTAGAGGTCTTCGAGGCTGTGCTTGCTTGCAGCCGCTTCGATCTGAATTGTCAGTTCGGGGGTGAGTTTTCCCTGGCCCTCGATTGAGGACAGTATTGCGGCGCGGCGGTCTTCGAGTTCGCGCAGGTAGATGAGACGCTCGTCGAGCAGGCGCAACTGGATGTCGTCGAGTCCGCCGGTAACTTCCTTGCGATAGCGGGCGATAAAGGGGACCGTTGCGCCTGCATCAAGCAGGGTGACGGCGGCGATGACCTGCTCGCTACGGGCACCGATTTCATCGGCAATTTTCAGGGTAATGCGTTGTTCAACAAGGGAGGCCATCTGCGTTCAAATTTTCAAAAGGGCGAACTATGCGCAATCGCAGAGGAAAACTCAAGTGGCGACAATCGACTGGCCTTGATCGCATGCCGGTATCGTCTTGCACGGCCTGTTCGATTGGAGTTAAATGTGACCACGCCAATCTGGCGTTCACATCTGTCGGGGAGAGTTTATGAAAATTGATATCGAACGCCTTGGTTTGAAGAATGTTCAGGTTGATCCGGAGACATTGTTCACCTTCCCCGAAGGAATTGCCGGTTTCGAGGACTGCAAGCGCTTCAAGCTTTTTCATGAGGAAGGCAAGGCCACCGTTTTCTGGCTGCAATCGCTCGATGATACGGAGGTCATGTTCCCGATCGTGGCACCTGAAGCGCTCGACATCGAGTATCAGATCGAACTGTCGGATGCCGATTGTGCGCTGATCGGCCTGCACGGCGCTGAAGACGTCGCTGTCGTGGTTATCGTTTATCGCGACGAGGCCGAAGGCGGAAAAATAGCGGCCAATACCCGCTCACCGGTGATTCTCAATCTGAATAGCCGCAAGGGAATGCAGAAGGTGCTGAGGGACGTGCACCCGTCCCTGCTCTATCGCGCCCGCTAACGGTCAGTGCCAGTCCCCCAAGGCTGGCTGTAGCGGGTTCAGGCTAACTAACAGGATGATGCGGCGCGTGCCGCCTGGTCATAGCGACCGGAGAGGGTACGCAGCAGGCGGGCGATTTCGCCAAGATGTTCATTCTCTTCTTTCTGACCCGAGAAGCCGGGGAGCAGGCAGGCTTCACGGATATCGCGGTAGCGGTCGCACAGGGCAACACCGTCCTCGCTTAATGACAAAAAGACTTCCTTGCCGCGTTTTGTGCTGATGACCAGTTTCATTCCCACCAGTTTCTTGACTGAATACGATACGACATGCGTGTCTTCGATGTTGAGGACAAAGCAGACGTCGGCCAGTCGTTTTTCCGAACCCCGGTGATTGATGTGATGCAAAACCAGAACATCGACCGGTGTCATGTCCTTGACCCCGGCCGCTCCCATGCAACGAATCAGCCAGCGGTTGAAGGCGTGGCCGGCAATGATCAGTCCGAATTCAAACTCGGACAGTTCGGGCGATTTCGCCGAAATCAGATGCGACGAGGAAACAATGTGCGGCGTCCTGTCCATTGGTCTGTCGGGTTTACCCAGTGCTTTTGCAGTTGGTCTGGTCGTCATGAGGAGGTTTCCATTGAGATACAGCCGCATTATACAAAATAACATTGACAATTCGTCGACGTATTATTAACGTTGTGTGCTCGTAGTCAGGATGAAAACCTTGCCTTTTGACTTGCATTATTTTCAAGTTTCATCATTTCGTGATTTCGTAACACCACGCACCCGGCTCGCCAGTGGCTTGCTGAACCTCATTCGCCTCAGGAGAACTCTATGTTGAAGAAGCTCGTCGCCGTCGGCACCGCCTCGGCCATGCTGTTATTCGCTTCCGGGGCGCAGGCCCAGCAGAAATGGGACATGCCAACCGGATACCCGGGAAGCAATTTCCACACGGAGAACATCCGGCAATTTGCCGCCGATGTCGATCAGGCGAGCGGCGGCAAACTGAAAATCACGGTGCACGACGGCGGCTCGCTGTTCAAGGCCAACGAAATCAAGCGCGCGGTGCAGGGCGGCCAGGCCGATATCGGCGAGATCATCATTTCAAGCTACTCCAACGAAGACCCGGTTTTTGGTGTCGATTCGATTCCCTTCCTGGCCACCAGTTATCCCGGGGCCGAGAAACTGTGGAAGGTCTCGAAAGCCGCCACCGAAGCACGTCTGGCGAAACAGGGAATCAAGGTACTGTACGATGTGCCGTGGCCTCCGCAAGGCATCTTCAGCGCCAAACCGATCAATTCGGCGGCGGATTTGAAAGGCGTCAAGTGGAGAGCCTATAACCCCAACACCAGCCGCATCGCCCAGTTGGTTGGCGCACAGCCGGTCACCATCCAGGCCGCCGAACTGACCCAGGCACTGGCCACCGGCGCCGTCACCACCTTCATGACGTCCGCTGCGACCGGCTACGACAGCAAGGTCTGGGAACAGGTCAAGTACTACTACGATGTCAGCGCCTGGCTGCCGAAGAATCTGGTCATCGTTTCACAGAAGGCCTTTGACGCGCTCGACAAGCCGACACAGGCCGCCGTACTCAAGGCAGCGGCTGCAGCCGAAGCGCGGGGCTGGAAAACGAGCGCCGAGAAGAACGCCTGGTACAAGGAGCAACTGATCAAGAATGGCATGAAAGTTGAGGAGGGTTCCGAGCAATTGCGCGCCGACTTCAGGAAAATCGGCTTGACCATGATCGGTGACTGGACGACGCAGACCGGTGCCGAAGGCCAGGCCATCATTGAGGCGTATCGCAAATAACCGGACTGTTCAAAGAAACGGAAAAAGCAGTACCACCCAGGGTTGCCCCGGCACCCTGTTTTTTCAGGGAGTATTGATGCGTTCCTTTCTTGATTGCCTGTTCGAGGGAGCAGGGTATCTTGCCGGTCTGTTCATGATCGGCACGTTGCTGGCCGTTCTTTCGAGCATTTTCGGGCGCTACATTCCGGCGCTCGAACTGCAAGGCGCCGATGCCTACGCGGGTTACTGCATGGCGGCTTCAGCCTTTCTGGCGATGGCCTCAACCCTGCGTCGTGGTGAGCATATTCGCGTCACTTTGCTGATCAATCGGCTGTCACCGCGCGCTCACCGCTGGCTGGACATGTTTTGCCATGCGCTGGCGCTGGCGGTTTCCGGTGCGCTGGCCTGGTTCTCGATCCGTCTGGTCCGGCAGTCCCTGACTTTCAACGACATTTCAACCGGTCTGGATGCCACTCCGCTGTGGATTCCGCAACTGGGCATGGCCCTCGGAACAACACTGTTTGCCCTGGCCTTCGCCGCAGATCTTGTCGATCTGATGACCGGGAGAAAAGTCCGGCAGGAGCCCAGGGAAGGCGAACCGGCGCACATTGAATAGTTCT
>NZ_JAEUOI010000054.1 GCF_016790145.1 Propionivibrio sp. | reverse complement strand
CTCAAGGTCGCCCGCTTCGGCTACGACGGCAAGGGCCAGGAGCGGGTCGGCGGCATTGACGACACACTGGCCGCCTTTCGTCAGTTCAACAAGGAGCCCTGCGTTCTCGAACGGCAGGTCACTCTCGATTTTGAGCTGTCGCTGGTGCTGACGCGAGGCGAGAGCGGGGAGGTCAAGTGCTTTCCGGCGATCGAGAATTGCCACCGTCACGGTGTCCTCGATTACTCGAGGGTTCCGGCGCGCGCCTCGTCTGGCGAGCTGACGCGCCAGGCCGGGGAAATCGCCGAGGCGATCGCCGTCAGGATGGCTTATGTCGGCACTCTGGGTGTCGAGTTCTTCGTTGTCGATGGCCGGCTCCAGGTCAATGAGCTGGCGCCGCGGCCGCACAATTCCGGCCACTTCACGCTCGATGCCTGCGTCGCCAGCCAGTTCGAGCAGCAGGTGCGGGCACTGTGCGGCCTGCCGCTGGGCGAGATCAGAACTCACTCGCTCGCCGTGATGGTCAACCTCCTCGGCGACCTGTGGTATGACGAAGACGAGCAGCCGATGCGCGAGCCGGACTGGAACATCCTGCTCGCAGAACCCCGTCTCAAGCTGCACCTCTACGGCAAGGATGTGGCCCGACCGGGCCGCAAGATGGGCCACTTCACGGTGCTTGGCGAAGCCGCCGGTGATAAGGTATTCGAGACGGCCATGGCCTGCCGTGCGGCTATCGGTATTGGTGATGATTGACCTTGTGTGTTCGGCTGATAGGCTTAAAGCTTGGGCTAATCTGCAAAAACCCGGATTGACCAGAGTCGATCCCGGCATTTAGACTTGCGCAGGTGGTGATCGATACTCTGTCCGGCTGAGGACGATGCCTCAAGCGCAATCCTTCGCTCGCCGGCTCTGCTGTCAACTTCAATTCTCGTACTCAGACGCTGTGAATTAATGGATCAACACCTCCCAAGCCCTGGCCCGAGGCTAGGCTTCGCACTCATTCCGACGCACCCCAGGGGTATTTCCTTCGGGGCAAAAGCCGGAATCCAGTGCCTTTCTCTGAAATGGATTAGAACATAAAACGAGCTGGACCCCGGCTTGCGCCGGGGTAGCGAGTGTGGAAATCAGGCAGTAATGTTTTTTCGCAGACTTTCAGGTGTAACCAGGATGAGCCTCGCCTTGCCTTGCTTCAATCGGATAACTCTGCTTGCCGGCATTGCCCGTCAATCATGGCAGGGATTCCGTCTTCGCTTGTGCCGGGCAACGGCTTTGCTGCTCACCGCCACAGTGCTTGCCGTCGGCACTATTGCCATCGCGCACGCGCAGGATATCGAGCCGCGCGCCTACTCCAACGCGCCGATCGGGATGAATTTCCTGATTGCCGGTTACGCTTACACGCAAGGCGCCGTACCATTCGGCGCCTCCCTGCCGGTGAAAAACGCGCAGCTCGATACCTCAAACGCAGTACTCGCCTATGCGCGGGTATTCGAGCTGTGGGGCCAGTCCGGGAAATTTGACGCCATCGTGCCCTATTCCTGGTTTTCCGGAACCGCCGAGGTGGCGGGCGAGCCGGTCGAGCGCATCGTCAATGGACTGGCCGATTCCAGATTCCGGGTATCGCTTAACCTGTACGGCGCGCCGGCGCTGTCGCTGAAAGAGTTCAGGGATTTCGAGCAGGATCTGATCGTCGGCGCCAGCCTGCAGGTGTCGGCGCCTGCGAGTCAGTACGATCCCAACCGGGTGGTCAACATCGGTACCAACCGCTGGTTTTTCAAGCCGGAGCTCGGGATTTCCAAGGCTTTGGGCCAATGGACACTGGAGATGCAGGGTGCGGCCACCTTCTTCACCGACAACAAGGATTTCTTCGGCGGCAATACCCGCTCGCAGGCTCCGCTCTACTCGTTGCAGGGGCATGCGATTTACGGATTCCGCTCGGGTATCTGGGCTTCACTTGACGCCACCTGCTTTGCCGGCGGTCGCACGACGCTCAACGGCACGCTGAGCAACGACCTGCAACAGAACTGGCGCCTGGGAGGCACGCTGGCGTTTCCCGTGGACGTGCGAAACTCCGTCAAGCTTTACGCCAGCAGCGGAGTGTCGGCCCGTACCGGTAACAATTACGACCTGATCGGGATTGCCTGGCAGTACCGATGGGGGGCCGGGCTGTGAGCGGGGCATGAATGCCGGCTCAGAGGTTCAATGCAAATTCCTCTCGTCTGTTATGAGGGTTTTGACGAAAGGGAAATTAAAGTACGCCAAGACATTCGTAGTGGCGATCAATCGACTCTACTGGATGCGGTATCGTAGATTTCGTTATCACGGCGCATTCCAAGCGCAATGATCAACACCTCGATCCGGTCACCATCGACACGATAGACAATTCTTGTCTGGCCAGTGCGAATTCGTCGGCACCCTGACAACTCACCCGCGAGTCGCTTCCCCAGTTTGTCAGGCTCGCCTTGGGCAATACGTTCTTCAATCACTTTCAGAATGGCCCTGGCTTCGGCTCGGCCAAGGTTAAGTAAATCCTGCTCGACGTCAGGGTGGTAATTGACTATCCACGCCATTATTCATCATCGCCAAAACGCGCCAGCATTTCGGAGTGCGACACCAGTTCAAGCCGGTCGATAGAGGACAGCCGAGCACGCGCCACGGCCTCAATACGCAGGTCTTCCAACTCAGTCATCAGCGCCTCATAGCGTGCGGTCGGTAGCATGACCGCGGTAGGTCGGTTATCACGAATCACGACGTAGCGATCCTGGCTGCCGTCGGCCATGCGATCCAGCAACAGACGAGCGTTTTTCTGAAGTTCAGTAGACGAAATGGCTTGGTCGGCACGATCGAGTAACATCTTTAGTCCTTCCAGTGAAATATAGTCGTATTTTAATCTGCTTTAAATCAGACATCAACCGTAATGATAATCCATACCCTATCCCGAGGTCATAATCACTGGGCACACCCCTCGCCAAACCTGGAATTGCGGCGGTCGCGTCTGACTTAGGTTCCTGGCCTTGCTGTCTGCAAGCCGATAGGTTACAGCGGCGGTTCTAGCCGCTTGTGGCCTGCATCTGCCTGCGCCACTTTGCGGGAGGCGTTCCCTCCCAATGGGAAAATGCACGGTTGAATGAGGTTTCGTTTGAATAACCGAGCAGCTCCGCGATATTGGCGATACTGCTTCTGGTTTGCTGCAACAACTGGCAGGCCGTTGCGTGGCGAGCTTCGTTGTGAAGTTCGCGAAAGCTGGTGCCAGCTTCCTTCAGTCGGCGGTTCAGGGTTCGTGGATGAAGCGAAAAATAGTCGGCGAGTCCGTCAAGATTGCAGCGTTGGGAGCCAAGCAGCAACAGCACGGCTTGATATACCTTGCTCCGGTAGTCTTCAGGAGAATGGCGAATCATCTCCTGGACGTTTTGCAGGAAGTGTTGGCGCAAAACCGGATCGGCGAGCGGTATTTTTCTGGCCAGCCAGCGACTGTCGAAGCGCAGGGCGGTCAGCCTGGCATTGAACTGCATCGGCACCTGGAAGAAATTCCGATAGGGCTCGACATCCTCAGGTGTATCACGGCGAAAGAGAATTTCGTCCGCAAGCCAGTCCGGCCCGCACAGCGAGCGCATGAGGTTTAATCCGACCGCCATTGCTCCGTCGACGATCTGCTCCGCCGCTTCTATGCCATGCTGGTATATCTCATAAACGAGCAAGCAGGATCCCTCGGCTTCCTTGAGGAATAGCGTTGCTCCCCGATCATGCAAATCGAAATTGAGTACAAATTCATTGAGCGCGGTGGCGACATCCGGCGAATTTTTCATCAGGAAGCCCACGGCACCGAGCGCTGAAGGGCTGGCGCGCTGGCCGACCAGCAGCCCGAAATGAGCGCACCCGCTTTCACGTACGCACGCCTTGAGCAGGCGCCCCAGCGTGGCAAACGGCATCGTGCTGTCGGGGTGGAGAAAAATGTCTTCCGGCAGGCCGCACTTCTTCAGAAGAGGAGCGGGGGCTACCCCGAACTCGTGCAGAAGATCCGGAATCGCCGCCATCGGCCCGGCGCGGATCATTCCCTGTTGTGGTGGGGGAAATCGTTTGCTGGCAGTCATTGGTGAGTAATCTATTGCGGTGTCAAAATATGGTATTTTATTGTCGTAAACTGTCATCCTGTTTGGTCATTCTAGCCGATAGAATTATTTCCGCATTTCGGCTGCGACTTAACAAGGGCTTGATGCTTTGGAACGGCGTGCCTCATTTCCCGATAATGATCTGGTTGGCGGCATGAGGAGCAAGAATGTTGATGGTATCCTGTCCTCACATTGGAGCCTTGGTTTAGGATGAGACCCGGTGAACCGGATATTCCTTTCAAGAACTACTTCCATGAAAGCGGATCGTGAAATGAAAATGAGATTTTTCGCTACAGTGCTTGCAGGTCTTGCCGTGATTTTTCCTCAGATCGTTTCGGCGCAGGCTGCAGCGGATGACTGGTCGTACTCCGTGATGCCGTATCTCTGGCTTCCCACCGTCAAGGCAAATCTAAATTTCAACGACAAGAGCGTTGAAACCAAGCCCGACAGTTACCTTGACAACCTCGATTTTGCGGGGATGCTGACGGGCGCAGCACGCAAAGGGCGCTGGGTCATCGGTAGCGATCTGATGTACATGCACTTCTCGGATTCGCAGAGCAAGGTTCGCGCCGGTGGCCTCCTCGATACGAGCGGCGACATCGACATCAAGGGTCTGGTGTGGACGGCAGCGGGCGGCTATTCGCTGATCCTCGAACCGAAAGCCAACCTCGACGTCTTCGCCGGATTCCGCTACCTCGGGCTGAATACCGAAGTCAATACAAACATCATTTTCGCGCGCAGCGCCGAGAAGGACGTCAACATCTGGGCCGGCATCGTCGGCGCCCGCGGGCGGGCCAATCTCGGCGACAGCAAGTGGTTTGCCAACGGCTATGTCGATGTCGGCAGCGGTTCCTCGGCATTCACCTGGCAGGGCGTCGCCGGGGTCGGGTATGCGTTCGACTGGGGCGACGTCATCCTCGACTACCGTTATCTCTACTACAGCCAGAGTGGCCGCAAGCCGATCGAGGACATGAAGATGGGTGGCCCGGCGCTCGGCGTCAATTTCCGGTTCTAAGAGTTTTTGATGCCGGGTTTGATCGCCAGACATCTCCCTGTTTGACCGAAGAGTAAATTTTCAGGAGGGCCAATCATGAAAAAGTTTCGCCTGACGTTGATTTCATGGGCTGCAGGACTTTTGCTCGCAGCCGCTTGCGGACTGAGTATCGCGCAGCAGGTCACCGGCACCCTGGGTTCGCCCGGCGCGACGACGACGATCAAGGGCAACCAGCTTCCGCCGCCCGACCCGAAGTTCGGCGGCGAGATCAAGGAAAAGGCTTCGGAGTCCAAAGCCTGGTGGGCGCCCCGCGCAGTGCCGCCGAAGGGCGCGCCCAACGTGCTGCTGATCATGACCGACGACAGCGGGTTCGGCGCACCAGGGACTTTTGGCGGCGTCGTTCCGACTCCGGCGATGGACCGTATCGCGAAAAGCGGGCTGCGCTACACGAACTTCCACTCCACGTCGCTGTGCTCGCCTTCGCGCGCGGCCTTGATCACGGGACGCAACCACCACGTCGCCGGGTTCGGGGTGGTAGGTGAAATCGCGACGGGGTTTCCGGGCTACAACTCGGTTATCCGCAAGGAGAACGGCACCATCGGCGCCATCCTGCGCGACAACGGCTACGCCACCTCGTGGTTCGGCAAGAACCACAACACGCCCTTCTATCAGGCGACGCAGGCCGGGCCCTTCGACCAATGGCCGAACGGCATGGGCTTCGAGTACTTCTATGGCTTCGTCGGCGGCGACGCCAGCCAATGGCAGCCGAACCTGTTCCGCAACACCACGGCGATCTTCCCCTTCCAGGGCAACCCGGGCTGGAACCTGACCACGGCAATGGCCGACGAGGCCATCCAGTACATGAAGGAGATCAAGGCGGTTGCGCCGGAGAAGCCGTTCCTGGTCTACTACGTGCCGGGCGGCACGCACTCGCCGCATCATCCTACGCCGGAGTGGATCAAGAAGATCGGCGACATGCACCTGTTCGACCAGGGCTGGAACAAGATTCGCGAAACCATTTTCGCCAACCAGAAGCGACTGGGCATCATGCCTCCCAACGCTCAACTGACCCCGTGGCCAAAGGAACTGCCGACCTGGGATTCGCTCGGCTTTATCGAGAAGAAGCTGTTTATCAAACAGGCCGAAGTCTTTGGCGCCTACCTGGCCTACACCGACCACGAGATCGGTCGCGTCATCCAGGCGGTCGAGGACATGGGCCAGCTCGACAATACGCTGATCATCTACATCGCCGGCGACAACGGCGCCAGCCCGGAGGGAATGCTCAACGGAACGCCGAACGAGTTCACCACCTTCAACGG
>NZ_JAEUOI010000176.1 GCF_016790145.1 Propionivibrio sp. | reverse complement strand
CGCGCAGCATTTCCTTGTGGTCTGCTGTTATTCCAAGGATCGAGGCTATCGTGACCATGGGGCTTGTTTGTCCGGTTGATTGATTCTCATCATACAAAATACGGGTGAAGGTGTGGCCGGAATTGCGTGCCCTCATCCCCGGCCCTTCTCCCGCGGGGAGAAGGGGGTAAAGCCGGCAGGGTGGGGTATGTGCATATCCGGGGTGGGGCGTGGTTTGGGGCCTGGCTTTGCGGTCATTCCGGGTGCTGGCAACCGTGTTTCCTTTGTGGGAAAGGGCGGAATCCGGATTTGTGCATATTTGATTAACGAACTGGATTCCGGGTCAAGCCCGGAATGACGGGAGTTTTTGGAGTTTCGGGAGTGACGGGAAGCACGGAGTGACGGGAAGCACGGTTGCCAATCGGGTGTTCAAACGACATACTTGTAGAAGCGTTTCTGCTTCGTTTGGAAGAATCATGAAATCTCGTCTGTTTGATCGAATCACTATCGAACCCGGTAAATGTGGCGGGCGGCCGTGCATTCGCGGCATGCGCATTCGCGTCACGGATAATTTGGGGTTACTTAGTGCAGGTGCTTCCCATCAGGAAATTCTTGAAGATTACCCGATGCTTGAGGAAGACGACATTCTGGCGGCGCTCGAATATGCCACAGCCGAAACGGACCATGCCATCCTGATTTCTGCATGACATTATTGGTCGATAATCGACTGCCAGAGCTGCGCGACATGTTGGACGCCGGTGAGGCCGTGGTCGAAATTCGATAAGACCTCCGGAACATTGATTACGCAATCGGTTCTCTTCACCATGGCGCCTGTCCGTCCATTTCTTTATCCTTCATGGTTGCCGGTAGCGGCTGGCGAAAGGAACATGCGGAGCTTTCGCAAACGATCGATCTAACCCATGGGTAGGCCATTCCGGTAGATATGTACGGGATGCAAGAGGCAAGTGCAATGGTGACGGCGACATTTCGTTTCTATGAGGAATTGAACGACTTTCTGCCAGCCGGGCGACGACAGCGGGAATTCAGCGTGGCTTGCGCCGAGAACGCGACGAGCAAGCACATGATTGAAGCGCTGGGCGTTCCTCACACCGAAGTCGAGCTGATTCTGGTGAATGGCGAGTCGGTCGGCTTTGATCGCCGGCTGCGCGAAGGCGAGCGTGTCGCGGTCTATCCTAAGTTCGAAGCCTTCGATATCACGCCTCTGCTGCGCGTTCGCGAGCAGCCACTGCGGAACCCGAAATTCATTGCAGACGCCCATCTCGGCGCGCTTGCCCGCCGGCTGCGCATGGCCGGTTTCGATACGCTCTACGACAATCACTACCAGGACCGCGAGATAGCGGATATCGCCGTATGCGAAGGCCGCATCGTGCTCACGCGCGACCGCGAACTGCTCAAACAGCGCAGCATTACGCACGGCTGTTATGTCCATCACCTGAAGCCGGCGCAGCAATTTCTGGAAATCATGGACCGCCTGGATCTGGCGCGCAGCGCCCGCCCGCTCAGCCTGTGCCTGGTTTGCAATGCTCCCTTGCGGGTCATCGACAAGGCGGCCGTGCTCGAACGATTGCCTCCCTCGGTACGAGCCGGCCACGAGCGTTTCTCGACCTGCGATGTCTGCAAGCGCGTCTTCTGGGAGGGATCGCATTGGCGGCGGATGCAGGAATGGCTGGGGCGGTAGCGCCCTTTTTTACTGGCATCGACTCGAACACATTATCGCTCCTGTCTTGCCTGGCGACGGTGCCGTGCGGCTGGTTCTTCCAGGCTGAGTCAATGCCGACTCGGAGTTGCTTGCGTTGAGATAGTTCCCGGCGTGCAAAAAACGGTTTTGCGGCCTATAGTTCATAGTGCTGGTCTGCACACCCTGGGCTTGCCGCGGTGCGCAGATCAAATCGCTGATCAATCTGAAACGACGGAAGGGGAAGACAACATGAAAAACGGATTATTGCGGGGTGGTGTTCTGGTTACCGGCACATTGATGCTTGCCGCGTGCGGGCCAAGGGAAGTCAGCTACAAGGCCGACGTGCAGCCGATCCTCAAGCAGTACTGCCTGGAGTGCCATGCCGAAGGCGGCAAGGGGACCGAGGCCAGCGGTCTGCTCATGACCAGCTATGACAGCCTGATGAAAGGCACCAAATTCGGCAGCATCATCAAGCCCGGCGACAGCCTGAGCAGTGTCCTGATCATGCTGGTCGAGGGTCGTGCCGATCCTTCGATCAAGATGCCGCATGGAAAGGAGTCGATCCCCAAAGAGAAGATCGACGTTCTGAAAAAATGGGTAGAGCAGGGCGCAAAGAACAACTGAGAATCTTTGAAGAAATCATTACTGCCTGATTTCCACGCTCGTCACCCCGGCGGAAGCCGGGGTCCAGTTCGTTGATCTGATCGTTTTAATGGATAGCAGAGGTAGGTACTGGATTCCGGCTTTTGCCCCGAAGGAAACACTCTTGGGGTGCGCCTGGATGAGCGCGAAGCCTGGCCTCGAGCCACGGACTGGGATGTCACCTGGCCTGCGGGGCCCGGTCATGCATGACGATGCGCGAGACGATCCCGATGGCCAGGAGGTTGGCCGCGATGGCCACATAGCCCACCTTAGAGTAGCCGACCATCCTGCCTGTATCGTCGAGGGTGATGATGAAGCCCGCCAGGCTTGTCGCCAGCCCCATGGCCAGCGACTGAACGGTTCCGTTAAGGGTCATGAAGGTTCCGCGCAGATTGGGCTGCGCGGCCGAGGCAATGATGGCCATGGCCGGGATCATGCGCCCCGATACCAGCACAAAGAAGCTCGTCGTGCAGACGACCCACAGCCACAGCGGCACGGTGCTGACATGGGTCACTACCAGCAGGGGAATCATCGCGGCAATCGCCACCAGGCGATAGATCTCGACCTTGCCGTACTTGTCGGCCGTATGCCCGATGAACGGCGCGGAGAAGAGCGTCGCCGCACCGCCGACGAGGTAGACGATGGGGATGTCGTGCTGGGAAATCTCGATGTTATTGACCGCATACACGGTGATGTAGGGGATGACTGTGAAGCCGGAGAAGATGATCAGCGCCGAGTACAACAGCGCGCGCAGGTGATTGGTGTCGCCCAGGACTTCGAAGGTCGCCGACAGCAGGTGAGAACGCTGTTCCTTGTTCAGGTGACTCCGCAGTTCGGGCAGGATGCGCAGGCCGACGAGGATGAAGAGCAGGCTCAGAATGCCAATCAGGATAAACGGCGCGCGCCAGTTGAGCAGATTGGCCAGCCACAACGACAGGGGAACCCCGGCCACGGTCGAGATCGAAAACGCGGTCGATACTACGCCTGTGGCCTTGGCGCGCCGCGCATAGGGGATGGCATCGCCGATCATCGTCTGCACCATCGCCCCCATCACGCCGCCGAAGGCCCCGGCCAGTCCGCGCGCAAGCATCAGCGTCAGGTAGTTGGGCGCCAGACCACAGGCCAGGGTCGCAACGGCAAACAGGGAGAAGCTGATCAGCAACAGACGCTTGCGTTCGAAGAGGTCAACGAAGGTAGCGGCGAACAGGCCGGAGAGAGCGGCGCTGAAGCTGTAAGAGGCCACCAGCAAGCCGAATTCGTGAGTCCCGATCCCGAATGCGCGCATCAGGATCGGGCCGAGCGGCATGATGATCATGAAGTCGAGAATATGACTGAACTGGATACCCGCCAGGGTAAGCAGGAAAAAGCGTTCGGCGCGTGGGGAAAGCGATGATGGCATTGGTGACGATTATCCGGATAACCTGGGTTGAGCGCGACAAATTGGCCGCAAGGCGAAGTATGGCGGGCATTTGGTCTGCAGGGATAGAGCGTACCGTTTCTGCGGCTGGTCAGCAGGTAACCGCAGGGCTGTTTCATCCACGCAGAATACTGGATTCCGGCTTTTGCCCCGAAGGAAATACCCCTGGGGTGCGCCGGAATGTCGGTATGAATTGTGATGTTTGCTTAGGCGAACACTGCGGGGGTAAGTTGATCGTCATCCCGGCGCACGCCGGGATCCAGCCCAAAGTATCAGACAATATCCTCGAAAAAATCGCGCCACTGCGGATTCACCGATTCGATGAGTTCAATTTTCCAGGCCCTGCGCCATTCCTTGATGGCTTTCTCACGCTCGATGGCCGATGGCATCGTCTCGTGTGCTTCAAACCAGACCAGGGTGTGTACGCCGTACTTTTTGGTGAACCCATCCACGAGATTGTTCCTGTGTTGCCAAACCCTCTGGATCAGGTTGGATGTGACGCCGGTATAAAGCGTACCGTTTCTGCGGCTGGCCAGCAGGTAAACGCAGGGTTGTTTCATTCACGCAGAATACTGGATTCCGGCTTTTGCCCCGAAGGAAATACCCCTGGGGTGCGCCGGAATGACGGACTAAATATAGACCGTCATCCCGGCGCACGCCGGGATCCAGATTCGTTAATCTGATCAGTTTCTGGCTTCATCGGGCTGCATCAATTACTTCAGAACAAATTTGCCGTGATAGAACAGGTTTTGGTGAGGCCGCACAAGGTGTAACCTTGCGCAATTGACATTTTGTTTGCCGATCTACGTTCTAGCTGGAGAAAAAATCATGGACATGACCATCACTTCAAGTGCCTTCGATCACCAGGGCTCGATCCCGAAGGTTCATACCTGCGAGGGCCGGGACGTTTCTCCGCCACTGGCCTGGAGTGGCGTTCCTGCCGGGGCAAAGAGCCTGGTCCTGATCGTCGACGATCCCGATGCTCCCGATCCGGCTGCGCCACGCATGACCTGGGTTCATTGGCTGCTGTACAACCTGCCTGCCAGCAGCGGCGGGTTGGCCGAGGGCGTGCAGTCGCTGCCCGCCGGCACGCGGGATGGACTGAACGACTGGAAGCGCATTGGTTACGGCGGGCCCTGTCCTCCGATAGGCCGGCACCGCTACTTCCATAAGCTCTACGCTCTCGATGTGGAGTTGCCCGACCTGCAAACGCCAAACAAGAAAACACTGGAGCAGGCGATGCAGAGGCACATTATTGCGCAGGCGCAGTTGATCGGCACCTATCAAAAAGGGTGTTGAATTCGCCACCTCACCCCGTTTTATGAAAGTGCCTTCCGGAGATTTGCCATGAGCGACAACACCCCCCTTGCCGATCTGCGCAAGGATTATCGGCAAGGCTCGCTGGACGAGCAGGAAACCGCCAGTGAACCCCTGCTGCAGTTCCAGGCCTGGCTGGCGTATGCCATCGAACGGGGTATCCCGGAGCCAAATGCGATGACGCTGGCGACGGTCGGCGAGAACGGCCGCCCGTCGACGCGGCCGGTGCTGATCAAGGGCTGCGACGCGCGCGGCATTGTCTGGTTTTCTAATTACACCAGCCGCAAGGGGCGCGAACTGGCGGCCAATCCCTTTGCCACATTGCAGTTTCACTGGGTAGAACTGGAACGGGTGGTACGCATCGAAGGGCGGGCTGAAAAAGTGTCGGAGGAGGAGTCGGATGCCTACTTCGAAACCCGACCGCTGAACCATCGCATCGGTGCCTGGGCGTCGCCGCAGAGCGAGGTGATTGCCGGGCGCAGCATTATCGTGGCCCGCGCGGTCGAATACGGAATCAAGTTCGGCCTCAACCCACCCCGACCGGCGCACTGGGGCGGCTACCGCCTGCTGCCGGACTACTGGGAATTCTGGCAGGGCCGCTCGTCGCGCCTGCACGACCGCATTGCCTATCGCTTGCAGGCGGATAGCCACTGGCTGAGGGAACGGCTGGCTCCCTGAGCATCGTCCACCGGCGACGCGCAGGGTAATTTTGTTCAAATAGACCATCGTCATTCCGGCTTTTGCCGGAATGAGTGCGCCCGTGAAGGCGCGTAAACAGCACGGTGAGAGTCCGCAAACAATAGCGCAAACAATAGGGGACAAAACAATAGGGGACAGACCACGGTTCATTAAGTCAAATTAAACGAACGCAAATAAAACCGTGGTCTGTCCCCTATTACTTTAGTCCCCTATTACTTACGGATTAGCTCCCACGGGGTTGCATCCGTGGCCGGAAAGGCCTCCATCCCAGCTGGGAAGTGCCCGAGTTCGAGGATGCCCTCCAGGGCAGCTTGCCGCTCCACTTGAAGATCGCGGAACGTCGAACTGAGAAATACTTGGTAGCGAGGGGTCATGGGTGTTCTGTGCGGGCTAACGTAGAGGTGAGGGGCGGCCGGAGCGCGAAGCGCGGAGGGCACCTGCAAGCGCAGCTTGCAGGCCGTCCCTCTCGACCGCCGGGTTAGATTGCTGGTTTATGCACATGGGAATTTACTGGCTTTACCTCGCCAGCACTCCGCGCCCGAGAATTAGCGGTGAATCGCCTTCGGGTTCCCCGGCTTTAATTTCTTCAAGCAAGTGCCAGTGCAGAAAACCATTCTTTAGTTTTGCGGTACCCATGGCAATTGCTCCGTTGCGACCGCTTGTAACGACGAGTACAGCCGTCGTGCCAACAATGACGCCTTTCACCGTACCTTCGCCGCCCTCGTTTTGGCGGCCGCAACCGACAGTTGCCATTGTATGGTCGCCGGTAATTCTGTCTCCAGCTTGCTGAAGAACAAACGCCGCGTTCCCACATTCGACATTGCGCTTGCGTTCCGCAGGTGAGCGAAGGTCAATGGTCCAATTGCCCGTGAAGTCTGGTCCAACTGCGAAGGCAAGCGAAGATATAGTCAAAGCGGCTAACGCAAGCAGTGCAGGCTGGAAGGGGGACATAAGCAACCTAACGTAAAGTCTGCCACCTATTTGACGGAAAGTTTTCCGTCATGACGCAAAACATCCCGTCAAATAGGACGTATAAAACTACAATCCATTGAATCAAACTGAATTCAATCATCGGCTTAGTCAAATTTAGTGGCGCCTAAAACGGTCTTCGCTTGCCGCGCATCCCAAGTCGCTGACAGCGCCCCAGTTTCCGGAGAAAAATACCGGAAAAGACCAGTGTGCTCCGTAACCCATGGTGCCAACACAACTGTATCGTTTGTCATGCAGTCTGTCCACCGCAACACCGCATCCAGCTTGCCTCCCGGCCAGGTGCAAGGGCACGACGGCCTGTTTGCCGGCTTTCCCGGCCGGCCGGAATTCAGTCTTTCTTGCATCGAGTCCGTCAGCAGGCGCGAGTGGCAAGTAAGTTAAACTCACCGCTTCCAGTTCTCCGCCTGCTGCCCCATGCCTGAATCCAGTTATCTCGCCCTGTTCCTGATCGGTCTGCTCGGCGGAACGCACTGCATCGGAATGTGCGGCGGCATCGTCGGCGCGCTTTCCATG
This sequence comes from Propionivibrio sp., assembly GCF_016790145.1. Classification (GTDB taxonomy): domain Bacteria; phylum Pseudomonadota; class Gammaproteobacteria; order Burkholderiales; family Rhodocyclaceae; genus Propionivibrio. The sequence goes on along the minus strand of NZ_JAEUOI010000176.1, from coordinate 69,218 downwards.
GGTGCCGCTTCGCGACCCTCGCTGCATCTGGCATACAACGCCGGGCGCATTATCAGCTATGCGCTGGCCGGCGCCATCGCCGGTGCCCTGGGTGGCGCGAGTCTCGTTCTCTCCGGTCAGTTGCCGGTGCGCATCATCCTCTTCGTGCTGGCCAATCTGATGCTGGTGGCGCTCGGTCTCTATCTGATGGGTGTCAACCGCGCGCTGGCCTTCAGCGAACGCCTGGGGCAGCGGCTGTGGCGGCATTTGCAGCCGCTCAGCCGCCGCTTTCTGCCGGCGCGCAGCGTGGCGCAGGCTTTTCCGCTCGGCCTGTTGTGGGGCTGGCTGCCCTGCGGCCTGGTGTATAGCGCGCTGGTGACGGCGATGACCAGCGGTTCCGCGCTGCACGGCGCCGGGATGATGCTGGCCTTCGGTCTGGGTACGCTGCCCAACCTGCTGCTCGCCGGCCTGCTCGCCGTCCGCCTCAAGGCCTATGCGGCCAATCGCGCGTTGCGCACGGCGGCCGGATTGCTGGTTCTGGCCTTCGGTCTGTGGGGTCTGTTCGAATCCGCACAGTTGATCGTTCACGGGTAGAGGATAATGCGGGTATGTCCGTATCGTCAAAACTCTCAGAACCCCTCCGCCGCCTCGATCTTCCGCTCAGCGGAATGACTTGCGCGGCCTGCGCCGCGCGGATCGAGAAAGTCCTCAATCGCCTGCCCGGCGTCGAAGCCAGCGTCAATCTGGCCAGCGAGCGGGCACGTATCGCGTTGTCGTCGACTGAGACTTCGCCGGAGCAGCTGGTGGCCAGTATCGAGAAAGCCGGTTTCGGCGTTCCGCAGCAGAGCGTCGAACTGGCTATCGAAGGCATGACCTGTGCCGCATGCTCGGCGCGCATCGAGAAGGTGCTCAAGCGTTTGCCGGGGGTCGAGGCGGCGGTCAATCTGGCCGCCGAGCGCGCGCGCATCCGTTACGTTCCCGGCGTCGCCGATCCGGCGCTGCTGATCGCCACCATCAAAAAGGCCGGCTTCACCGCCCGTCGGGTCGACGACAACTCGCGCGCCGAGGACAAGGCCAGAAAGCTCGCCGTCTATGAGGCTGAACTGCGCCGCTTCTGGATTGCCGCCGCATTGACGCTGCCGCTTGTCGCGCAAATGCTGACCATGTTCAGCGGCGCCGGCTGGAGCGGGCATGCGCATCAGGATCTGCTGCCGCGCTGGCTGCAACTTGGGCTGGCCACGCCGGTGCAATTCTGGATCGGCGCGCGCTTTTATGAGGGCGGCTGGAAGTCCCTGCGCGGCGGCGGTGCCAACATGGACGTGCTGGTGGCGCTCGGCACCAGCGCGGCCTACTTCTTCAGCCTGATCGTCACGCTGGGTGCAAACGACAGCCTGCCGGTGTATTTCGAGGCCTCGGCGGCGGTGATCACCCTGGTGTTGCTCGGCAAGCTGCTCGAAGCGCGGGCCAAGGCCAAAACGACGGTGGCCATCGAAGCGCTGCTTCGCCTGCAGCCGAAAACGGCACGCGTCGAGCGCAACGGTCAACTCGTCGAAATCGATGCGCGCTTGCTGATTCCCGGCGACATCTTCATCGTGCGGCCGGGCGAGAGCCTGCCGGTCGACGGCGAAGTGATCGAAGGCGCATCGAGCGTCAATGAAGCGATGCTCACCGGTGAAAGCATGCCGGTGGACAAGCGTGCCGGCGAGCGTGTCTTTGCGGCGACGGCGAACGGCGAGGGCATGCTGCGCTGCCGTGCCACCGGCGTCGGTGAACACACCTTGCTCGCCGGCATCATCCGCCTGGTCGCCGAGGCACAGGGCTCGAAGGCGCCGGTGCAGCGAATGGCCGATCGCATCTCGGCGATCTTTGTTCCCGTCGTTTGCAGCATTGCCGTGCTCACCTTTGCCGGCTGGTGGATTTTCGGCGGCGTGTTCAGCGAGGCGCTGATCAATGCCGTCGCCGTGCTGGTCATCGCCTGTCCCTGTGCGCTCGGGCTGGCGACACCGACGGCGATCATGGTCGGGACCGGGCAGGGCGCCGGCGCCGGGATTCTGGTCAAAAACGCCGAAGCGCTCGAGCATGCCGAAAAAATCGGCGTGCTAGCGCTCGACAAGACCGGCACGCTGACGCGCGGCGAAGCGCGGGTGACTGATCTGCTGCCGCTGGCGCTGGATGCCGAGCAGTCGCTGATTCTGGCGGCGGCGCTGGAGCAGGGCTCCGAGCATCCGCTGGCACGCGCCATCCTGCAGCGGGCACAGGCGATGACGAAGACATTGCCGAAGCTGAGCGATTTCCGGGCGATTCCAGGGAAAGGCGTTGAAGGTAGCGTTGACGCCCGACGCCTGCGGCTCGGTGCGCCCGACTGGTTTGCCGGGCTGGCGCTGCCGCTGGCGCAGATCGCCGCACTGCAAGGCGCCGGCAAGACAGTGGTCGTCCTCGCTGATGAAGACAATGCGCTGGCCCTGCTGGCGATTGCCGACCCGCTGCGCGAAACATCTCGCGCCGCCGTGGCGCGACTGAAGGCGATGGGAATCCACGTCGTGATGCTGACCGGCGACAACGCCGCGACGGCGGCGGCGATTGCTGCCGAAGCCGGGATCGGCGATTATCGCGCCGGCATTCTGCCCGGCGACAAGGCGGCGGCGGTCAACGCCCTCAAGGCCGATGGTCAACTGGTGGCGATGGTCGGCGACGGCATCAACGACGCCCCGGCGCTGGCCGCCGCCGATGTCAGTTTCGCCATCGGCGCCGGTTCCGATGCCGCCATCGAGGTGGCCGACGTGACCCTGGTGCGCAGCGATCTGCACGGCGTCGCCGATGCCATCCTGCTTTCACAGGCGACGCTCGGCAAAATCCGGCAGAATCTGTTCTTCGCCTTCATTTACAATGTTCTGGGGATTCCGTTGGCGGCGCTGGGACTGCTCAATCCGGTCATTGCCGGCGCCGCCATGGCCATGAGTTCGGTATCGGTGGTTTCGAATTCCCTGCTTTTGAAACGCTGGCGGCCTGGAAAGCGGTAGCGCAAAACGTATAATGTATCCGTCATTCCGGCGCAAGCCGGAATCCAGAACAGTGACGAATCAGGCAGCGGTATTTTGTTGAAGAGACGAGTTCCATCGGCAGGGGCAGCGAATGCCGCCAAGACCGTTAGCCTGGCGGTGGATAGGCGCCAGGCTGACCATGGGAGGCAAATGACAGATCGAGTCAGCAAGAAGGTGGCGGGCGGCGAATTGTCTTCGCACGCCGGCCTTGCCCTGCTCGACGAGTTGCTTGCGGCCAGCGAGCATATCGCCTACCGCCTCGATTTTGTGCGCGGCGGATACGATTTCATCAGCCCGCGTGCGGCGAGCCTGTTTGGCGTTGCGCTGGCCGAACTGCATGCGCGCGGCCTGCACCTGTTGCGCGAGCGGCTTACTGCGGAGGATGGCGAGCGCTGTTTCGGCGAGATCGAGACCTTGTGCGCGACTGCGCCGGGGCAAGCGCGCTCGCTTTGCCTGGAATACCGCGTGCGCGATGCGGCCGGCAAGCTGGTCTGCTTCAGCGATTCGATGACTGTGCTGTCCGATGCGGCGGGTCAGCCGCTCAGCGCCTGCGGCATCGCCGTGGATGTGACGGAGCGCCGCGAGCAGGAAAGGGCGCTGCGCGACAGCGAAGAGAAGTACCGGGCCACGATGGATGCCGCCCAGGTCGGCGTTTTCATTCTGCACGACTACAAATTCAGTTATGTCAATCAGAAGCTGGCCGAGATGTTCGGTTACCGCGCGGACGAACTCGTCGACAAGCTCGGGCCGCCCGATGTGGTGATTCCCGAGCAGCATGAACTCCTGATTGGCAAGATGCAGCGGCGCGCCGCCGGTGAGGTCAGCGCGCCCTATGAACTGACCGGTTTGCGCAAGGATGGCAGTACCTTTCCCTTGATGGTCATGGGCCGACCGTTGGCCATCGGCGGTCGCCCGGCGTCGGTCGGCACGCTGACCGACCTGAGCGCCCAGCGCCAGGCGGAGCAGAAGCTGAAGGACAAGACCAGGCGCTATGCCGCACTTTTCGAAGGAGCGCAGGAGGCGATTCTGGTCGCCGACATCGACAGCCGACGGGTTGTCGATGCCAACGTCGAGGCCGAACTCCTTTTCCTGCGTCCGCGCGAAGAGCTGATCGGCATGTCGACGGCGGCCTTTCACCCCCCCGAGCTGTCTGTCGCCTATGGTGAGGCCTACGCAAGGCACATCCGTGCTGGCGGCGGTGGTCCCGACGAAATGAAGATTGTCACGGCCGACGGTGACATCGTTGACGTCGAGATCAGCAGCAACGTGATCGAAACGGCCGACGGTCATCGCTTGATCCAGGGCGTATTTCGCGATATCCGCCAACGCAAGAAGAGCGAGGCCGACCTGAGGCTGGCGGCGCGCGTATTCGAAAGCAGCCAGGAATCGATCATGATTACCAATGCCGACTCGATCATCGTCTCGGTTAACCCGGCATTCCTCGAAATGACAGGCTACAGCGCCGCTGAGGTGATCGGCCACACCCCAAGCCTGATCGGTTCGGGGCGCCACCCGGCCGAGTTCTTCGCGGCGATGCGACAAACCCTAAATGACGAGGGGCGCTGGCAGGGCGAGATATGGAACCGGCGCAAGAGCGGCGAAATCTACCCGGCATGGCTGACGATCAGCGTCTATCGCGGCGCCGCGGGCGAAGTGCTCAACTATGTCGGTATCGAATCCGATATATCCGAGCGCCACGCCGCGCAGGAGCATATTCGCCAACTGGCCTACTTCGACCCACTGACCGGGCTGCCCAATCGCCGACTGTTGCAGGACCGTGCCGAGCAGGCGCTGGTCAGCGCCGAGCGCGATGGCAAGCGCGTTGCCCTGTTGTTTATCGATCTGGACCATTTCAAGACGATCAACGATTCGCTCGGGCACTCGGCTGGCGATCAACTTCTGAGCGAGGTGGCACAACGGCTGCTCGGCTGTATGCGGCGAATGGATACCGTGGCCCGGCTGGGCGGCGACGAGTTTGTCGTGCTGCTTGGCGAAGTGACGCTTGAAGGCACGAGCGAAGTGGCGCGCAAGATACTGGAGGTGGTGGCGCGTCCCTACCAGATCGAGCAGCATCAACTCGGGGTGACGCCCTCAATGGGCATCAGCCTGTTTCCGCAGGATGGTGGCGATTTTGAGACCCTGCTCAAGCATGCCGATACGGCGATGTACCGGGCCAAGGAGTCGGGGCGCAACTCATTCCGGTTCTTCGCCAGCGAAATGAACGTCGCCGCGCAGGAGAGGCTGGAACTCGAAAATGGTCTGCGTCAGGGACTCAAGCGCAGCGAGTTCGTTCTTCATTACCAGCCACAGATTAATGTCGCGAGCGGCCGCATCATCGGTGCCGAAGCGCTGGTGCGCTGGCGGCATCCACAGCTCGGTCTGGTTTCACCGGGCAAGTTCATCCCGGTCGCGGAAATCTCCGGTCTGATCGTCCCCATCGGCGAGTGGGTGCTGCGCGAGGCCTGCCGGCAAAACCGTTCCTGGCAGCTTGCAGGCTTGCCGCCGATCAGCGTTGCCGTGAATATTTCCTCGGTTCAGTTTCGTGGCGGCCAACTGGAGGAAAGCGTTCATTCGATACTTGCCGATTCCAGGTTGCCGTCCGAATACCTTGAACTTGAGCTGACCGAGGGCATCGTCATGGGCAATGCCGTCGAAACGGTCGAAATTCTGCGTCGGCTGTCGGCCATGGGAGTCAAGTTGGCCATTGACGATTTTGGTACCGGCTATTCGAGTCTTTCGTATCTCAAGCGTTTTCCCATCGACAAGCTGAAGATCGACCAGTCCTTCGTGCGCGATATCGTGAGCGACCCCGACGACTGGGCGATTGCCACAGCCGTCATCAGCCTCGGGCACAGCCTGCGTCTTGACGTTATTGCCGAGGGCGTTGAGCATGCCGAACAGCTTGAGATGCTCAGGCTTCAGGGCTGCGACGAGGTTCAGGGGTATTATTTCAGCGTTCCGCTGCCGGCCGACGAATTTGCCGAGCTTTTACAGCAACAAAACATGAAGGGAGTCTGAGTATGGATCAGATCGTGATCGGCGTTGGCGGAATGAGCTGCCAGGGCTGCGTCAAGAATGTCAGCGGGGTTTTGCTCGCATTGCCCGGCGTCGCCCGTGTTGACGTATCGCTGGAGGCCGGCCAGGCCAGCATAGCCTTCGACCCGGAGAAAGTCGGTGCCGATCAATTCAGGGCAGCGATTGAAGCTGCGGGATTCGACGTGGCCTGAGAGTCTGTGCACAAACATCACTGCCTGATTTCCAAGCTCGTCACCCCGGCGCAAGCCGGGGTCCAGCTCTTTTATCCGATTGTTTTTAACGGATATCAGAGGAAGGTACTGGATTCCGGCTTGCGCCGGAATGAGCGCGAAGCCTGGCCTCGGGCCACGGCTTGGTAGGTGTAGATCCATTAATTCACAGCCGCTGAATCCGTTCCAGCCGGCCTTTAACTTTATTTCCAGTTATCCAGAAGAAGAGAATGCGCAAGAAGAAAACAGACGTTGTTGCGGCTCCCGAACCCGTTGCCGAAGCGCCGATCCGGCTGACCCAGTTGGCGCATGGCGGCGGCTGCGGTTGCAAGATCGCTCCCGGCGTGCTCGAACAGATTCTCTCCAGGAGCGCACCGGGTCTGCTGCCGCCGCAACTGCTGGTGGGCCTCGAAACGAGCGACGATGCGGCGGTTTACCAGATCAATGACGAGCAGGCGATTGTCGCTACGACCGATTTTTTCATGCCGATTGTCGACGATCCCTACGACTTCGGCCGCATCGCCGCAACCAACGCCCTGTCGGATATCTACGCCATGGGTGGCACGCCGCTGTTTGCGCTGGCGATTGTCGGCATGCCGGTCAGTACCTTGCCGCTGGATATCATCCGGCGCATCCTTGAAGGCGGCGAGTCGGTGTGCGCCAGGGCGCATATCCCGATTGCCGGCGGCCACAGCATCGATTCGCTTGAACCGATTTACGGTCTGGTGGCCATCGGTCTGGTGCACCCCGGCAATGTCAGGCGCAATACCGGTGCGCAAGTCGGCGACAGGCTGATTCTCAGCAAACGTCTGGGAGTTGGATTGTATAGCGCCGCCTTCAAGAAGGGCTTGCTGGCGGCGCACGACTACGCGACGATGATCGCTTCGACAACGCAGCTCAATACACCGGGTGCGACGTTCGGCTGTCTGGCCGGCGTGCACGCCATGACCGATGTCACCGGTTTTGGTCTGCTCGGCCATCTGCTGGAAATCTGCAAAGGTTCCGGCGTCACGGCCGTGCTTGATTTTGCATCGCTTCCCGTCCTGCCCAACGCACTCGATTATGCCGAGCGTGCTTGCGTGACCGGTGCCTCAACGCGTAACTGGGCGGGCTACGGCAGTAGTGTTGAGCTTGACCCCAAGCGCTTTGGCGACAATGAGCGCGCCCTGCTCACCGATCCGCAAACCAGCGGCGGTCTGCTCATTGCCTGTGCGCCGGAGGTGGTCACCGAGGTCCTCTCGGTCTTCCTGCAGCAGGGCTTCGATCATGCCACGGTGATCGGCGAAATCGTCGAGGGTAAAGCGCAGGTCAAATTCACCTCGCCGCCAAGGAAAAAATCAAAATTCGCTCAGTATTGGAACCCCTGACCGGTCTGCGCTGCAATACTGGAAAACGCACGATGCGAGCGAAATGGTGGCTGTCACGCCAACGAGCGGACCTTTGACAATACTCTCTGCCGTGTTCGCCTTGGAAGCGTAAATACGTATTCATATGGGATTTACAGGCTGCCCGGCCTGAAGATCGGGTACAAGCCCTGACAGGAAGCAAGCGGGGTACGGATTTTTCATTTTTTTCTATATCGATTTGACATCCGCAGTGCATGGACAGGCGTTGTGCCGGAATGTGCGAAAGTCTCCGACAGGAAATGGATGAGTTTTTCTTCAAGCCCGGATGAGAATTGGTCATTTGCCGCGATGCGGCATTCTGCATACATTGCGTGCAATCCCTCAATTGGGGGCATTCAAGACAACGGAGAAATCACCATGAATCATCTCAATATCGCTGGCGAAGCTCAAAATCAGTTTGCGCAAGAATGGTCCGGCAAAGTAAAGCGCCTTTTCTTTCCTCCTGGCTGGATGGGTTTCAAAAAGTTTTTCTCGGGTTATCAGGGTACACGAGTTGAAGTGACTGCCCGTTTAGCCAGACCTGATTCGTTCATCTGTCTTCCCTGATTCGCTTTAAGGAGCCGCTGAGCAAGTCTAAAACGTCATTCCGGCGAAAGCCGGAATCCAGAAAAACCAAGGCACTGGACACCGGCTACCGCCGGTGTGACGGCTTATTCAGCGTTTCCTTGAAGATGATCAGCCGTTAAACCATTGCCTTGCCGTCACTTCGAGCCTGTTGCCAAGGGTTCTTTTCTGACGGCAGCACGAGGGATAACGGTGCGCTATCGGCCGTTCAGGCCAATCAGGCAAAAGCCATCTGTCGGCACAAGCTTCAGCCTTGCCGCCGTTCAAGTTCTATTCGGGTGAAGTCGATGTGGGCGAGCATGGCTTGTCGTGCCGCTTCCGGCTGGTGCTTGCGGACGGCATCCCAGACCCCGAGGTGCTGCCGACGCAGGTCATCGGTGATTTTACCGCTGGGGTCTTCCATGCCCATCAGGTTAAGACTGATGTGTTCGCGCAGCATGCGCAAAATGCCGGCGTGCAGGTAGAGAAACATGCTGTTGTGCGAGGCCTCGGCGATGGCCTCATGAAAGTCGGCGTCAGCCTTGTACTCTTCATTTTTTTCGCCCGTCTCATAAGCTCTGGTCAGGCGTTTGATAATGCCTTCGATCTTCTTCAGGTCAGTCTTGTCGGCACGCAGGGCGGCGTAATGCGCCGTGGCCCCTTCCATTTCGCGGCGAAACTCCAGCGTGTCCCAGCGCAAATCAGGATGATCGGCAACCAGTTGCCGCCAGGGCGATGAAATGGCGGTCTGCAATCGATCGGTGACGAAGACGCCGCTGCCCCACTTGCTGACCAGCAGGCCGCGTGCCTTCAGGCAGAAAATCGCTTCACGTAGCGAGTTCCGGGAAACGCCAAGCGTTTCCGCCAGCGCCCGCTCGGCCGGCAAGCGCACACCCACCGGCCAGGAGCCATCGAGCAGGTGTGCCTCGAGTGCTCGCTGGGCTTGTTGTGCAACGCTGTGCTGTGCCATGAGCATCCTCCAGCCGCTTGTTCAAGGCGGCGTTGTCCCGAAAAAATAATTGGTACTACCAATTTTCAGGCCATTTTATCTTTGATTATGCTTTGCGTCAGAACTTTTCAAGTGATGAAATTTGTTGGCAGTTGATGAATTTAGTGCGTTGTGCCTCATGAAAATCGTTATCATTCAATTACTGTCTATTGGAGTCGGCCAATATGAACACACTGGTAGCTCATCTGCGCAAGCAATTTCCTGAAGAGCGTGTCATCACCGATGAACTGCGCCTGCTGGCCTGGGGTACCGATGCCAGCTTTTACCGGCTGATCCCCCAGGTTGTTGTCGTCGTGGAAAACGAAGACGACGTGACGTACGTTCTGGCGGTGGCCCGACAGCAGGGCATTCATCTGACCTTCCGCGCCGCCGGTACCAGCCTTTCGGGACAGGCGGTGACCGACGGTATCCTGGTGCTCATCGGTGAAGGTTTTGCCACCTGTGAAATCGGGCCTGATGCCGCCACGGTGCGCGTCGGTCCCGGCATCATCGGCGGCGAAGTCAATTACCGTCTCGCCCCTCATGGCCGCAAGATCGGCCCGGACCCGGCCTCGATCAGCGCCTGCAAGATCGGTGGCATTGCCGCCAATAATGCTTCCGGCATGTGCTGTGGCACAGCTCAGAACAGTTACCGCACCCTGGCCGGATTGCGTCTGGTGTTCGCCGATGGTGCCGTACTCGACACCGAGGATCCGTTCAGCGTCGCCCGCTTCCGCCAAAGCCATGCCGCCCTGGTCGAGGAACTGGCGCGCCTGGGCGCCGCTACGCGTGCCGACGAAGTGCTGTCTGCCCGAATTCGTCACAAGTACAAGATCAAGAACACCACCGGCTACAGCCTCAACGCCCTGATCGACTACGAAGACCCCATCGACATTCTCTCTCATCTGATGATCGGCTCTGAGGGAACGCTGGGCTTCATGTCGCGCATCACCTATCGCACCGTCGTCGAGGATCCTTTCAAGGCCAGTACCCTGGTTTTTTTCCACACCATCGAAACCGCCTGCCAGGCCGTCATCCGCCTCAAGCAGGAGCCGGTGTCCGCCGTTGAAATGCTTGATCGACCGGCCCTGCGCTCGGTAGAGGACAAGCCAGGATTGCCACCGATCATTCGTACGCTAAGCAACGATGCCGCTGCGTTGCTGATCGAGGTACGCGCGGAAAGCGCCGTGCTTTTGCAGCAGCGCATTGATGCAGCGCTCGGTGCGTTGAACGGTATCGCCACCGTCGAAGCGCCGAAGTTTTCAACCGATCCGGCGACCTGCGAAATGTACTGGAAAGTGCGCAAGGGCACTTTCCCCTCGGTCGGCGCGATGCGCCGCGCCGGCACCACGGTCATCATCGAGGACGTGGCCTTCCCCATCGAGTCCCTGGCCTCCGCCACGCTCGATCTGCAGGCGCTGTTACGCCAGCACGGCTACAGCGAAGGAATCATCTTCGGTCATGCGCTCGAAGGCAATCTGCACTTTGTGTTTACCCAGGATTTCTCGGACGCCGCTGAGGTTGAGCGCTACGCCCGTTTCATGGACGATGTCTGCAAACTGGTTGTTGACAAGTACGACGGTTCGCTCAAGGCCGAGCACGGCACCGGCCGCAACATGGCTCCCTTCGTCGAGATGGAATGGGGCCGGCAGGCTACCGACCTGATGCGCCGGATCAAGACGCTCTTCGACCCGGACAATCTTCTCAACCCTGGTGTCATCATCAACGATGACCCGCAGGCGCACTTGAAAAACCTTAAGCCGATGCCGGCCGCCGAAGATATCATCGACCGCTGCATCGAGTGCGGATTCTGTGAGCCCTTGTGCCCTTCGCACCGGCTGACCCTCTCGCCCCGACAGCGCATCGTAAGCTGGCGGGAACTGTCGCGGCGCGCCGCCGCCGGTGAAGAAGCGGCCGACGTCGGCAAGGATTTTGCCTACTTTGGTCTCGATACCTGCGCCGGCTGCGGCCTGTGCTCGACCGCCTGCCCGGTCGGCATCGACACCGGCGAGCTGACGCGCCGTTTGCGCGGCCGCGGGCTAGGCAACAAAGCGCCTTCGCATCTGGTTGCGCACTTGACGGCGGATAATTTCGGCAAGGTGGCAACCGCATCCCGCGTGGGCCTGTCCATCGGCCATGCCGTCTCCAGCGTAGTCGGCGAAAGCCTCGTCGCCCGCCTCTCGCGCGGCGCCTGGAAACGTGGCATGCCACAGGCCGGCAAAGCACCCAAACAACACAAAGGCACCGGCATCGGCGATCCGGTAGTGTATTTCCCCGCTTGCGGCGGTCGCATCTTTGGCGCCAACACCCCCGACGAGGCGACCCTGCCGGAAGTCATCATCGAACTGCTGGTGCGCGCCGGCTATGACCCGCGCCTGCCGGAAGGATTCGACAAGCTTTGCTGCGGACAGATGCTCGCCAGCAAGGGAATGGCCGAGGAGGCCGAGCAGATGGCCGACACGGTGACCGCTGCGCTGCTGAAAGCGGCGGACGATGGACACGGCGGCCATTATCCGGTGATCATGGATGCCAGCACCTGCTCGGTGCGCATGCAAAAGCACCTTGCAGGTCGCCTGACGTTGCTTGATTTCCATGAATTTGCCCACGATGCGCTGCTGCCCCGCCTGATGGTAACGCGCAAGCGAGGACCCATTGCCCTGCATATCAATTGCAGCGTCCGCCGCGTCGCTTCCGACAGCAAGCTGCGACGCCTGATCACGGCCTGCGCCGAAGAAATCGTCGAGCCCGCCGGCGTCACCTGCTGCGGCTTCGCCGGCGACCGCGGCTTCGTTGTCCCGGAACTAAACGTCCACGCCCTGCGCAAGGTGCACGAGGCCTTGCCCGCCAACTGCTGCGAAGGGGTCTCCACCAACCGCACCTGCGAAATCGGCCTCACCGCCGAGACCGGCCGCCCCTACCGTTCCATCGCTTACCTGCTGGAAGAATGCAGTCGGACAGAAACCATGGAAGCCTGCTGAACTGCTCGCTACCATCGCCACCCGTGTAACACCAATTTTAAAACTATAAGGAGGTTCACAATGCAAGCCTGGCCGCATGTCTACGATCCCTTGGGCAGCCTCTGGCTGTCATCGCTGATCGCCGCGATCCCGATCATGTTCTTCTTTCTTGACCTGTCACCCCCGCGCTTGAGGTCGAATGACTTCAGCATGCTCACCATCGCTCCGGGGTTGCTGTCCTCGAAGCCTGCTTTGAAAAGTTAGAAGGAGACTCTTATGACCTGGCAAATGAATTATGATCCTTTAGGCAATATCGGATGGTCTGCGCTTGTTGCGGCAATACCGATTTTCTTTCTGTTTTGGGCCCTGGCAATCAAACGCATGAAGGGCCAGTTTGCGGCGATGGGGGGCACCGGACTTGCACTGGTAATCGCGGTGACTATCTATGGCATGCCGATTGATCTGGCAGCGCTTGCGACACTGTACGGTGGCGCGTTCGGTCTGTTCCCGGTGTGCTGGATCGTCATCACAGCGCTCTTCATCTACAACATGTCGGTGAAGACGGGGCAGTTCGAGGTGATCAAGAACTCACTGGCTTCAATTACGGACGACCGCCGCTTGCAGGCACTGCTGATCGCGTTTTCCTTCGGCGCCTTCATCGAAGGCGCCGCCGGATTCGGAACCCCGGTTGCCATTACGGCGGCGATGCTGGCCGGTCTCGGCTTCAATCCGCTCTATGCTGCAAGCATCTGTCTGCTGGCCAACACGGCGCCGGTCGCCTGGGGTGCCATCGGGATTCCGATCGTCGTCGGCGGGCAGGTCGCGGGCATTCCCGACTTCGCGCTGAGCCAGATGGTCGGCCGGACACTGCCGATCGTAAGCATTTTCATTCCCCTCTATCTCGTTGTTGTCATGACCGGATGGAAGAAGGGTATCGAGGTCTGGCCCGCCTGCCTGGTCAGCGGAGCCTCCTTCGCCATTGCACAGTTTTTTTCGGCCAACTCGCCGATCACCGCACCGATGCTTCCGGATATCATTGCGTCGCTCTCATCGATCGTGTGCACGGTCCTCTTCCTCAAGGTCTGGCATCCGAAAGAAAGCTGGCGTTTCCCCGATGAACCCGTGAGCCTTGGCAAAGAAGCGCTTAAATACTCCGGCGGTCAGATTTTCCGGGCGTGGGCGCCTTTCATCATCCTTTCGCTCTTCGTCTGCGCCTGGGGCATCAAGCCGGTCAATCAAGCCCTCAACCAGATGACGAAGCTGGTCTTCGACTATGCCATACCTATTTCCGGTCTGGACAAGATGGTCATCGACCAGGCCGGCAAAGCCAAGCCTGCCGTCTTTAACTTCAACATCCTGAGCGCGGCCGGCACCGCCATCCTGTTCGCCTGGCTGTTCTCGATCATGGTCATGGGCGCATCGCTCAAGACGGCAGTTGGCGTCGCGGGCAATACGCTGAAAACCCTCAAATGGCCGATTGTGACCATTGCGACGATCCTCGGCTTTGCCTACATCATGAACTTTTCCGGCATGGCGATCACGCTGGGTTACGCGTTTGCCACGACCGGTTGGGCCTTCCCCTTCTTCGCCAGCCTTCTCGGTTGGCTTGGAGTATTCATGACCGGTTCCGATACATCGACGAACGCCTTGTTTGGCAAGCTACAGGCGGTCACTGCCGAGCAGCTCGGTATCGACCCGGTGATCACGATGTCGGCCAATACCAGCGGCGGCGTTTGCGGCAAGATGATCTCGCCGCAATCAATTGCCGTTGCCACAGGCGCTACAGGATTGGTCGGTCGCGAATCCGAGATCTTCCGGTTTACATTCAAGCACTCGGTTTTCCTGGTGGTGGTCATCGGCATCCTGCACATGCTGTGGACGTATGTATTCCCCGGTATCGTTCCAACTTACGTCAAGCCTGTGGCTGCAGCGGCCGCCGCATTGGCGACCAAGGCCGGGCCGATCGTGATCAACCCGGAAGGCTTGATGTGGCTGGGAATATTCGTTGGCATCGTAGCTCTCGTGACCATCCTATCACGAGTCCTGGGCGCCAATCTGGCTGCCCCGACCGCAGGTCACGACGGAGTCCATTTCCACTGAGCAGTTTTCGCTGGCATAAGGATGTGCACAAAGGTGCCGCAGCGATGATTCATCGCTTCGGCATCCCATGGTCAATAACCATGTGGCGAGGTCTTCAAAGCATTCATTCTCCGATGTTGTCTGCTTTCCCGGATGGATTCCAGGCCACTGCTAAAGTGCTGGAGACAAAATAGCGTGAGGTCGCCGCAGTGTAACCAGCAAGCGATTAGCGCACAGCCGATTGGCATCGCCGATGCGCTGCTGGTCGCGACCAGCACGAGCGGCGGTTATACCGGAAGGATGATCTCGCCGCACTTGATCGCCGTGGCAACCGCTGCGATGGTTCTGGTCCAATCCTTCCACTCCGACGCAGATGCAATGAACCGGAATGAAACCGGGCAGGGTCTGCAGTTATTGTGTATAACGTGCTTGCCAATGATGGTCATCGCCCTGGCATAACGTTGCGCCCTTGTAATTGGCGTCTGGGGACAGGCTGCATCGACCGGCAGGTCGGGCGTCCCAATTTCTTCGCGTCAAGCATCTCCTTCAATCTGGCCATTGGGCAATTCCAGGCGGCTAGTCGCGACCCCGTTCCTGTTCTGAGGCAAATGCTGTATTGACTCAGCGATCCAAGTTGTTTTTTGTCGGGTAGACGGATACATTATCAAGCCTCAGAGCATAAATAGAGCGATCGGGACCGAGAAACCAAAATTTTGCAATGATCTTCGGAGGGATGTTTAGTGAATGCTTTACTCAAGCTCTCTAAATTGATCGATGCACTGACCGAGCGGATCGGCAAGTCGATCATCTGGCTGGTATTGATCGTCACATTGATCAGCGCTGGCAATGCCATCATGCGCTACACCATCAACTACAGTTCAAACGCCTTCCTCGAAATCCAGTGGTATCTGTTCGGGATGATATTTCTGCTCGGCTCCGGCTACACGCTGATGAAGAACGAGCATGTGCGTATCGATGTCATCTCCGGCAAATTTTCGAAGCGCGGCCAGGCCTGGATCGACATTTTCGGCATCCTCTTTTTCCTGATGCCGATGGCGATTGCCATCATGTGGATGTCGTGGCCGATTTTCCTGCTCGCACTGCACAGCAACGAACAGTCCAATAATTCGGGCGGACTCGCCGTCTGGCCGGCACGCCTGATGATACCGGTCGGCTTTTTCCTGCTCGTGATGCAAGGGGTCTCGGAGCTGATCAAGCGCATCGGCTTCCTGCAGGGCTTGTGCCCCGACCCGACCGAGAAACTACACACGCTGACTCCTGAAGAAGAGCTTGCACTCGCCATCAAGGCACAGAAGGGAGACCTGTGATGACCGAGTTCATGATCAACAACATGGCGCCGATCATTTTCGCCTCGATGGTGCTGTTCATGCTCATCGGTTTCCCGGTCGCTTTTGCCCTGGCCGCCAACGGCATATTCTTCGGCCTGGTCGGCATTGAGCTCGGCCTGCTCGGTCCACAGCTTTTCCAGGCGCTGCCAGACAGAATCTATGGCGTGATGGCCAACGACACCTTGCTGGCCATTCCTTTCTTCACTTTCATGGGTCTGATCCTCGAACGATCCGGGATGGCCGAAGACCTGCTTGATACCATCGGCCAGCTCTTCGGCCCACTGCGCGGTGGACTGGCATTCGCGGTGATCTTCGTCGGAGCGCTGCTCGCGGCAACCACCGGCGTTGTCGCTGCCTCGGTCATCTCGATGGGTCTCATCTCGCTGCCGATCATGCTGCGCTACGGCTACGACAAGAAGCTGGCCTCCGGCGTCATTGCCGCCTCCGGTACCCTGGCGCAGATCATCCCGCCGTCGCTGGTGCTGATCATCATGGCCGACCAACTCGGCAAATCGGTTGGCGACATGTATGCCGGCGCATTCATTCCCGGCTTCGTGCTGACCGGCCTCTATGTGGGCTACGTTATCCTCATCGCCATTTTCAAGCCGGAGTGGGTGCCGGCGCTGCCACTCGAGGCGCGCTCGATTCGCGGCGTCAAGCTGCTGCTGAGGGTGCTGACGACGCTGGTACCGCCGCTGTTCCTGATCTTTCTTGTACTCGGCACCATTTTCCTCGGAATTGCCACCCCGACCGAGGGCGGCGCGATGGGTGCGACCGGAGCGCTGTTCATGGCCATCGGTCGCAAGCGCTTGTCATGGAAACTGCTCAGGCAGGCCATGGAAACGACGGCCAAGCTGACGACTTTCGTGGTCTTCATTCTGGTCGGCGCGCGGGTCTTCTCGCTCACCTTTTACGGTGTCGATGGACACAAATGGGTCGAGCACCTGTTGAGCGGCCTGCCCGGTGGCCAGATCGGCTTCCTGATCGTGGTGAACATTCTCGTTTTCCTGCTCGCCTTCTTCCTCGACTTCTTCGAGCTTTCATTCATCGTCGTTCCGCTACTCGGGCCGGTCGCCGACAAGCTGGGAATCGACCTGATCTGGTTTGGTGTGCTGCTCGCGGTGAACATGCAGACCTCGTTCATGCATCCGCCGTTCGGTTTCGCGCTGTTCTATCTGCGCTCGGTCGCACCGCCGACGATCAAGACGACAGACATCTACTGGGGCGCGATTCCTTTTGTCTGCATCCAGATCATCATGATTGCGCTGGTCATCATGTTCCCGCAGATGGTGACTTTCGGACTGGACAAGGACGTGAAGGTCGATCTCGATTCGGTGCAGATCGAGATGCCAAGCTCGTACTATGGCAATCCTGCGACGACACCAGGGCAGGAAAGCACACCGGCAGATTCAAAAGCCGCAGAAGACGCAGCCAACAAAGCCATCATGGATTCGATGAAACCGGAGCCTGCGAAGTAAGTCTCCTGCGTTTTCGCCGGTCAGACAAAACCCGCTTCGGCGGGGCGCGCCATTGAATTTGATCTTGGATGCCGCAAAAGAAAAACGGAGGCAATCGCCCCCGTTCGTCGGTTTGCCAGGAGAGTCCGCTACAACAGACCCACCAGCAGGCCGCTTATCGCTTGCTAAACATGAAGTTCGCGTACGAGCCTTCGGCAACACGGTGCCATACGTTCTGATCGTCCATGAACTTCCTGTAGTCCTCGTACACCTTCTTGAACTCGGCGTTGCTTGACGATGTTTCGGCATATACTTCCATCGCCGCCTTGTAGGAGGCATCCAGTACTTCCTTGGGGAATTGCTTCAGCACCGTACCGGAACCCACCAGTTGCTTGAGCGCTGTCGGGTTTTTGGCATCGTATTTTGCAATCATGTCGACATGGGCATCGGCACAGGCGAGTTGCAGAATGGTCTGGTACTCCTTAGGCAATTCGGCGAACTTCTTGGCATTGATGTAGGCCGATACCTGCGGGCCGCCTTCCCACCAGCCGGGATAGTAGTAAAACTTGGCCACCTTGTTGAAGCCGAGCTTCTGGTCGTCATACGGGCCAACCCATTCGGCCGCGTCGATCGTGCCTTTTTCCAGTGCCGGGTAAATGTCGCTACCTGGGATTTGTTGCGGAACGGCACCCAGCTTGGAGAGAACCGCGCCAGCGAAGCCGCCGATACGGATTTTCAGACCTTTCAAATCGGCTACGGTCTTGATTTCCTTGCGATACCAGCCGCCCATCTGCGTACCGGTGTTGCCACAGGGAATCGGTATGATATTGACTTTGGCGAAAAAATCGCCCATCAGCTTGGTGCCATTTCCATAACGGTACCAGGCGTCCATTTGCCGGTTGGTCATGCCGAAAGGGACGGCGGCGTCAAAGGCGTACGTCGGATCCTTGCCGTAAAAATAATACGAGACGGTGTGTCCCATTTCAACGGTGTTGTCCTTGACGGCATCGAGCACGCCGGGGCCGGGAACAATCTCGCCCGCAGCAAACACCTGAATCTGGAACTTGCCGCCGGTCGCTTCCGAGACGCGCTTGGCCATGTGTTCCGCACCGCCATAAATGGTGTCAAGGCTCTTCGGGAAGCTCGAAGCCAGGCGCCACTTGATGGTCGGGGCATTCTGGGCAAGCGCGGGCATGGCCACGGCACCGGCCGCAATACCAACACCTGCTTTTTTCAAAAATGAACGTCTTTCCATGATTTGTCTCCTCTTGTGGTTTAAATGCTGACAGCAAATTAATTATAGCCAATGCAAACGTGTTTGGCATGCTAGCACCGATTAGTTTATGTTTATTTCCTTGAGTGCTGGCTGAATTGCAGACTGAAAGAATTGTAAGTTTACAGACTTGGCAGGATCGTCAACTCACCGCATTTCAGCCTGAACGCAGGTTTTGGATGATCACTTGAGCTAACCTGTTTGTATAATCAGGCGTGCCACGAGGTCGCCCAGAGTGCTTGTCCAGGGGCCGCTGAGGTTAAAATGGTTTTTTCCGGAATGAATGGAGCAGGAAAATGTACAAGCGAATACTGGTGGCCGTTGACGAAAGCTTCATGACCAACCGTGTATTGGAAACCGCGATTGAACTGGCCAAAGTCAGTACGGCGCAACTGATTATTTGCCACGCCATCGATGAGACGATTTTTTCCAGTCGCAAAATGGAAATGATGCTGCCGAACAGTGTGGGCAAGGCCGAGTACAAGTTGCGCCTTGGCGCATCGGGTTTCCTGGGCAAGGCTGCCGATACGGCGCGTGCAGCGGGGGTCGAGGTTGAAACCCGACTGATCGAATCGGAAGTGAAACATGTTTCCGACATGCTCGCGGATGCGGCGGAAGAGTGGAAGGCCGATCTGATCGTCATCGGCACGCACGGTCGGCGGGGAATGGAACGCTTCTTTGTCGGCAGCGTCGCCGAGCGACTGGTGCGCAAGGCAGAAACTTCGCTGTTGCTGGTGCGCGGCGAGTAACGGGGAGGGGGACCGCGGGCTTGGAGACCGATTTCCACGGCCTCCAAACGTCTATTCTGAAGCTGTTTCCGGAGAAATAAAATCCCCAGGGCTGTAGAAAGCAGACCCTGGGGATTCTGACTACGGGCTAAAGCGAGCTAGCCGCAAGTGCCAACGGCGCCGCAGGCAGTACAGAAGTCGCAACCGTCCTTGCGGATCATCGTGTGGTTGCCGCATTCGCTGCACAGTTTGCCGGCCGTCGGCTTGGCTGCCGTGCTGCCGGCCGGGACTTCAAGAATACCCATCTGTTGCAGCGGTATGCCCTTTTCATCGAGGATGCCGAGCATTGCGTAGCGGTGGATGATGAGTTGCGCCATATAGGCGACCGTTGACGGGTAGTTGGTCTGGCGCCGGGTGCCGGGGATGAAGGCCATGAAATCGCCAAGGGGCTCGGGGTAGTCGAGCAGTTTCCTGAGCTTCATGCCGATCCAGGCCGGGTCGAGGACACGCATGTCGAGCGAGAGGAGCTTGGTCAGGCCGTCAAGGGCGCGCGGATAGTTGCCGGAGAGCCACACCGAGTAGGGGCGGGTCACGCCGTCGGGCAGGGTGATTTCCTTCAGACCGAGAACGAAGTCTTCGTCGGTCGCCGGGTTGAAGATGTCGACCGTCCAGGAGAGCGTGCCGTCGGTGCCGGTCTTTGGCTCTTTGCGGCTGAACAGGGCGTCAAGCACCGGCGTCGGGCCTTCCTTCTTGAAGGCGCCGAGTTGTTCAACGCGGTACTGGATCAGGCGCGCCATCGCGGAGACGAGTGACGGCATGCGCTGGCGCTCGCCATGCGGCGGGAACGCCATGTCGAAACCTTCGCCATTCGGTGTCCTGGCCAGCGATTCGAGCTTGAGCGCCAGCCAGCCGTGGTCGTCGGCGCGCATGTCCATCGACAGAGTCTTGGCCACGGCACCGAGGCCACGCGGCTGCGCCGGTCCGTTGACCCAGGCTTCAAACGGCCAGGAGCGGCCTTCCTGCTCGACATGGCCGACGAACAGAGCGAATTTGCCGAGTTCGTGCTCGATCATGTAGGTCCATGCCATGTTGCCTTCCGGCAGATCCGGGCGACCCGGCCAGCGCAGGCTGGAGAGCACCGGGGCTGGCAGGTTCTTGATTGACAGGCGGCGGTTGGCATCGCCGCCGATAAAGTCCTGTGGCTGCTTCTTGTCATCAACCGGTTTGCTTGTCTCAACCGAGAGCACCGAGCCGAGAACGCTGTTCGGACGGTAGGTCGCCAAGCCCTTGAGGCCGGATTTCCAGGCGCTCATGTAGAGATCCTGAAAATCCTCGTAGGGGTAATCGGCCGGGACGTTGACGGTCTTCGAGATCGAGGTATCGATGTACGGTGCAACGGCGGCGACCATGTCCTTGTGAGCCTGCGCAGAGATTTCCAGCGCGGTGACGAAGTAGTCGGGCAGCGTCCCGACATCACCGCCCAGGTGCTTGTAGAGACGCCAGGCGTAGTCTTCGACGGCGTATTCCTTGAGTGTTCCATCCTGCATGCGCTTCTTGCGGTTGTAAGTCCAGGAGAAGGGCGGTTCGATGCCGTTGCTGGCATTGTCGGCAAAGGCCAGCGAGATGGTGCCGGTGGGCGCGATCGAAAGCAGGTGCGAATTGCGCAGGCCATGCTTGCGGATTTCAGCCTTGATCTCGGTCGGCAGACGCGAGGCAAAGTTGCCACCGGAGAGGTACAGTTCGGCATTGAACAGCGGAAAGGCGCCGCGTTCCCTGGCCAGTTCGACCGAGGCGAGATAGGCCGTGTTGCGCATGTGCTCGGAGATACGGGCGCCCATGACGGTGGCTTCCGGGCGATCATAGCGCAGGCAGAGCATGCACAGGGCATCACCGAGGCCGGTATAGCCGAGACCGACCCGACGCTTGTTGGCGGCTTCTTCGCGCTGGCGCTCAAGCGGCCAGGCCGTCACGTCGAGCACGTTGTCTAGCATGCGGGTGGACACCTTGACCACTTCGCCGAAAGCGGCAAAATCAAACTCGGCGTGCTCGGTAAAGGCGTGCCTGACGAACAGGGTCAGGTTGATCGAGCCCAGGCAGCAGCAGCCATAAGGCGGCAGCGGCTGTTCGGCACAGGGGTTGGTGGCCTCGATGACTTCGCAGTAGTAAAGGTTGTTGTCCTTGTTCATGCGGTCAAGGAAGAGAATTCCCGGTTCGGCATGATCGTAGGTGGACCTCATTACCTGGTCCCACAGGTCGCGGGCGCGAACCTTGCGGTAGACCCAGATACCGTCTTCGCGCAGATAGGCGCCGGCGGATTTCATGTCGACATTGGGTTCGGCGCGATGCACGAGCTCAACCTCGGCATCGGCTTCGACCGCCTGCATGAAGGGGTCGGTGACGCCGATCGAGATATTGAAGTTGGAGAGGTCGCCTTTGTCCTTGGCGTGGATGAAAACTTCAATGTCCGGATGGTCGCAGCGCAGTACGCCCATCTGCGCGCCACGGCGGGCGCCGGCGGATTCGACGGTTTCGCACGAACGGTCGAAAACGCGCATGTAGGAGACCGGGCCGGACGCGCGTGATTGCGTGCCCTTGACCTGTGCTCCTTGCGGGCGGATTGAGGAGAAGTCATAGCCGACGCCACCGCCGCGGCGCATGGTTTCTGCGGCTTCGGCGAGCGCGTTATAGATGCCGGGTTTGCCGTCGACGATTTCGACGATCGAGTCGCCCACCGGTTGCACGAAGCAATTGATCAGGGTAGCCGCCAGCGGGGTACCGGCAGCCGAGTTGATGCGACCGGCGGGGACAAAGCCGTTTTCCTGTGCCCACAGGAAGCGCTCTTCCCAGCGGGCGCGGTATTTTTCTTCCTCAGTGGCGGCCAAGGCACGCGCCACACGGCGGCGCACGTCATGGACGCTGGTTTCGCTGCCTTTGGCATATTTTTCGATGAGGACTTCGGCGGAGATTTCCTGATCGGCGAGTGAATCGCTACCCGGCGTTTCAGCGAGTTCGGTCAAGGACAGTTGATGTGCATTATGGCTCATGTTTTTCCTCTCTTTTTTTGTGGCTGCAAGGTGCGGTGTAGACGGGTGCGCTGGTTCGATGAGATCAAAGCGCAATGACTTTGTGCGACGAGGAGCAGGCTAATCATGCCGAGGTTTTTGCGGAGAATCAAGTAAAAAATACTACATATAGTGCCTCATGGCAGAAAAATTACTAAATGTAGTTGTTTTTGATTGTGCGCAGCAGCCAGCAAAGACAGTCGAATCAGCGTGATTCAGCGAATCGGGCTAATTTTTGCTGCGCCGCACAAAACTGGCTGTGTGGCGAGAGGTGGCAGCAGATATCAAGCGAAACGGCGTTTTGAGACCTGTGCGGTCTGTCCAGCGTATTTTCTGATTTATTGCCTGAGCAGCGCTTGGGTGTGGTCAGCGATCATCCATTCCTCGTCGGTCGGGATGACCAGCACGTCGACGCGGCAGGACGATGTGCCGATATGAATGCGCTGGCCGGTATTGGCCTCGGGATCAAGTTCGAGTCCGAGCCAGCGACAGCCCTCGACAATGCGGCGGCGGATTTCAGCCGCGTGTTCGCCGATGCCGCCGGTAAAGACCAGTGCGTCGATGCCGCCGATGGTTGCGGCCAGCGAGCCGATCTGGGTCACGGCGCGGTAGCAGAAGAGCTCGACGGCTTCGGCGGCAGACGCATCGCTGCTGGCCAGCAGCGTACGCATATCCTGGCTGAGGCCGGAAACGCCGAGCAGGCCGGATTCCTTGTACAGCAGCCTGGTAAGCTGCTTGACGTTGAGCCCCTTGTTTTCCAGCAGGTAGAGGATCACGCCGGGGTCGAGCGCACCGCTCCGGGTACCCATCATCAGGCCGTCGATCGCAGTGAAGCCCATCGACGTGGCCTGGCTGCGCCGGTCGATCATGGCGCACATGCTGGCGCCGTTGCCGAGGTGGGCAACAATGACGCGGCCACTGGCTTTGTCCGAGTGCTCAGGCAGTACGCGTGCGATATATTCGTAGGACAGGCCATGGAAACCATAGCGTTTGACACCCTCGGCGCAGAGCGCCCTGGGCAGGGCAAAGAGCTGGGCGACGCGCGGCTGCGTGCGATGGAAAGCGGTATCGAAACAACCGATCTGCGGTATCTGCGGCAGCCGTGCCGACAGGGCGCGGATGCCGGCCAGGTTGTGCGGCTGGTGCAAGGGAGCCAGTACGATGAACTGTTCCAGTTCGGCGAGCACCTCCGGCGTCAGCACCATCGGCTGCGAATACAATTCACCGCCATGCACGACACGGTGGCCGACCGCGCTGATTTTCCAGTCGTCCTCGTTGTGTCCGCCGAGCCAGCGCAACAGTTCGTCGAAGGCCTCCTGGTGCTGGACGCCCGGTTTCAGTCCGACGTCCGGAAACGCCTGGCCGCTGCCATGGGTGGCGACCAGCCTGGCTTCGGCGCCGAGTCCGTCGATCTGCCCGGACAGTGAGGGATGACGCGCCAGCCCGCCCTTCAGCTCGAACAGCGCAAACTTGATCGACGACGAGCCGGCATTGATGGTGAGGATGCCGTGTTTCATTCCGGGTTCGCTTGATTGTTACGGTTGGCGTGAGCAATCAGCGTGGCGATAACGCAGGAGGCGATGCGCGTCTCGGCGCTGTCGGCGCGGCTGGTCAGTACGATGGGCACCCTGGCGCCGAGAACGATGCCGGCGGTCAGTGCGTTGGCCAGATACTCCAGTTGCTTGGCCACCATGTTGCCGGATTCGAGGTCGGGAACGACGAGAATCTCGGCACGGCCGGCGACCACCGAGTTGATTCCCTTGGTTTTGGCGGCCTCGATTGACACGGCGTTGTCAAAGGCCAGCGGGCCGTCGAGCAGGCCGCCCTTGATCTGGCCGCGATCGGCCATTTTGCACAGCGCAGCGGCGTCGAGCGTGGACTGGATCTTGGAATTCACGGTTTCGACCGCCGAGAGGATGGCCACCTTCGGTTCCGGGATGCCGATGATGTGCGCCAGGTCGATGGCGTTCTGGATGATGTCGACCTTGTCCTCGAGCGTCGGAGCAATGTTGATTGCCGCGTCGGTGATCAGGATCGGGCGTGGGTAGGTCGGCACGTCCATCAGAAAAACGTGGCTGATGCGACGCGCGGTGCGCAGGCCAGCCGCGCGCGAAACCACTTCGGCCATCAACTCGTCGGTATGCAGGCTGCCTTTCATCAGCGCTTCGGCATCACCGTTGCGGATCAGGGTGACGGCCATTGCTGCTGAATCGTGGCTATGCTTGACGTTGACGATGCGGTGCTGTTTAAGATCCAGTCCGTTGTCGGTGGCGACGGCACGAATCTTCGCCTCTGGCCCAATCAGGATCGGGTCGATCAGCTCGGCTTCAGCCGCCATCAACGCGCCTTTGAGCGATTCGAGATCACAAGGGTGCACCACCGCCATGTCGATGGGTGCCAATCCCTTGGCCCGGGCGACCAGGTGTTGCAGTCGAGCGTATTTGTCCGAAATGGTGATATCCGGCAATTCGACGCGTCTGGTTCGCATCTTCTCGGTCGGGGCCAGCACTTCAGCGGTGCCGAGCACCACCTGCATGCCGTCCTGGTTGATGCACGAGCAGTCGCAAATGATGTGCTGATTGTGGGCGAACATCTGCTTGACCGTTACCGTTACGGTAATCGTGTCGCCGAGTCGCACCGGTCGCGTAAAATGCAGCGCCTGATCGATCAGGATGGTTCCCGGCCCGGGGAACTGCGTTCCCAGCACGGTGGTGATCAGCGACGCGCTCCACATGCCGTGGGCGATGACTTCCCTGAACATGCCGCTGTTGGCGAATTCCTGATCGCCGATCGCCGGATTCATGTCGCCGGACATGATGGCGAAGAGTTTTATGTCTTCGGCACGCAGCGAGCGAACCAGGACCGAACTGTCGCCGACGTTGATCTCGTCGAAAGTCCGGCTTTCAAGAAATTGTTGTTGAGTTTCAATACGCATGATCAAGCTCCGAAAAGGACTACTGTAACCACTCGTTCTCTTGCGCCATCGAAGTCGATGGGGTACGGAGGGTTATCTCGGTCGGAAACCTTGCGGTAGCAATCCCGATAAGCAACAGACGGCTACACGCGCAGGCCACACCGTGCCGGCGATGCCTGCGCTATACCCCGTATTCATGAATGCCGAATAATCAGGGCGCTCCCTTGTGTTATATATTGGACGATAAACTGCTGCGCTGCAACATAATAATTTCTGTTGCATTACGGTGATTGCGGGCTGTTCCGCAGATTCCTGTTGTTGCGTCGTCGCACTTGCCAGCCGGATCAAAGGCTGGCCTGGTGTCAGTGTTCCAGGACGAGGCTATCAGATTCTGAAGATCTGATTGTAGGCGGCGAGTGCCTTGGCGATTGGTGTGGACGGTCTGGCCGGGTCGCCCAGCCCGAATTCGGCCTGGAGTGCGGGCTTGTTGTCTGTTATGTAATCGATCGCACGGTCCAGATTGGCCAGCCGGTTGGGGATGAAATTGTTGGCAGAAGTGAGTAACCCGGCCGATTTGGCAAAATTGGCGCTGAACTCGTGAATGGTGCTGACCGCACCATCCTTGTTGCTTGCCAGAGCGGTATCCAGCTTGCTGGTATCGAGAGTGGCAAGGTTGGTCGTCTGGTCGATGCTCAAGCCAAGGTCGCGCAGGCCATGAAAGCCATTTTTTGCTCCATTGAAGATGTTTTCGACGCTCTGCTCGAGTTCGTAGAGGGAGATTTCTGCGGCCTGCGTTCCGGCCAGCAGACCATCGTTCTTCACCGTGCCGTCAAAGCGTTTGATCCACTCATTATATTGCCCGGCAAACGCCTGCAGTTCGCTCTTGATCGCCTCGTTGTCCATCGATTCGCTGACCTTGCCCAAGGCCTGGCCGGCCTGTTGCATGATGTTAACATTGGTTTTCATTTCGCTCAGTTCTGAAAACTGGGCTTTATAGGTGACATCCTTGTTGTTGATTACGCTCATCATGCGGTAGGCAGATTCCGGATTGAACAGCGACAAGTTGCGCCCACCCGGGGAGAGTCCACGCGCACTGGTCGAGAAGCCGAGCAGCGAAAGCGGTTCGCTCGCTCCGGATGCTTTTTTGTTTGCGCCGGTCAGGAAATCCAGGCTGGAAGAAGCCTGGCCCCCGTTGAACACCGAGCCAAGCAGCGAATTGACGGACTGCGCCTGAAGTGCGGCCATGCGCAGCTCCAGCGATGAAGAAAAATCTTCGCTTGTCCGTGTACCGGAGCGCACCGTCTCAGTATTGTTCGATTGGCTGCTGCTGCCAATCCCGATCGATTTAGCCAGACTGAATAAAGTGCTTGCAATGGTCAAGGGTGACATGTCGACTCCTGCCTTTTCATCGTATTGCCGGAAATTCCGGCGTCGTTCGCTTAGAATCAGGCAATAACAAGCAATATACAGGCCAGTTGCATAAACGGAAGCTGGATCAGTCAAGCGGGGTTTTTGGAGCCGGTCCGGGGGTCAAGGCCGGTTTCTGCAGTCGCGTTTGCCGGCCAAGCGGCAAAAACTGCCGCTACTCAGGGAAAAAATGGCCACTCAGCCCAATTCTCAGCTTCTGTCAGTTGAGAGTCAGTGAAGTGCACGCACCCGGTTCGTTTTTGTTACTTCAGGAATAGACCTTGGCCTCAGCGCTTGAAGGCGAGAACAAGAACGCCGGCAGCGACCATGGCAATACCGGTCCATTCGCGTAACGATGGACGTTCGCCCAGGAAGGTGAACGCAAAGACAGCAACGAGAACCAGGCTCAGCTTGTCGACGGGCGCGACTTTTGAAGCGTCGCCGATCTGCAGGGCACGGAAGTAGCATACCCACGAAGCGCCAGTGGCCAGGCCAGAGAGGGTGAGAAAAATCCATGTCCTTGAAGACAGCGTAAACGGATTGCTCCATTTTCCGGCCAGCAAGACAAATGCCGAGAGTACGATCATGACGATTGCGGTTCGCACCAGCGTGGCCAGGTCCGAATCGACGCCTTGAATTCCGATCTTGGCAAAAATTGCCGTGAGCGCTGCGAAAACAGCCGACAGAAGAGCCCAGTAAAACCAGGAAGTAGACGAAGCCATGGTATTTCTCTCTGCTGATAGCCGGACTGCCCATGTCAGGCCTGCTTGATCGGCAAATCAGCTCGCTTGTTGCGCTATGGAACCGTAATGATTTTCGGCTGAAGCCGGAAACTCATGACGTCTGGCCCTTTTCTGCAGAGTTCCGGAACCGTACCATGGCAATGCAGGCAAAGGCCAGGAAAGGACGTTGATTGCAGTCCGAGCAGATCGCCGCGAACAGTAATGGAGTTTGCTGAATGAACTATTTCTCGAAGACGTATGTGCCTGGAGCCGGGCCAAGATCAGGATAGCTTGCCGCCTGGGGATCGAGCGGCGCCACCATTGGTCCGCACTGCGGCGAAAGCCAGGCCAGCCAGTCCTCCCACCACGATCCTGGTTTCTTTTCTGCACGCGCGAACCAGTGTTCGAAATGCTCGTTACGCGCGGGTTCGGCCACCCAGAAACTGCGCTTCGGCGGATTGACAACCGGATTGACGATGCCAAGAATATGGCCGGAAGTCGATAGAACAAAACGCACCGGCGCCTTGACGTTGACGTATTTATGGATTCGGTAGGACTGTTGCCAGGGGACGATGTGATCGTCTTCGGCACTCACCGCATAGAGCGGCTGGGTGATACGGTCGAGGTCGATCGGCTCGCCGGCGATGGTCAGTGCATCGCGCTTCATCAGATTGTTGTGCAGGTACATCTCGCGCAGATAGAAGGAGTGCATCGCCGCCGGCATGCGCGTCGTGTCCATATTCCAGAACAGCACGTTAAAAGCTGGCAGCGGTTCGCCAAGCAGGTAACTTTTCTCGAAGTAGTGCCAGACCAGGCTGTTCGAGCGCAACAGGCGGAAACTCGCTGCCATGTCGTTACCGTCGAGATAGCCGACTTCCGCCATCTTTTCTTCAAGCGCACGGATTGCGCCCTCGTCAATGAACACTTCGATGTCACCCGGCCTGGAAAAGTCGGTCAGCGTGGTGAACAAGGTCCAGTGCGCTACCGGTGTTTTTTTCTGGCCATAATGGCGATTGGCCCACGCCATGTAGGTTGCCACCAGCGTACCGCCGATGCAGTAGCCTGTCAGATGCACCTGCGGCACCGAGCATAACTCGCACACGGTATTGACCACCTGATCGACACCCTCAAGCAGATAATTATCAAAACCGACATCGGCCATATCGGCGCCCGGGTTTTTCCAGCTGGTGATGAATACGCTGTAGCCCTGGTCGGTGAGGTATTTGACCATGCTCTTGCTGGGAGTCAAATCAAGGATGTAGAACTTGTTGATCCACGGCATGATGATGACGATCGGCGTTTTGTGCACCTGGGTGGTGGTCGGTGTGTAGTGGATCAACTCGACCAGGCGGTTGCGGAAAACCACTCGTCCCGGCGTTGTGCCGAGATCCTTGCCCACCGTGAAGGCATCGGCTTCGACCATGCGGATGTTTTTTTCCTTGACATCACGCAGCAGGTGCTTGAGGCCCTGCTTCAGGCTATCGCCTTTGGTCTCGACGCACTTGCGCATGGCGACTGGGTTGGTAAAAAAGAAATTGGTCGGCGCCATGGCATTGAGCCACTTTCTTACCCAGAAAGCCGCGCGCCTGCGCTCCTTGTGGGACAGGCCTGGCGTTTCGAAGAGCATGTCCTCAAGCCGGCGAGTGAACGCCAGATACGACTCCTTGATGATGTCCCAGGTCGGCGTTTCGCTCCACACCGGATCGGAAAAACGCGCATCGTCAGCGTGCGGTTTGATAACGTCATCACTCGGCAGCCCGAAGGCACGGCGCATGACGTGCGTCTGCAAGGCCAGCACGTCGCTGGACATTGCGCTCATCTCGCGCGACAACTCTTGCGGATGCATCATCCACGCCACTTGCGCATTGATTATTGAAGTCGTCACGCCAAAGGGGTCGACGCGCTGTTGCAGCGTCGACATCAACCCCTCGTAGGTTCTAACGCCCGTCAGGTCTATATCGGAAGACTTCTTGCCCACAGAACCGCTTCTGCTCATGACGCTCTCCACTCAATGACAAGCTGCTACGATCCCCCGGATCAACCCGTATTCGGCGGTCAGCCGCGTCGAATCGATGAATTGATCAATCGACTTGCCGCCTGCACTGTGCATCAGAAATCGGAAGAAACCGGGCGCTACTTTCGGGAAGCCGCTGAACGCGTTCCGAAGGGCACCATGATAAGGCCAATTGTCAAACTGACCAAGGCCGGTATTGAGGATTGAGCATTATGGCACGCCACGGAACCAACCCCAGAAAGGGGTTGATCCAGTCATTTTAAAACACACTATCTGTTCGCTGCCCTTTCAGGAACTTTCGTCGTTTCACTCAGGCCTGAAATTCTGGCAAAACAGCCATCCAGAGGGCAATTGCGCCCCGGTGGACAGCCATGTTCCAGTGCGCACTCCCGCTGTGTCTGATCGGTCAGCACCATCGTGTGTTCCGCCTCACAGCGGCCAATTGGGGAATCAAGAAAGGTCATGATGTACTCCTTGTGAACGTCTTATAACCACTATAGACGCTACTACAACAGCATTCAATGTCTTCAAGCCCGATAACTGCGGAAAGATCATTTCTGGCAATGATTGTGTCGAAATCTGGATGCTTGCCAACCGATTACTTTGTGTAGAATTGCGCCCTGAAAATTAATTTTTCTGGCTCGCATTCCTTGGACAAGCTATTGCTTGACTCGCGTTAATAAATGACAGACAGTAAATGAGCTTGAATGTAAACTCTGTTCCCCTGCAACAATTCAAAGGAGATGAGCATGTACAAGGTGCTGACTGTTGCCATCACACTGTCGCTGTCTGTGGTTTACGCACTGGCCGAACCAAGTGGCGAAAAGGCTGGCGGGATAGAGAGCAAGGACTACAAGTGGAACACGCAGAGCGCCGAGAAGACCATGGCCCTCAAGCTCGCAGGTGATGTCAAGGCAGGCCAGGAGGATTACAAGGCTTACTGTGCGGCATGCCACCTTGCAAGTGGCGGCGGCAATCCCGATGGCAGTATTCCGCAGTTGGCCGGTCAGCACTCCAGCGTGATTATCAAACAGTTGGCAGACATTCGCTCCGGCTTGCGTACCAATCCTGTAATGTATCCGTTTGCCATTAAACTGCCCGATGCCCAGGCTCTGGCAAACGTCGCGGCGTATATTGAAACGCTCTGCGTTCCGCGTGATTCCGGGAAGTATGAAGGCCCCGAATCAACTCAACTGATCGCTTACGGCAAGGCGTTGTACGACAGGGAATGCGTTCAATGCCACCAGGCAAACGGCGATGGCATCAAGGAGAAGTTATACCCCGTGATCGCAGGTCAGCATTACAAGTACTTGCTGCGCCAGATGATTGAAATCCGCGATGGAAAGAGAAGGAACAGCCACCCGGAGATGGTCAGGGTCATCGCGAAGTACGACAATGCCCAGTTGGTCGCCATCGCGGCCTATCAGGCGATGTTGGCCACCCGGATGCAGAAATTGACTACCCAGCCGCATTTCTGCAAGCCAGTTTGATCACCCTATTCGTGGCGCAAGCTCTCCGCCAAGCGGCTTTGAGGCGTTAACAGTTCAAGGTTCTGAGCCCTGTGTGGTTACGGAAATCTCGAGTCATCAATGGGATCACCCGAAGCTACATTTCAGGGAGCCTATGCGGCGACTTGCGCGAGAATATCGCAAGATACGTGGATGCCCGATCGGACATAATCCTTTCAATCTGATCAAACAAGCGCTGATCAATGGGGCATGTTCATTTACGCAACAATCGCTAATTCACACCGCAGCACTGCTTGAACTTCTTTCCGCTGCCGCAGGGGCAAGGCTCGTTGCGGCCAATCTTGGGTTCTTCCCGGCGCAGGGTCTGAATGCCGCGCCTGGCTAACCAGAATCGGTAAATGTCGGTTACGGCCTGTGCCAGATCATCCTCGCATTCGTTTTCGATCTGCGCGCGCTCTTCGCCTTGCGGCCATTCCTCGCCGTGTTCGATGGCGGCGGCTTCGGCTTCGCCGGTGAGCACCATCAAGGGGAAGAGGCGTTCGTCGAGGAAGCCGATCTCTTCGCGAATCGCTTCAGTTTCTACTTCCCCCTCCACTTCGCCGAGGAATTCGAACCAGTCGTCTTCGGCGGCATCGACACCGGCCAGATAGGCCTGGCACCAGGGGACATAGTCGCTCGGGCCATTTTCATCGTCATCCCTGGGGTAAAGCAGGAGGACCGGTGGTTCGCCAGCGGCCAGTTCGGCTTCCAGAGCAATGGCGAAGGCACGCAGCAGTCCGGCGGCTTCACGACCGGCTTCGCTGGCCAGCGCTTCTTCATTGCCCAGCGTATCGGCCAGCCAGTCTTCTTCAGGCATTGGCTGCGGGCCGGAGAGGGCGGCGCAAAGATAGCCCTGAATCTCGTCGAGGCGCAAGGCGTCCGGCATTTCAGGGTCGTCGAGCAGCGTTTCCAGACGGTCAAGCTGGTGGTCTGCGAGTTGGGCTTGCAGTGGTGTCCCGGAAGTCATTGTTTCAGCCTCGGCAATTGGATTGAGTGGCAAATTCGGCCAGTTCGACCCGGGGGGACGGTTTCCAGCCCTTTTTGCAGTGTTCGGCAACGACGTTGGTAAAAATACCGCCGCGCACGTAAAAACGGGCTGTCAGGCGCATGAAGCGGGGTCGGGTGGCGTTGACCAGATCGTCGAGGATACGGTTGGTCACCGCTTCATGGAAGCAGCCCTCGGAGCGGAAGGACCAGATGTAAAGCTTGAGACTCTTGAGCTCGACACAGGTTTTTTCCGGGATGTAGTCGAGAATCAGCGTGGCGAAGTCCGGCTGACCGGTTTTCGGGCACAGGCAGGTGAACTCGGGAATCTCCATGTGGATATGGAAGTCGCGCTGCGGTGCCGGATTGGGGAAGGTTTCGAGTATTCTGGCGGGCTGGGTGGTCATGATGGGTCCGGGTGCAAACGATTCTGGCTGGCAAAATGCTATTATAGGCGCCCGATTGTGCCAGTGCGGCGTCATACGATTCTTTCAGGAACCCCTATCCGCGCAACACCCTAGCAGGAAGTCATGTTGAAATACAAGGAAAAAAACTCAAGCGGCAAGCCACTCGGAACACCAGCTTTCATCAATGAAACAAGGCCTTGACTTAGTGCTTCCTGGTGAACTCGGTGGCTTTTCATTTTGACTGACTGCTAGGCTGCGTTCCACTTCATGCGCCTGACCAAACTCAAACTCGCCGGATTCAAATCTTTCGTCGATCCGACGACCATTGCCTTGCCCGGGCAACTGGTCGGTGTGGTCGGCCCCAACGGTTGCGGCAAATCGAATGTGATTGATGCCGTGCGCTGGGTGCTGGGCGAATCGAAAGCCTCGGAATTGCGCGGCGAGTCGATGCAGGATGTGATCTTCAACGGTTCCGGAACGCGCAAGGCGGTGTCGCGGGCAGCGGTCGAACTGGTTTTCGACAATTCGCTCGGGCGTATTGCCGGCCAGTGGTCGCAATATGCCGAATTGTCGGTCAAGCGGCTGCTGACACGCAGCGGGCAGTCGGAGTATTACATCAACAACCTGCACGTTCGGCGCAAGGACATTACCGATCTGTTTCTCGGTACCGGCCTCGGCCCACGGGCTTACGCCATCATCGGGCAGGGGACGATTTCTCGCATCATCGAGGCCAGGCCCGATGAGCTGCGGGTTTTTCTCGAAGAAGCGGCTGGCGTTACCAAGTACAAGGAACGGCGCAAGGAAACCGAGAACCGTATCGCCGATACGCGCGAGAATCTGGCGCGCGTCGAGGATATCCGGCTGGAGCTTGGCGCGCAGATGGAACGCCTGGAAGGGCAGGCCGCCGTGGCCCGGCAGTATCGTGACTTCAGCGCTGAACTGACGCGCAAGCAGCAATTGCTGTGGTTGCTGCGGCGTAACGAGGCGCAGGTCGAAAGCGAACGACTGGCGCGTGAAGTCGAGCGGGCGGGCATTGAACTTGAGGCGCAGAATGCCGCCTTGCGAGAAACGGAAGCCCGACTTGAAGAAGCGCGCGAAAGCCACTTTGCGGCCAGTGATGGGGTGCATGTCGCGCAAGGCGAACTGTTTTCGGCAAATGCCGAGGTGGCTCGGCTGGAAGCCGAGATCCGTCACCGTCGCGAATCGCAGCACGAGTATGAATCGCGTCTGGCTCAATTGGGCGATGACCAGGTGCACTGGCAGGCCCAGTTGCAGCAACTGGAGGCTGACCACGCCCGCTGGCTGGCCTTGTCCGCGCTGAGCGATGAGCGCGTTGAGCAGGGCGAAATGCGTCTGGCTGAACGGCAGGAACGTCTGCCACTGGCCGAAGAAGCGCACGCCAGCGCTCAGGACGAAGTCAATCGTCAGCGTACGGCGCTGGCCCAGGCGGATCAGCGCTTGCAGATTGAACAGGCCCATCGCGGCCATGCCCAGCGCTCGCTGCAGATTCTCGCCGGGCGTCGTGATCGGCTGGCGCAGGAACGCCAGGCACTGCCGGTACCCGACGCTGCCGAGTTCGAATTCAAGCAGGAAGCCCTGGCCGAATTGCGCCAGCGGATCGTCGACGCGCAGGAAGCATTGGTTCATAAGCAGCAGGAGTTGCCGCAACTTGAACAGCGGCGGCGGGAGGTGCTGTCCGAAGTGCAGCAGGTACAGAAGGAGCGTGCCGAAGCGCACGCCCGTCGAGCTGCGCTCGATCAGTTGCAGAAACGGGTGCAGGGTGACGGCAAGCTGGCCGACTGGCTGCATCGGCATCGGCTGGATCATCGCCAGCCCTTGTGGAAATCCTTGCACGTCGAGGCCGGTTGGGAAGATGCCGTAGAGGCCGTTCTGCGCGAGCGAATCAGTGCGCTGACGGCCGAGCACGCCGACCCGGCGTGGAGCAAGGACCGGCCGGGCAGCAAACTGACCTTGCTGTTGCCGGTCGAGGGTGCAACGGCAAGGTTTGCTGCTGACTGCCTGCTGACGCGGGTTCGTTGCGATGAGCAAAAACTGGCCGCGATTCTTGCCGACTGGCTCGGCGAGGTATTTACCGCTCCTGATCTGGCGTCTGCCTTGGCGCGTCGCGACAGCCTGTCTGGCAGCGCCTGCTGTGTCACGCCGGGTGGCGATGTCGTCAGCCGGCAGAGCGTCACGCTGTTTGCGCCTGACGCTGCAGAACATGGTCTGCTTGAAAGGCAGCGCGAGATTGACGAACTGGGCGGACTGATCATGCAGCGCGAGGCGCGGGTAGAGCAGGAGCAGGCGCGACTCGCTGAAATTGAAGCACGCATGGTGGGCGCCCAGAATGCCTTGCAGGAATCACGAAAGGAACTCGACGATCTGCAGGAGCAGGCACACGCCATTCAGGTGGAAACCCTCAAGCTGGCGCAGGCTCTGGAACGCTTCCGCGAGCGGCAGGCGCAGATTGACGCCAGCCTGGCCGAAATGGCTGCCGAGGAAGAGGGCGAAAACGAGCGTTTATCCATTGCCGAGCAGGCGATCGAGGTGCAACGCGAACAGATTCGCCAGTTGCAGCTTGTCACGGATGCTGCCAGGGCGAGCTTCGAGCAGGCCGAACGGGCATTGCGTGACGAGCGTGAGCAGGTCAATGGCGTCGAACGCGAACTGCACGAAGCGCAGTTTTCGCAACGCGAAGGCCGCAACAAGATCGAGGAAATCATCCGTAGCCAGGTACTGGCGCGCCAGCAGATTGCGCGCATTGTTGACGAGTTGGCACGCTGTACTGAAAACGCCGAAGCGCTGCAGGCCGAGGATCTTGAACCGAAACTGCAGGAGGCGCTTGAGCAGCGGGTTTCACGCGAACAGGCGCTGGCGCTCGTGCGCGATGGGCTGGAAGCGGCGACGGCCGCTCTGCGCACTCTGGAAGAGCAGCGCATGCAGCTTGAGCATGGTCTTGAACCCCTGCGCGAACGGATCGGCGAACTCAAGCTGAAGGAACAGGCGGCGCGTCTCAATTTCGACCAGCTGGCAGCACAATTGCTCGAAGCGCAGGCCGATGAACAAAGTCTGTCCGGTGATCTGGCCGGTTCTCGCGCCACGGCGTTGCTAAGTGCCATCAGCACACTGCAACGCTCGATCGAAGCGCTCGGCGCGGTCAATCTTGCGGCTCTCGAAGAGCTTGAAACGGCGCGTGAGCGCAAAGCCTACCTCGACGCGCAGTCGGAAGACCTGACGCAGGCCATGGAAACCCTGGAAAATGCCATTCGCCGAATCGACCGGGAAACGCGCGAGCTTTTGCAGACGACCTTCGATGCAGTCAACCGCAGTTTTAACGAACTTTTTCCGATTCTCTTCGGCGGTGGCGAGGCCAGGTTGATCATGACCGGCGAGGAAATTCTCGACGCCGGCTTGCAGGTGCTGGCGCAGCCGCCGGGCAAGAAGAATTCGACGATTCACCTTCTTTCCGGTGGTGAGAAGGCATTGACCGCGATTGCGCTGGTGTTTTCGATGTTCCAGCTTAATCCGGCACCGTTCTGCCTGCTTGACGAAGTCGATGCGCCGCTGGACGATACCAATACCGAACGTTTTTGCGCGATGGTGAGTCGCATGTCGGCCAACACGCAGTTTCTGTTCATCAGTCACAACAAGATCGCCATGGAAATGGCACAACAGCTCGTTGGAGTGACGATGCAGGAATCCGGTGTTTCGCGTATTGTTGAAGTGGATATGGATGAAGCGTTGCGCATGCGCGAGCAGATTGTTTAGGAAATGACATGACCGAACTGCAATTAGGTTTGATTGGCCTGGGTGGTGCTGCCATTGTTGGCGTGGTGGCCTATAACAAATGGCAGGACTACAGGCACCGCAAGCTTGCTGAACAGCTCTCGCAGGCCCGGCACACGGATGTTTTGCTTGATCAGCCGGATGTAGGCGATACCGGCGCTGGCTTTGCCAAAAGCACTTCGGAAGTTGACGGTGAGCCCGACCTGAGTGTGACGCCTGCAACGGTATCTTCACCTGAGATTGATGCGAATGCTGCACACCCTTCGTTATCGGGCGAGCGTATAGAGCTGCGTCATGATCTTGAGCGTCAGGAACCGACCCTGTTGCGCCTTGAAACTTCAGCCGATCCTGACCTTGCTCCGGATCATGCACCCGATCCAGCTTCTGGGATGGGGTTATCCATACTGGCCGATCAGGCAACCAGAGATATTGCCGAGCCGCATCACTTGCTGTCTCCACTGATCGATTACGTCGCGGCATTCGAAACCGTTGAGCCGGCGCCGGCCTACCAGATCCTCGAAGCGCAGCGCGAAGTCCTGGCGCGTATCCGCAAACCCGTTCACTGGATCGGCTACAACGAACTTTCACGCGAGTGGGAACCGATCGTCGATGACGTAGAGAGCGAATATCGCCACATCCGGGTCGGCTTGCAACTGGTTGACCGCCGGGGGCCGCTGGATGATAGCGATCTGTCGGTTTTCCATATCGCCATGCAGGATCTGGCCGCTGAACTGATGGCCATTACCGATTTGCCAACACGCCAGCCGGCGCTGGACGGCGCTGCGAAGCTTGATGCCTTCTGCGCCAGTGTCGACATTCAGATCGGCATCAATGTGATCAGCCAGGGGCAGGCGTTCCCCGGAACCAAGCTGCGCGCGCTGGCTGAGGCGGCCGGCATGGCGATCGATGGCGAAGGGCGGTTTGTGCGTAGTGACGACGAGGGCAATATACTCTTTGTGCTGCTCAATGCAGAAGCGCCCGGTTTTTCAGCCGAGTCGATGAAGACCATGAGCACGCATGGCCTGACCTTCCTGCTCGACGTCCCGCGCGTTGCGCATGGCGAGCGCGTGTTCAACCAGATGCTCGATCTGGCGCGGCGGTTTGCCGATGTCCTGCGCGGTGCGCTGGTTGATGACAACCACCATCCACTCTCTGAAGGCGCGCTGGAACCGATTCGTCGCCAGGTTGCGCAGTATCAGTCGATTATGGCAGCGCAAGGTCTACCGGCTGGCGCTCCGCTGACGCAGCGCCTGTTCTCCTGAGTCAGGACGTATCGCTCATGAGTGCCCGCGAGCGTGCCCTTGAGTTGCGGGCCGAGATCGAGAAGCACAATCATCAGTACTACGTCCTCGATGCGCCGCTGATAACTGACGCCGACTACGACCGCCTGTTTCGCGAGTTGCAGGCGCTCGAGGCAGAGCACCCTGAGCTGGCGAGCGCCGATTCGCCGACGCAACGAATCGGCGGCAAGGCGCTGGAAGCCTTTGCGCCGGTGCGTCATGCCGTTCCCATGCTTTCGATCCGCACTGAGACCGACACCGAAGCGGGTGGCGCCTTGAGCTTCGATGCACGGGTGCGTCGCGAGTTGAAGCGTGAACAGATCGACCCGCCGATCGAATACATCGCTGAACTCAAGTTTGATGGTTTGGCCATGAGCTTGCGCTACGAGGACGGCGTGCTGGTGCGTGCCGCAACGCGTGGCGACGGTGAAACGGGCGAGGACGTTACCGCGAACGTGCGCACGGTTGGGCAGATTCCTCTGCGCCTGCACACGTCGGAACCGCCAGCCGTACTTGAGGTACGCGGCGAGATTTACATGAAACGAGCCGATTTCGAGCGTTTCAACGCACGTGCACTGGCCGCTGGCGAAAAAATGCTGGTCAACCCGCGCAACGGCGCAGCCGGAGGCATTCGCCAGCTAGATTCGCGAATTGCCGCCAGCCGGCTGCTTTCATTTTTCGCCTATGGCCTTGGTCAGGTGCAGGGCTGGCAAGTGCCTGAAACACACAGTGGCCTCCTCGATGCACTAGCCGACTTGGGTCTGCCGGTTTGTGCCGAGCGTGCCATCGTGTACGGGCCGCAGGCCCTGGCCGATTTCCACCAGCGCATGGGCGAGCGGCGTGCCAGCCTGCCGTTCGACATTGACGGCGTAGTCTATAAAGTCAATTCGCGCGCGCTCCAGGAGCAACTTGGATTCGTCACACGAGAGCCGCGCTGGGCAGTGGCGCACAAGTTCCCTGCCGAGGAGGCCAGCACCCAAGTGTTGGGCATCGATATCCAAGTCGGGCGAACCGGCGCCCTGACCCCCGTGGCCCGTCTGGCGCCGGTTTTTGTTGGTGGCGTGACGGTGACCAATGCCACGCTGCACAATGAGGACGAGGTTCGGCGCAAGGATA
Organism: Propionivibrio sp.; assembly: GCF_016790145.1. GTDB lineage: Bacteria > Pseudomonadota > Gammaproteobacteria > Burkholderiales > Rhodocyclaceae > Propionivibrio. Next base: position 30,973 of record NZ_JAEUOI010000176.1, on the reverse strand, counting down.
TCCGTATCGGTGACACAGTCATTGTGCGACGTGCCGGCGATGTGATTCCGGAAGTGCTCCGCGTGCTGCTCGAGAAGCGAGCGATCCTGGCACCCCGGTTCAACATGCCGGTGCGTTGCCCGGTCTGCAACTCAATCGTCGTTAGGGCCGAGGATGAAGCAATTGCGCGCTGTAGCGGCGGCTTGTATTGCCCGGCCCAACGCAAGCAGGCGCTGATCCACTTTGCATCGCGCCGGGCCATGGATATCGAGGGGCTCGGTGACAAGCTCGTCGAGCAGTTGGTCGATAGCGGTATCGTGCGCACCCCTGCCGATCTTTATAAAATGGGGCTGTTGGCGCTGGTCAATCTTGAGCGCATGGCTGAAAAATCGGCAAACAATCTGCTGGACGCGATCGAGAAGAGCAAGCAGACGACGCTGGCACGTTTTATCTATGCGCTGGGTATTCGCAACGTCGGTGAAGCAACCGCCAAGGATTTGGCGCGTCACTTTGGCCGGCTTGATCGGGTGTTTGCGGCAAATGAGGAACAGTTGATGCAGGTTAGCGATGTTGGCCCGGTGGTGGCGCAGTGTTTGCGCCAGTTCGCTTCTGAGCCGCATAATCTGGAAGTGATCGAGCAGTTGCGGGCTGCCGGAGTCATCTGGAATGAAAGTGAGGGTGAAGGCAAAGCGTTGCCGGCTTCAGGCAGTATCATGGCGGGGAAAGTTTTCGTGCTCACCGGAACCCTGCCATCGCTGACACGTGAGGAAGCCAGGGAATTGATCGAAGCGGCAGGCGGCAAGGTCAGTGGATCGGTTTCAGGAAAGACGGATTTTTTACTCGCCGGTGCGGAGGCGGGTTCCAAGCTGGAAAAAGCCCTGAAACAGGGCGTGACGGTGATTGATGAAGCGCAATTACGCTCACTTCTGGCGCAATCACAAAGGAATAATTTTTCATGAAAAAAGTCAAAAAAGCAGTTTTCCCAGTCGCCGGTCTCGGTACGCGCTTTCTGCCGGCGACCAAAGCCAGTCCGAAAGAGATGATGCCGATTGTCGATAAACCCCTGATTCAGTACGCAGTGGAGGAGGCGGTGGCGGCCGGCATTACCGACATGATTTTCGTCACCGGCCGTACCAAACGTGCCATAGAAGACCATTTTGACAAGGCGTATGAACTCGAAAGCGAACTGGCACTGAAGAACAAGGTCGAAATGCTGGAGTTTGTGCACAACCTGCTGCCAAGAAGCATCAACTGCATCTATATCCGCCAGTCTGAAGCCCTCGGACTTGGTCACGCGGTACTTTGTGCCAAGCCGGTGATCGGCGACGAGCCCTTTGCCGTCCTGCTGGCCGACGATCTGCTCGATGGCGAGCCTCCGGTCATGAAGCAGATGACCGATATTTACGACTACTACCGGTGCTCGGTGCTCGGAGCCATGGACGTGCCAAAAGCCGAGACCGGTAGCTATGGCATCGTCAAGTCAAGCCCTGTCGCCGAGCGTCTCGAACGTATTGAGCGTATCGTTGAAAAGCCCAAGCCCGAAGACTCACCGTCGACGTTGGCGGTGGTCGGTCGTTACATTCTGACGCCGCGTATTTTCCATCATCTGGAGAAGGTTACGCCGGGTTCAGGCGGCGAAATTCAGCTTACCGACGGTATTGCCTCGCTACTGATCGAAGAACAGGTTCTGGCCTACCGCTATGCAGGAACCCGCTTCGACTGCGGTTCCAAACTGGGCTACTTGCAGGCGAGCGTTGAATTTGGTCGGCGTCATCCGGAAGTGGGTGCTGCTTTTTCAAACTATCTGGCTAATCTGGAAAGCGCATGAACGACCCGCAAGCGGCGAAGGATCTTCTCGCCAGCGCGGATCTGATTCACTCGGCTACGGTGGTCACCGAGGCAGTAGGTCGAGTCGCAGGCGAAATTACCGAAAAGCTGGGTGAGACGAACCCCTTGCTGCTGTGCGTTATGAGCGGCGGCGTGCCCTTTGCCGGTCAGTTGATGACACTATTGAATTTTCCACTTGATTTTGACTATATGCACGTTACACGCTACGGCCAGGACAAGTCTGGTGGAGCGCTGTCCTGGCGTTCTGCACCGTGGACCCCGGTCAAGGGGCGCACGCTTCTTGTCGTCGATGACATCCTTGACGAAGGACTGACGCTGGCGGCCATTGTCGAGCGCATGATGCAACTTGGAGCCAAGGCCTGTTTTACTGCGGTGGTGACCGAGAAGAAAAATGGCAAGGAAAAACCGATAAAAGCCGATTTCGTCGCGCTGACGGTTCCAGATCGCTTCGTGTTTGGCTATGGCATGGACATCCGTGGTGCGTGGCGGAACCTCCCGGCGATCTATGCCGTCAAGGAAGAATGAGATGCTGGCCGTAATTGGCGGTAGTGGCCTGTCGCAACTGGCCAATCTGGATGTCTCCCATCGCGAGGTACTGCGTACGCCGTACGGTGAGCCGTCGGGTGCTATTACCTTCGGCCAGATTTGTGGCCGCCCCGTCGCTTTTCTGGCGCGTCACGGTTATGGCCACACGATTCCTCCGCATGAAGTGAATTATCGGGCGAATATCTGGGCGCTCTGGAAACGCGGTGCCGTCGGCATTATTTCGGTGGCCTCGGTCGGCAGTATTCGGGCGGATCTCAGACCCGGCGATGTCGTTATCCCGCATCAGATCATGGATTATACCTGGGGTCGAAAATCCACGTATCACGAAGGACAGCAATGCACGGTCACGCATATTGACTTTACCGAGCCCTATGACCGCAAGTTGCGCGAGCAACTGCTGACTGCGGCGAGTTCCGCCGGTATTGCCGTGAGTAACACCGCGGTTTATGCCGCGACGCAAGGGCCGCGTCTTGAAACTGCTGCCGAGATCAACCGCTTTGAACGCGACGGTGCCGATGTGGTAGGAATGACGGGAATGCCCGAAGCTGCCCTGGCGCGTGAATTGGCTATTCCCTATGCTGCCATCAGTGTGGTGGCCAATTACGCGGCAGGCCGGGCCGATAGCCGTGACGGAATCAGCTTCGAAGCGATTCAGGGTGTTTTGCACGAATCGATGGGGCATGTGCGTAGCCTGATCGAAGAAATGGTGGGTTGTTGTGATCAGACCGGTTCTTAAAATGGGTGATCCGCGTCTGTTTCAGCAGGCGCGCCCGCTTGAACTTTTTGCCACGCCGGAATTGCATTCCCTGATTGTCGACATGGAAGACACCATGCAGCACCTGGAGGGTGCGGGTCTTGCCGCACCGCAGATTGGGGTTGGTCTGTGCGTGGTCATTTTTGGCTTTGAGGATAATCCGCGCTATCCGGAAGCGGGCAGCGTTCCCTATACGGTGCTGATCAACCCCGTTCTGACGCCACTTTCAGATGAGATCGAGGAGGGCTGGGAAGGCTGTCTGTCGGTACCGGGACTGCGCGGTATGGTGCCGCGCTGGCGGTACCTGCGCTACACCGGTTTCGATCCATTCGGGCAGCCGATCGAGCGCTCGGTCGATGGCTTTCATGCACGGGTAGTCCAGCATGAGTGCGACCACCTGAATGGCATTCTCTACCCGATGCGAATCAGGGATTTCAGCCGATTCGGGTTCACCGAGGAACTTTTTCCGGACGCAAAAGACCTTCCCGAGGAATGAATTCCTTCATCACTTCAGCCTGTCCAGCAGTTCCGTTTCCAGTTTGATCCTGCTCGCACTTTTGTCTAGATCACCGCCACTGATCAGAAAGGTATCTTCGACCCGCTCACCGAGTGTGACAATTTTTGCGGTGTGCAGATTGGCGCCGTGTGCCGCCAGCGCCATGGCAACGATATACAGCAGACCGGGACGGTCGGAAGCGCTGATCGAAAGAACAAAGAGAATTCCTTCTTCATCCGGCTGCAGCGTGACCAGCGGCTGGATGGTGACTTTCGGCTGGATCGGGAAGTGCTTGACTTGACGTGAAATGCGCCCGCTGGCCGGTGCCTCGGGCGGAGCCAGGCGGGTGAGCCGGTCGATCAGTTCATGTTCGATGTAGCTGATCATGCTGCGGTCACTGTCACGGCCACTGACGTCGAGCAGCATGAAACTGTCGAGTGCATAGCCGTGGCGCGTGGTGTGAATCCTGGCGTCCATGATGTTGTAGCCGGCACGGTTGAAGAAGCCGACGAGACGGGCAAAAAGTTGCCGCTGGTCGAGGGTATAGACCATGACTTCGATGCCTTCGCCGTGCGGATAGATGCGTGCCTTGACGATCGGTTGTTTACTGTCGATACGGTAGTTCAGAATGCGCGCATGCCAGGCAATTTCTTCCGCTGAATGGCGCAGGAAGTAAACAGCATCGAGCTGGTTCCACAGGCTTTCATGCGCTGCCTCCGGAATCGCAAAAAAGCGCATCAGTCGCATCGCTTCCTCTTGCCGCTCCTGAATGATGCCTTGCGTCAAAGGCGCCTGTCCGCCGGCAATCAGGAGGCGGCGGGTCTGGTTGAAAAGCTGCTCAAGCAATTGGCCCTTCCAGCTATTCCAGACCTTGGGACTGGTGCCGCGAATGTCAGCGACAGTGAACAGGTAAAGTGCGGTCAGGTGGCGTTCGTCCCTGACCATCGCGGCAAAGGCAGCAAGGACATCCGGGTCAGAGAAGTCCTGTTTCTGGGCGACGCTCGACATGACCAGGTGGTTGAGTACAAGCCAGACCACCATTTCGCTGTCTTCAGCACTGAGTCCGTGACTGGCGCAAAACTCCTGCGCGTCAACCGCCCCGAGCTCCGAGTGACCGCCACCGCGCCCCTTGGCGATATCGTGGAAGAGGGCAGCAATGTAGAGCACCCATGAGTGATCAAAGCCGCTGATCAACTGGCTGCAGAAAGGGTACTCATGGCCAAATTCGGTTTCGGAAAACCGGCGCAGGTTGCCAAGAACCTGCATGATGTGCTGGTCGACGGTGTAGGCATGAAAAAGGTCGTGTTGCATCTGGCCGACAATGGCACCGAAGTTGGGCAGGTAACGGCCGAGGATGTCAAACTGGTTCATCCGCCTCAGTTCGTGCATCACACCGCGTTTTTGCTTGAAAATCGCAAGGAACAATGCCTTGTTTTCCGGGTTCTGGCGGAATTCATCGTCGATCAGGATGCGTGCCCGCCACAGTGAGCGCATCGTGCGTGCGGTCATGCCTTTCAATTCGGAGTGCTGCTGGAGGAGCAGAAAGGCTTCGAGGATGGCTGAGGGCGTCTCGTTGAAAACATCTTCGTGCACGACGTCGAGCAGTTGGTGCGTGTTCTGGAATCGCTCATTTATGGCGTGCGGGATTTGTTCGGGCAAGGGGAAAATCGCGGCCCCCATGTTCTGCAGGAGAATCGTGTTGAGCTGGATCACTGTTTTCGCTGTCTGAAAATACTCTTGCATCAATTGCTCGCTGACACGCCGTGTCGGTGTCGCCGAAAAACCGAATTGCTCGGCGAGCGCCGTCTGATAATCAAACAGGAGGCGATCTTCACGACGGCCAACATGGAGATGCAACTGGATTCGCAAGCGCTGTAAAAACCGCTCGCGCCACTCCAGTCCCTGTGCTTCCTCGTGCGTAATGAAGCCATGCTGTTCGAGATCCTGCCAACTGTTGCCGAAGCCAGCCGCCTGGGCGATCCAGAGAATGCTTTGCAGATCGCGCAAGCCTCCCGGACTTTCCTTGCAGTTCGGTTCGAGACTGTAGGGCGATTCCTGAAAGCGCAGGTAGCGGTCGTCCTGCTCAATTCGTTTGGCCAGGAAAAACATCTGAGGGTCAAGAATGTTATTGAATTCAGACGAGAATCTTGCGAACAGTTTGTCATTGCCAATCAGCAACCGGGCTTCGACCAGCGCTGTCATGACAGTCAGATCGCCCGCCGCCTCGCCAAGGCACTCCTCAATCGTGCGTACGCTGTGACCAATTTCCAGCCCGATATCCCAGAACAACCCAACGAGTTGCTCAAGCCGTTCGGTGAGCAGCGCATCAGGTTGCTCGGCAAGAAGCAGCAGCAAATCAATGTCAGAAGCAGGGTACAACTCGCCGCGTCCATAGCCACCGACCGCCACCAGAGCAAGGGAATCCGGAAAGCGCAGTTCCTTCCACAATTCGCGCAGAAGTTCATCAATCAGTTGGCTGCGTTCATGCAGCAGGCGGGGAGCATCCGCTTCAGCGAGATAGCGCTCACGGATTGCGCTCTGGCCTGTCTGCAGACGCGACTTGTAGCGCGCGAGGAGGTCAATGCGGGCGGCTGAGTCGATCTTCATGAGCATGACTTGATCCATTCCGGCGGCGTGCGCGCTCCTGCGGAAAGAGTCAGTACCTCGAATCCGCTTTCGTTGACGAGAATGGTGTGTTCCCATTGGGCTGACAGGGAGTGGTCTTTGGTGACAATCGTCCACCCATCGGCCAGTTCGCGTATCGCCGCCTTGCCGGCGTTGATCATCGGTTCGATGGTGAAAATCATGTTGGCCTTCAGTTCGATACCGGTTCCCGGCGTACCGTAGTGCACGACCTGCGGATCTTCGTGGAAGCGGACACCGATACCGTGGCCGCAGAATTCGCGTACCACAGAGTACCCCGATTTTTCGGCATGGCGCTGGATGGCGTGGCCAATGTCGCCAAGATGGGCGCCAGCCCTGACCTGAGCGATGCCGAGCCAGAGACATTCGAATGTCACCTCACACAGCCGTTTGGCCTGAATCGAAACTTCGCCGACATGAAACATGCGGCTGGTATCACCATGATAGCCTTGCTTGATGGTCGTGATGTCAAGGTTGACGATGTCGCCGTTCTTCAACTGCCGGTCGCCGGGGACGCCGTGACAGACCTGATGGTTAACCGATGTACATATCGATTTCGGATACGGTTTGTAGCCGGCCGGTGCGTAGTCAAGCGGAGCCGGGATACAGCCCTGAACATCGACCATGTAATCGTGGCAAAGTTTGTCGAGCTCACCGGTGGTTACGCCGGGTTTGACGAAAGGGGTGATGTAATCGAGCACTTCGGCCGCCAGACGGCCAGCGACCCGCATTTTTTCGATTTCTTCAGGCGATTTGAGAGTAATGCTCATGTTTTTTCGTGGCCATGCGGATGAAGTGGAGTGGCGAAGGATAAAGTAAGGCGCACGCTTAGGCAATTTACCTCTTGAATGGTTCGGGACGCCCGTTCGATCAGCAATCGGCCATTGCTTAACACGAGTACAAGGCCGAAACAAAGCCGACAGTGGAATTTCACCGGGTCCGATGATACAATCGCCGGGTTTTGCTGACCTGTGTTGGTGAAACTTGAATGATGAACGCGTGCCATGGTGGCGCGCAGGATGTGTCGGTAACGGCACGTCAACTACGCACATTCGCCTGTTCAAGGGTGTCCGCCAACTTTTCAAGGCGGGCTGTAGGTGGGCGAATGGTGGTCTAACCCTGATATGAAAGAAAAAGTATGTCTACAACCATGCGTCAAATGCTGGAGGCAGGTGTTCACTTCGGCCACCAGACCCGCTTCTGGAACCCAAAGATGGCTCAGTACATCTTCGGGGCCCGTAGCAAGATCCACATCGTCAATCTCGAACAGACACTTGCCAAGTACAACGAAGCCATGGCTTTTGTGCGCAAGCTGTCGTCCAACAAGGGCAATATCCTGTTTGTCAGTACCAAGCGGCAGGCGCGAGAAATCATCGCCGAAGAAGCCAGCCGTTCAGGTTCCTCGTATGTTGACCAGCGCTGGCTGGGCGGCATGCTGACCAACTTCAAGACCATCAAGCAGTCGACCAAGCGGCTCAAGGACATGGAAGCCATGACCGAAGACGGTTCCCTTGAAAAGCTCGGCAAGAAGGAAGCGTTGATGACGCAACGTGAACTGGCCAAACTGCAGAAGTCGATCGGTGGCATCAAGGAAATGAACACCCTGCCCGATGCCTTGTTCGTCATCGATGTCGGCTATCACAAGATCGCCATCACCGAAGCCAACAAGCTGGGTATTCCGGTAATCGCAGTGGTCGATACCAATCACTCGCCTGAAGGCATTGATTACGTCATTCCGGGAAACGATGACTCGTCCAGTGCGATCCGTCTGTACGCGCGCGGTGTGGCTGACTCAATTCTTGAGGGTCGCAGTCAATTCGTTGAAGAAATTGTTGCTGCCGGGGCTTCCGGCGACGAATTTTTCGAAGAAACCGAGCAGTAACCGGCAGGTTTTTTCGACTGCTTGCAGGCAACGAGAAATGTGAGCAGCTCGTTTTGTTTCAACTGTTTTGGATGAGGGACGGCTGCTTATTAAGGCCGTGTCCGCAAGTGGAGAAAATAATGGCGGCAATTACCGCAAGCATGGTGGCTGAACTGCGTGCAAAGACCGACGCACCGATGATGGAATGCAAGAAGGCGCTGACCGAGGCCGATGGCGATCTGGGCAAGGCCGAAGAAATTCTGCGTGTAAAGCTGGGCAACAAGGCGACCAAGGCAGCGGCCCGCATCACTGCCGAAGGCGTAGTTGGCGTCAGTATTACGCCTGATGGCAAGCTGGGAGCAATCATCGAGATCAACTGCGAGACTGATTTTGTCGCCAAGAATGACGAGTTTTTACAACTGACCAAGGCCTGCGCCGAGTTGGTAGTCAACCAGAACCCATCTGATGTGTCGGCGCTGTTAACACTGCCTATGGGTGAAGGAACCGTCGAATCGACACGCACCGCTTTGGTTGGCAAGATTGGCGAGAATCTCTCGGTGCGCCGCTTCGTGCGTGTCGAAGCCAGAGGCAAACTAGTGTCCTACATCCATGGCGGTGCCAGAATTGGCGTTCTGCTTGATCTGGTTGGCGGCGACGAGCAACTGGGCAAGGATCTGGCCATGCACATTGCCGCGTCCAAGCCCAAATCACTGGATGCGACGGGTGTTCCTGGCGAACTTCTGGACACCGAGCGCCGCATTGCCATCGAGAAAGCGCGAGCCGACAACAAACCCGAAGCCATGCTCGACAAGATCGCCGAGGGTACCGTTCAAAAGTACCTGAAGGAAGTAACCCTGCTGGCTCAGGTGTTCGTCAAAGCCGAAGACGGAAAACAGACCGTTGAGCAATTGCTCAGGAGCAAAGGCGCTTCGGTTGCCGGTTTTACGCTGTACGTGGTCGGCGAAGGGATGGAAAAACGCTCGAACGACTTTGCCGCCGAAGTGGCTGCCCAGGCTGCGGCAGCCCAGAAGTAAGACATAGGGTTTAATGCCATGACTGAAGCCGGTACTCCCCGATTCAAGCGTATCCTGCTCAAGCTCTCGGGAGAAGCCCTGATGGGTGCGGATGCTTACGGAATCAACCGTCAGACGATTTCTGAAATCGTCGGGGAGGTCAAGAGCATAGTTGATTTGGGCGTTCAGGTTGGCGTTGTCATCGGTGGCGGCAATATCTTTCGCGGTGTAGCCCCCGCTGCCACCGGCATGGATCGCGCTCAAGCCGACTACATGGGTATGCTGGCCACCGTAATGAACGGTCTGGCATTGCAGGATGCAATGCGTGTCGCCGGGATGGTTGCCCGCGTCCAGTCGGCACTGAGTATCGAACAGGTTGTCGAACCCTATATTCGTGGCCGGGCCATCCGTTATCTGGAGCAGGGCAGGACGGTTATCTTTGCCGGTGGAACCGGCAACCCATTTTTTACCACCGATACGGCCGCAGCTTTGCGCGGTGCCGAAATCGGGGCGGAGATCGTACTCAAGGCGACGAAGGTCGATGGCATTTACTCGGCCGATCCAAAAAAAGATCCTCTGGCGACACGCTATGACCGGATCAGTTTCAATGAGGCGATTTCAATGAACCTGGCGGTGATGGATTCGACTGCTTTTGCGCTGTGCCGCGACCAGAAACTGCCAATCAACGTCTTCTCGATTTTCAAGCGCGGTGCGCTGAAGCGGGTTGTAATTGGCGAGAATGAAGGCACGCTGGTATATTGCTGAGGGAGATTGACATGTCGATTGCAGATGTAAAAAAAACGAGCGAACACAAGATGCAGAAGTCGCTTGAGGCACTCAGGATCGATCTGGCGAAGGTTCGTACCGGACGTGCCCATATCGGTTTGCTGGATCATGTTCAGGTCGATTATTACGGTTCTATGGTGGCAGTGAATACGGTGGCCAACATCACTATGATTGATTCTCGAACACTGGGTGTTCAGGTTTGGGAGAAGAGCATGGCGCCCAAGGTTGAAAAAGCCATTCGGGATTCCGATCTCGGCCTGAATCCGGCGTCCCAGGGCGAACTCATTCGCGTTCCAATGCCGGCATTGACAGAAGAACGGCGCCGCGACCTGATCAAGGTGGTCAAGCACGAATGTGAAACCGCACGAATTGCCATGCGCAATCTGCGCCGTGATGCCAACGCGACACTCAAAGATCTGCTCAAGAGCAAGGCGTGCTCTGAGGATGATGAGCGTCGGGCACAGGACGATATCCAGAAACTCACCGACAAGTATGTCGCAGAGGTTGACAAACAGTTCGCGCAGAAAGAAATCGAGTTGATGGCTGTTTGAAGACGACCAAAAGGATACGCCAGATGGCTGTCTTCACCAGTTCCACTCGGGATATACCGGGCGCTGCCGCGCTGCCGCGACATGTGGCCATTATCATGGATGGCAACGGTCGCTGGGCCAGGAAGCGCTATTTGCCGCGCTTTGCAGGGCATCGTCGAGGTGTCGAGACGGTCCGCGATACAGTCAAGTATTGCCTTGAGCGTGGGATCGAGTATCTGACGCTCTTTGCCTTCAGTTCGGAAAACTGGCGACGCCCCGAAGAGGAGGTGAGGCTGCTCATGCAGCTTTTCGTGCGTGCATTGCAGAAGGAGGTATCCCGGCTTGATCGCAACGGCGTCCGCCTGAGAGTGGTTGGCGATCTGTCGCGCTTTGATCCGGATTTGCAGTCGCTGATTTTTGCTTCGGAACAGCAGACGGCTGGCAATGAGAAACTGACACTGACCATCGCGGCCAATTACGGTGGTCGCTGGGATATTCTGCAGGCCGTCAATCGCATGGCTGTGGAACATCCGGAAAAGCAGGGTGAGTGGAGTGAAGCCGACCTGGCGCCTTATCTGGCCATGAGTTATGCACCGGAGCCTGATCTCTTCATTCGCACCGGCGGGGAGGAACGGGTCAGTAACTTTCTGCTTTGGCAACTGGCCTATGCGGAATTTTATTTTACCGATACGCTCTGGCCGGAGTTCGACTCGGTGGCCTTCAGTGCGGCGATTACCTCGTATCAGCAGCGTGAACGTCGTTTCGGGCGAACGAGCGAACAACTGATCGGCAATCAACCCGCCGAGGTACCTGATGATTTGACTCTTGATAGCGCAGGTTCGACCCGTCCGATGGACATGAAGATCAATGCTTAAAACGCGGATTATTACCGCGCTCCTCCTTTTTGCGGCCTTTTTTTCGGCACTTTTCTATCTGCCCCTTCTCGGCTGGATCCTATTCGCTACGCTCGTAGCCGCAGTGGCTGCCTGGGAGTGGGGAGCACTAATGGGTTTGGGTGCTTGGTCAAGGCTTGCCCTGGGTGCGGCTTTAGTATTGATTTGTGCGGCTGTTGCTGCATTTGATCCAGTCGCGCTGGGACTGCAGGGAGTGTCGGATTCTGGCAGCAATTTTTCTGATGCGGCATGGCGACTGGGGCGCTGGTTTTATCTTCCGGCGGCATTTTTCTGGTTGTTTGTGGTTCCTTTATGGTTGAGAAAGCGCTGGTCATTGCCTAAATCCGCGCTCGGATTGGCAATCGGCCTTTTGTTAATCCTGCCGACCTGGCTGGCATTAGTGCAACTGAGGCAAGCGGGGGCACTAGCACTTATCGCTATCATGGCCACCGTCTGGGTGGCGGACACCGCTGCTTATGCCTTCGGACGCACCCTGGGTCGACACAAGCTGGCGCCAAACATCAGTCCGGGAAAGACTTGGGAGGGCGCGCTTGGTGGGGGCGTTGCCGTCATCGTTTATGGCTTTATCCTCTCCCCCAAACTGCCTGCTGTTCTTTCTGACCATTACGCTGTGCTGCTCTTCGTCCTGGTCCTTCTGACAGCAATCAGTATCGCTGGTGACCTGTTCGAGTCGCTGCTCAAACGTCAGGCCGGGCTCAAAGACAGCAGCAACATTCTGCCCGGGCACGGCGGTGTGCTTGATCGTATCGACAGCCTGACTTCGACCCTGCCGATGGTTGCGCTGGTCTGGCTGACTGCCTTGAATTGACGGCGGGCGATGATCGTGCAAAAGCTTACGATTCTAGGATCAACCGGTTCCATTGGCGTCAACACACTCGATGTCATTCGCCGCCACCCGCAACGTTTTCGGGTGATTGCCCTCTGCGCCCATAATCAGATCGACCGCCTGTTTGATCAATGCCTTGAGTTTCAACCACGTTTTGCTGTGGTGCGTGATGCTCAATTAGCTGTCGAACTGCAACGCCGCCTACAGGCCGTTGCTTGTTCAACCCTGGTCGAGTCTGGGCCGGAAGCCCTGGTACGGATGGCCGAACTTCCGGAAGTTGATTCGGTAATGGCGGCCATTGTCGGTGCAGCAGGCCTGCAATCCACTCTGGCCGCTGCACTTGCCGGCAAGAAAGTTCTGTTGGCCAACAAGGAAGCCCTGGTCATGGCTGGGCCGATCCTGATGCGGGCCGTAAGAGAAAATAGCGCAATATTGCTACCAATTGACAGTGAACATAATGCTATATTTCAATCACTTCCAAATGATTATTCAGGTAATTTATTAAAGAGTGGCGTGCTCAGTTTAATGTTGACTGCCTCAGGCGGTCCATTTCTGAATACTTCGCTTGCCGACCTCGAATGCGTTAGTCCCGAGCAGGCCTGCGCGCATCCCAACTGGGTCATGGGACGGAAGATTTCAGTCGATTCGGCGACCATGATGAACAAGGGGCTCGAAATGATTGAGGCGCACTGGTTATTCAACGTCCCGGCTGAACAAATCGAGGTTGTCATCCACCCGCAAAGTGTCATCCACTCGCTGGTTCGATATGTAGACGGTTCGGTCATCGCTGAACTCGGTAATCCGGATATGCGAACGCCGATTGCTCACGCACTGGCTTATCCGGAGCGGATCGACGCAGGAGTTGAGCCACTTGATCTGTGCAAAATCGCCTTACTACAGTTTGAGCGACCAGACTTTGAGCGTTTCCCCTGCCTTGCGCTGGCTTACCGTGCACTACGCGAGGGTGATAGTTCCCCGGCAACTCTCAATGCCGCCAATGAGGTTGCCGTTCAGTCATTTCTCGATGGAAGGATCGGCTTTGCATTAATCCCGAAAATCATCAGTGCGGTCCTGGACAGGACACGGGTAACCCCACTGGACTCACTTGCCGATGTGCTGGCCGCAGACCATGCTGCACGCCGGATAGCCGAGCAAGTCATCGGCGGGTTGGCTTGATCATGAGTAACTTCCTTTACTACCTGGCGGCATTTGCCCTGATTTTAGGTGTGCTGATCGTGGTTCACGAGTATGGGCACTACCTCTTAGCACGGTGGGTCGGCGTCAAGGTACTGCGTTTCTCGGTGGGGTTTGGCCGGGCGCTATGGTCCAAACGCATCGGTCGTGATGGAACCGAATGGGCGCTCGGAATATTTCCCCTGGGTGGTTACGTCAAAATGCTCGATGAACGCGAAGGCGATGTTGCTCCTGAAGAACTGCATCGCAGCTTCAACCGGCAGAGCGTAGGGCGGCGCATGGCCATAGTGGCTGCCGGTCCTGCAGCCAATTTGCTGTTGGCGATTGTCGTGTACTGGGGCCTCTTCTGGCACGGCATCGAAGAACTGAAACCCATTCTTGGTACGCCAGTCGCGGCAAGTCCTGCCGCTGCGTCCGGCATGCAGAGCGGCGAGCGGGTACTCAAAGTCGGTGGAGACGTGGTGCAAACCTGGCAGGACATGCACTGGGTATTGATTCGTCACGCTGTTGATCAGGACTCGATCGAATTCGAGGTAATCAACCCGCACAATGAGATCACGATTCGCCACCTTGATGTCTCGTCAGTCCGAGCGGGAGGCTGGGAGGGAGATGCCCTGGCCAGGCTGGGAATCAGCTTTTATCGCCCCAAAATTCCAGCGGTGCTAGGAAAAATCAGCCCGGACAGTGCTGCAGCGGCTGCCGGACTACAAGTGGGAGACGAGATTCTGGTGATTGACGATAAGCCGATCAGTACCTGGCCCGATGTTGTACAGAATGTTCGCAATTCGCCGGGTAAAACACTGGACTTTGAAGTTGTACGCCAGGGTGAACGATTTGTCTTCGAAATTACACCGCTACCCGTTGAGGAAGGTGGACAAAAAATTGGCCGGATTGGGGCCAGCGTCAAGGATACCGGCGCTGCGCGAAGTGAGATGATGATAACGGTTCGATACGGAGTGATATCTGCGCTGGGCAAGGCCATCAACGAGACCTGGGATAAATCGGTTTTCAGCCTGGTAATGATCGGAAAAATGATTACCGGTGAAGTGTCATGGCGCAATATCAGCGGTCCGGTAACGATAGCGGACTATGCCGGCCAGTCGGCAAAACTCGGTATGAGCTACTACCTTAAATTTCTGGCGCTGGTCAGTATCAGTCTCGCCGTGCTGAATTTGCTGCCCATTCCGATTCTGGATGGTGGCCATTTGCTGTATTATGTCGTCGAAATCATAAAGCGTGGGCCGCTCTCTGAGCGCAGCATGGAAGTTGGCCAGCAAATCGGTCTGGCGCTGATGCTGATGCTGATGGCGTTTGCTTTCTACAATGATATCAATCGATTGATTTCCGGCTGACCTAATGAAGAAAAACCTGCTGGCAGGTCTGATCGCCTCACTTTTTGTTTCTGGCGCTTTTGCTTTTGAACCGTTTACCGTCAAGGATATTCGTGTCGAAGGGATTCAGCGCACTGAAGCCGGTACGGTATTCAGCTATCTCCCGGTCAAGGTCGGGGACACCCTGACCGACGAAAAGGCGGCACAAGCAATCAAGGCCTTGTTCGCCACCGGTTTTTTCAAGGATGTACGCATCGAGATCGATGGCGATGTCGTTATCGTGGTGCTCGAAGAGCGACCGGCCATCGCCCAGATTGACTTTGTTGGTCTCAAGGAATTCGAAAAAGATCAACTGATCAAAGGCCTGAAGGAAGCAGGATTCGCTGTCTCGCGTTCCTATGACCGCGCCATGCTCGAAAAAGCCGAGCAGGAATTGAAGCGCCAATATCTCACACGCGGCAAATATGGTGTGGCTATCACCACGACGGTGACGCCTTTAGAGCGCAACCGGGTTTCGATCAACTTCAATGTTGACGAAGGCGATGCCGCCAAGATCAGGCAAATCAATATTGTGGGTGCTCAGGCTTTCAAGGAAAAGGACTTGCAAGCTCTTTTCCAGTTGCAAACACCTAACTGGATAAGCTGGTATACCAAGAACGATCAATATTCAAAGCAAAAACTTGCCGCTGACCTGGAGACATTGCGCTCTTACTATCTCAATCGCGGTTACCTCGAATTCAATATCGAATCGACCCAGGTATCGATCAGTCCCGACAAAAAGGATATTTTCATTACGCTGACTATTGCCGAAGGCGAACGCTATATCGTGTCTTCGGTCAAGCTGGCGGGCGATCTCATTTTGCCGGAAGAAGAATTCAGGAAGGCAATGAAAATCAGGCCGGGTGACGTTTTTTCTCGTGAAAAATTGAATGAGAGTACGAAAGCCATCAGCGACAAGCTTTCGGCCAAGGGCTATGCCTTCGCCAACGTCAATGCGGCGCCGGAACTGGACAAGGAGAAAAGGCAGGTTGCCTTTACCGTATTCGTCGATCCGGGCAAACGGGCTTATGTTCGCCGCATCAACGTATCGGGTAATACTAAAACCCGTGATGAAGTGATTCGACAGGAAGTTCGTCAGATGGAAGGTGCCTGGTTCGACGATGAGCGTGTCAAGCTTTCGAAGGAGCGTATTGACAAAACCGGCTACTTTGGCGAAGTCAATATCGAAACGCCACCCGTGCCAGGCACCAGCGACCAGGTCGACGTAAATATCAATGTAACAGAGAAGTCAACGGGTAATATTTCCCTGGGTGTTGGCTATTCCCAATCAGAAGGGGTGATTCTCTCAGCGTCAATTTCACAGGCCAACATATTCGGTAGCGGGAAATTCGTGTCATTACAGGTCAATACGGGCAAGATCAACCAGACCCTGGCCTTTAGCTACACCAATCCTTACTTTACGGTCGATGGCATCAGCCAGGGCTTTGATGTTTACACCAGAAAATCCAACCCGACATCACTCGGGTACGAATTCAAGACGACTTCATATGGCGGCGGACTGCGTTTCGGCATTCCGCTTTCCGAGAAACAGGCACTTACCTTCGGTGTGGCCATCGATCAGACGCAGGTTGAGATCAACCCCTTGAATCCCAACACACCAAACCAATACCTGAGATTCAACAATCAGTTTTGCGGTTCGGGCAGTTCGGACATTCCGACCGACCTGTTCACCATTCCTTCATCATGCACCAACCTTACGTTGCCGGTGACGCTTGGCTGGATCAGCGATACCAAGGACAGCGCGATTTTGCCGACACGGGGTGCGCTGCAAAAGGCGGCGATTGAGGTGGCTATCCCCGGAGGAGATCTCACGTTCTACAAGTTGAGCTATCAGCAACAACGGTTTTTCCCGATCACCCGCAACATGGTGCTCATGCTCAACGGAGAACTTGGCTACGCCAACGGCTTGTCCGGGCAGCAAGTACCTTTCTACCGGAATTTCTATGCTGGAGGTATTGGATCCGTGCGTGGTTACGATCCTGCCAGTCTGGGGCCCTATGAGTTTACAAATGGCAATGTAGTACGGCTTGGAGGTACGCGGCGCGTGGTCTTCAATGCCGAGTTGTCGATGCCGCTGCCTGGTTTCGGTTTAGATAAATCGGTGCGATTTGGTCCATTCTTCGATGCCGGCCAGGTCTATCCAGACGGAAATCTCCCGAGGGGTGTATTCGACCAAGGCGCAATCCGGACATCGGCAGGTCTTGCGGCGACCTGGATTTCCCCATTCGGACCGCTCAAGTTCAGTGTTGCCGGAGCACTCAACAGCGAGAAAAATGATAAACTTCAAGTCTTCCAGTTCCAGTTTGGACAGGCCTTTTAACCCAGGAGAGATAGCTTGAACAAGAAAATTGCCACGTTGCTGGTCGCGTTGATGGCTTCGCTGCCAGTGCCTTACGCGTCGGCATCAGAAACTTTGAAGATTGGTTACGTCAATACCCAGCGCATTTTTCGTGACGCGCCTACTGCCGTCAAGGCGGCCAAGAAGATTGAGACTGAATTTTCCAAACGCGATCAGGATTTGCAGCGTCTGGCCAAGCAGGTTCAGGCCTTGCAGGAGTCGCTTGAAAAAAATGCTGTGACTATGGCCGAAACGGAACGTCGTTCAAAAGAGAAGGACCTTAACGAACTGTCGCGCGAGTTTCAGCGCAAGCAACGCGAGTTCCGTGAAGATTTGAACCTGCGTCAGAACGAAGAGAATGCCGCAATCATCGAAAAGGCGAACAAGGCGATCAAGCAGCTCGCCGAGAGTGAAAAGTACGATCTGATCGTTCAGGATGTCGTCTGGGTCAGCCCAAAACTCGACGTGACGGACAAAATAATCAAGGCCTTGTCCGAAGGCAAGTAAAAAGCGTGCCTGTGCAAGAAGGTCTGCGGCTCGAAGAAATTGTCTCCCAACTTGGCGGATCGCTTGAGGGTGACGGTTCCGTCCTTGTCTCACAAGTTGCTAGCCTGGCTTCGGCAGGTGCCGGGCAGATTGCTTTTATTGTCAATCCGAAATACCGGCAGCAGTTGCTGAGCACCCGCGCCTCAGCGGTTATCGTATCGCCTCAGTTTGCCGGGGATACCGCGCTGCCGAGGATTGTGCATCAAAATGCCTACGCATATTACGCCCGAGTTGTGGCCTTGCTGAACCCGCAAGGATCGCGTCCTACTGGCGTTCATTCCTCCGCCGTAGTGCGCAGCAAAATTCCTGGCTCGGCTTCTATCGGCGAAAACGTGGTGCTCGGCGATAACGTGGTGCTCGGCGAAAACGTCACCCTGTATCCCGGCTGTGTCATTGGAGACGGTGTTTCAATCGGTGACGATTCGCTGATCTACCCGAATGTGGTGATCTATGGTCATTGCGTGATTGGACGACGAGCGATCATTCAGGCAGGAGCGGTCATCGGTAGCGATGGTTTCGGTTTTGCCAAGGACGGAGAGCGCTGGCTCAAGATTCCGCAAATCGGTCGCGTTGTCATCGGAGACGACGTGGAAATTGGCGCCAATACATCGATCGATCGTGGCGCACTTGACGATACCGTCATTGGTCATGGAGTTAAACTCGACAATCAGATCCAGATTGCACATAACGTGCTTATCGGCGAGCACACGGCGATGGCCGGTTGTGTTGGTATCGCGGGTAGCGTAACCATCGGGCGTCGCTGTACTGTCGGAGGTGCCGGGATGATTTCCGGCCATCTCGAACTTGCTGACGATGTTCATGTTTCGGGGGGCACACTGGTCGCCAAGAGTCTGCTCAAGGCAGGGCAATACACCAGCGTTTTCCCCATCCAGACGCACGCCGATTGGTTGCACAACGCTGCACAGATCAAACGACTGGCCAGGCTGGCCGAGCGGGTTACCGAACTTGAGAAAAAACTTGAACTAATGGAGAATACATTTTGAATGCAATGGATATTAATGAAGTAATCGAACACCTCCCGCACCGTTATCCTTTCCTGCTGGTCGATCGTGTCATTGACTGTGAGCCGGGAAAATCAATCCATGCCTACAAGAATATCTCAATCAACGAACCCTTTTTCGTCGGCCATTTCCCCAATTTTCCGGTGATGCCTGGTGTCCTGATCACGGAGGCTCTGGCGCAGGCGGCCGGTATCCTGTCCTTCAAGACCCTTGGCGTAAAGCCCGACAACAGCTTTCTGTTCTACCTGGTTGGCGTAGACCGCGCGCGCTTCAAGAAGCCGGTATCTGCCGGCGACCAACTGCATCTGCATGTCCAGATCCAGCGCCAGATGCGTAACATCTGGACCTACAAAGCGGAAGCAAAGGTTGACGGAGAGATCGTTGCCGAGGCCGGATTGATGTGTGCCAAGCGCGAACTGGCCTGACTGTGATTTGAAAAAAACATGATCCATCCAAGTGCAATCATTGATCCCGGGGCGCAACTGGGCCATAACGTATCAATTGGCCCATTTTGCATTATCGGCGAGCATGTCGAGATCGGAGACAATACCTCGATTGGTCCGCATGTTGTTATCTCCGGGCATACGCGTATTGGCCGCGATAACCGGATTTTTCAGTTCAGTTCGATCGGTGGGGTGCCGCAGGACAAGAAATACTCGGGAGAGCCGACGCGCCTCGAAATCGGTGACCGCAACACCATTCGCGAGTTCTGCACGTTCAACCTCGGAACGGCGCAGGACGCGGGTGTAACCAGGCTCGGGAACGACAACTGGATCATGGCCTACGTGCACATCGCGCACGATTGCCAGGTCGGAAACCACACAATCTTCGCCAACAACGCCCAACTTGCCGGGCACGTGCATATTGATGACTGGGCAATACTTGGTGGCTTCACTGGCGTGCATCAGTTCTGCCGCGTCGGCGCCCATACCATGACGGCTGCAGCGACCGTGGTGGTGCAGGACGTTCCCCCCTACGTGATGGCCGCCGGCAACACGGCAACTCCTTTCGGCATCAATGCCGAAGGATTGAAGCGCCGCGGCTTTTCACCCGACGCCTTGCTAACGTTGAAGCGTGCTTATCGGACACTCTACAAATCCGGATTAATGCTTGATGAAGCTCGCACCAAGCTCCAGGAAGAAGTCAAGGCACATCCTGAAATCCAGCCCATTCTCGATTTTCTTGCGGTATCGAAGCGCGGCATCATCCGATGACGGCTGGCGTAGTTCGTATCGCCATGGTCGCCGGCGAGGCTTCGGGTGATCTACTGGCCAGCCACCTGATTCGCTCACTCAAGGCCAGACTGCCCAATGCCGAATTCTATGGTGTGGGTGGTCCGAAAATGGCGGGTGAAGGATTCAAAGCCTGGCATCCACTGGAAAAACTCTCGGTTCGCGGCTATTTCGAGGTACTCAGGCATTTCCGGGAGATCGCCGGTATTCGCCGTGACTTGAAGCGCCGCCTGCTGGCCGATCCGCCCGATGCGTTTATTGGTATCGATGCGCCGGACTTCAATCTGGCGCTTGAAAAAGTACTCAAAAACCGAGGAATTCCGAGTATTCATTACGTCAGTCCGTCGATCTGGGCTTGGCGCGGGAAACGTATTCACAAGATTGGCGCCGCGGTATCGCGCGTTTTGGCACTTTTCCCCTTTGAATCGCCACTGTACGAAAAACAAGGCATTCCGGTGAGCTACGTCGGTCACCCGCTGGCCGATATCCTGCCCGTTGACGATGCGCGTGATGATGCGCGCGAGTTGCTTGGACTTCCAGCGCAGCAGCCGATTTTTGCCCTCCTGCCCGGAAGCCGGCAGTCCGAACTTCACTACATGGCCGAAACCTTCATCGAGACGGCACGCCAGATTAACCGGAAAATGCCGAATGCACTGTTTCTGGCTCCTCTGGCCACCCGAGAAACCCGCTTGTTGTTCGAGACTGCGCTATATCGTTGCGCGGCGAACGAACTGCCGATCCGCCTGCTGTTCGGTCATGCCCATGAAGCGATGATGGCGTCCGATGTGGTACTCGTCGCCAGCGGCACCGCGACACTCGAAGCGGCGCTACTCAAACGACCGATGGTCATTGCTTACAAGATGGCATCGCTGACCTACCGTCTGATGCAGCATATGGAAGGTTATTTGCCTTACTATGGTCTGCCCAATATTCTGGCCGGTAAATTCGTTGTTCCCGAATTCATCCAGGACGACGCGACCTCCGAAAATCTGGCACAGGCACTGCTCAATCTTTATGCCGACAAGGCGACCTGCACCCGCATCAGCGAAATTTTTCGCGAGATACACTTGCAACTAAAGCAGAACACAGCGGAAAAGGCCGCAAAGGCGATTCTCGAGTGCCTGCCGGTCGCGGTGTGCAACCATGCCCTTACTGCAAGCATCTGAAGGCCTGGTTTGCGGCGTTGATGAAGCCGGTCGCGGTCCGCTGGCCGGTCCGGTGGTGGCGGCGGCGGTGATTCTCGACCCTGCCTGCCCGATCAAAGGTCTGAATGACTCCAAGCAGCTATCAGCCAGGCGTCGCGAGGCACTGGCGATCGAGATTCGCGCCAAGGCCCTGGCTTGGGCGATAGCCGAGGCCAGTGTCGAGGAAATCGAGCGCATCAATATCCTGCAGGCCAGCTTGCTGGCCATGCGGCGTGCGGTTGAAGCGCTTGCAACCCCGCCGAGTCAGGCGCTGATCGACGGCAAGCACTGCCCGCACTTGCCTTGCCCGGCGCAAGCCATTATTGGCGGCGATGGCAAGGTGGCTTCGATTGCGGCGGCGTCCATCCTGGCCAAGACCTTTCGTGACGCCGGCATGCTGGAATTGCATCTGCTCTATCCGCAGTACGGCTTCGACCGCCACATGGGTTATCCAACGGCGTTGCACCTCCAGGCGCTCAAGGAACATGGTGTCAGTCCGGTACATCGTCGCAGCTATGCGCCGATCGCTCGGCTCCTGCGCTTATGAGACAGATCGCCTCGCGCGAGAATTCGCATTTCAAAGCGCTGAAGAAGCTCTGCCGCAGTGGTCGCGAACGGCGTAAGACAGGGCAGGTGCTGCTCGACGGTATGCATCTGATCGAAGTTTGTGCCCAGCTTTCAGTCCCGTTGCAGGAACTGGTGGTCAGCGAAAGCGGCTTGCAGCGTATCGAAATTGCCGACTATCTCGCAAGCGGTGACACCAGCGATCTGCTCACTGTATTATCCGACGTCCTGTTTGCCGAACTGGCAACGGTCGAGACGCCGAGCGGCATCATGGCGATGATCAGGCAACCACTTCCGGCGCACGCACTGAATCATGCGATCGACACGGTACTGCTCGATGGTATTCAGGATCCTGGCAACCTTGGCTCGATCCTGCGTAGCGCGGCTGCAGCGGGCTTTCGGCAGGTTCTTCTTGCGTCCGATTGTGCCCAGGCGTGGTCACCGAAAACCCTGCGCGCAGGGATGGGAGCGCATTTCCGGCTTGACCTTCATGAAGGCTGCGATCTGCCGGCCTTTCTCGGAGCTTATCGTGGACAGGCCGTCGTAACCGCGCTGGATGCGCCGGCCGCCCTCTATTCGCTGGCCCTGAGCGAACCTGTAGCCTGGGTTTTTGGCAGTGAAGGGCAGGGTGTGCGGCCGGATGTAGCTGAATCCACGCGACTTCGGGTTCGTATCCCGATGCCGGGAGAGAGCGAATCGCTCAATGTGGCTGCCGCTGCTGCGATCTGTCTGTTTGAGACAGTCCGGCAGCGTCGGTAGCCTTTCCGCCCTATCTTTTCTGCACCTTGTATGCAGATTCAGCCGCTGTTGCGCAGGCCAGCGGCGATGCCGTTGATTGACAGATGAATGCCGCGTCGCACCCGTTCGTCGACCGGTTCAGTTGATTGTGCTGCCCGATGACGGCGCAGGAGTTCAATCTGCAGGTGATTTAGCGGATCCATATACGGGAAGCGATTACGTATCGAACGGCGTAGCAGTGGATTGTCTGCGAGCAACTCGTCCTGTTGCTCGATAGCCAGGAGATAACGCCTTGTTCGCTCGTATTCGGCTCCAATTCGGCCGAAAATCTGTTCACGCAATGTCGAATCGCTGACCAGTTCGGCGTATCGCGAAGCAATCGTCAGGTCGGCCTTGGCCATTACCATATCCATATTGGACAGCAGGGTACGAAAGAAAGGCCAGTTGCCGTGCATTCGGCGCAGCGCTTCCAGTCCGTCCGGGTTATCCTTGAGCCAGGCCTCAACAGCCGAGCCAAAGCCAAACCAGCCGGGAAGCATCAGGCGGCACTGTGCCCAACTGAATACCCAGGGAATGGCACGCAGATCCTCGATGCGTCCGGAAGGCTTGCGCGCGGTAGGGCGGCTACCAATGTTCAGGCCGGCAATTTCCGCGATCGGCGTCGATTCGTGGAAGTAGCGATTAAAGCCCTCGGTCTCGTAAACCAGCCCGCGGTAGGCCTGGTAAGCCAGTTCGGAAAGGCTTTCAAGTACCGCGCGGTAAGCCGCCGGCTCGGTTTCATGTTCAAGATCGAGCAGGGTCGCTTCGAGTGTAGCAGCGGCCAGAATTTCGAGGTTGCGGCGACCCACTTCGGGATTTGCATACTTGGATGCAATGACTTCGCCTTGCTCGGTGATGCGGATCTGACCGGAGACGGCACCGGCCGGCTGTGCCAGGATCGCCAGGTAGCTTGGGCCACCGCCGCGTCCAACCGAGCCGCCGCGTCCATGAAACAGTCGCAGACGTACCCCGGTCGCAGCAAACACGCGCGTCAGTTCAACCTCGGCCTTGTACAACTCCCAGCCGGAAGTGAGAAAACCTCCGTCCTTGTTGCTGTCCGAATAACCGAGCATGACCTCGTGCTCGTTGGCGCGTGAGGCGACCAGTGCGCGGTAGACGGGAAGGTCGAAGAGGCGCTGCATGACTGCCGGGCAGTTTCGCAAGTCGCCGATCATTTCGAATAGCGGGATGATGTTGATCGCCAATTCCGGAACATTTCTGGATGCCAATGCTGGTGTCAGCAAGCCGGCTTCCTTGAGCAGTAACGCGACTTCGAGCAGGTCGGAGGCCGCGCTGGTCTTCGAAATGATGACGTTGGGCAAGGCTGCGTTGCCGTAGCGCGCGCGCAGCTCGTGCGCAGTAAAAAAAATTGCCATTTCGCCTTTGGTCTCGTCAGAGTACTCGATATGCGGCGAATAGAGCGGACGCGGACTGGCGATCTCCTCGCAGAGCAAGGCAATACGGGCATCTTCATCGAGTGCGGCATAATCAGTCAGATGCTCGATGCGAGCGGCGCGAGCCAGAAGTTCGGCGACCGTTCGCTCGTGCACCTCGGAGTTCTGGCGCAGATCGATCGGCGCCAGATGGAAGCCAAAGATCTGCACGGCACGTACCAGGCGGCGCAGGCGGCCACCAGCGATCAGAGCGGCACCATGTTGCACCAGCGATTCGACAAGAACTTCAAGGTCGGTATGCAATTCTGCGGCAGTGGCGTAGGGCTGTGCTTCGCCAATAGCCTCCCGCAGCGCCTCATGCTGGTCGAGCGATTTTGCGGTGGCGGCCAGGCGTGCGTAGATGCCGGTCAAGGCGCGACGGTAGGGTTCGTCCGATCGATTCGGTGAATGGTCTGGCGAACGCTCGGCTAGTGCGGCCAGCGCCGGCGAGACCTTGAGCAGCATTAGTGAAAGCGGAAGCTCAGCGCCGAGTGCGTGGATCTCCGCCAGGTAGAACTCTAGCGCAGCAGTCGATTGCAGACGCAGCGCCGTTTTCAATATATCGGCGGTAACAAAGGGATTGCCGTCGCGATCGCCGCCGATCCAGCTACCGACCCGGAAAAAGGGCGCAAGCTGCCAGTTTTCATCTGGGAAGCGCTTGCTCAGCAGATCCTGCAACTGGCCATACAGGCGCGGCAGTTCGGCAAAGAAGGTATCGTCGTAGTAACTGATGCCGTTTTTGATTTCGTCGACAACCGCCAGCCGGTTCGGACGTAGCGCCCGAGTGCGCCACAGTCTGAGCACGGCTCGACGCATCGTTTGATCGCTTTCCTCCTGCTCTTCGGGAGTCAGTTGCATGCGGTCGCTGTGATCGAGCAGGGTAGCGATCTCGTGCTGACAATACAGGATACTCTTGCGTGAAACTTCTGTCGGATGCGCGGTCAGTACCGGCGAGACCAGAGCGACATCAAAAAAGTCACGGATCTTCCCGACCGTTACTCCGGCTTCCTGAACGCGGTCAAGCGCGTGCTGCAGGCTACCCTCGCGCGGCAGCGAGCCGATCAGGTCATGCGCACGGCGGCGGCGGATGTGATGCTGGTCCTCGGCGATATTCGCCAGATGCAGGAAGTAGCTGAAAGCCCGGACGACCGAGATCATCGAATCGCGTGGCAGGTCGTTGAGTATGGCTTCGAGTTCGGATCGCGACGCCGGGTCAGACTCGCGGTCCGGGTTCTGGTTCAATTGGACGGAGGTCTTGCGGATGAGCTCGATGACTGCAAAAACTTCTTCGCCCTCCTGCTCGCGTACGGTGTCGCCGAGCAGGCGACCGAGTAGTCTGGTGTCATTGCGCAGCGGGAGGTCTTTGTCGGTGTTGGACATGGTTCGGGCTTGAAGAAGAATTGTAAATCGTCACCACCAGGCCACCAGGAGCACCATGAATTAGCAAAAAAAGAAAAATGAAGTTCAGTAATCCTGGTTCCGGCTTGGCCGGTTAGGGTTTTTCCTGGTGTAACTTTTGCTTCTTGGTGTCCTGGTGGCGTTAGTATTACTGGGCTTTACGATTGACCAGCAAATCGCGCAGCGAGTTCGCTGAAGGTTTGAGTGGCAAGACTAAAGGTTGACGTTCAAGGAATCCATTTCATGCCAAGCACGATACTATATCAGCAGTGGACGGTTAATCGAGAGAGTGATTTGCTCAATGCCGTGAATGAATTCTATTCTTGATTTTTACACCGCTCGTAGGATTTCATTGACTTTGCCAAAGGCCGATGAATCACTGATTAGCCGCATTTTGCCGACCGGGATGTTAGTCCATCCCTGAATGGATGGGTTGCCTGCAAGGCCCAAGTTCTGGCAAACAAAACCCCATCGATACGGATCTGTCGGCGGAATGGTGGAGTGTCCTGTTTCGGCGAAAATCAGGTCTTGACACGCATCAGGCGGGCTTTTTCACGATCCCAGTCACGTTCCTTTTCGGCTTCGCGCTTGTCATGTTGCTTCTTGCCTTTGGCCAGACCGATTTCAACCTTGATACGACCCCGCATGTAGTGCAGATTCAATGGCAATAGCGTGTAACCGGCGCGTTCAACCTGACCGATCAATTTGCTGATCTGGTTGGCGTGGAGCAACAGCTTGCGTGTGCGGATCGGGTCAGGATGAACGTGGGTTGAGGCTTCGGGCAAGGCGGTGATGTGCATCCCGAATAGAAAAACCTCGCCGCTGCGGATAACGACATAGGATTCCTTGATGTTCGCTCGTCCAGCCCGGATCGCCTTGACCTCCCAGCCTTGCAGTGAAATGCCCGCCTCGAATCTTTCTTCGACGAAGTAGTCGTGGAAGGCTTTCTTGTTGGCGATGATGCTCATGGTGCGGCTCTCAGAGGTTGTGCTGCAAGGATGCTAGAATGCGAGATTCTACAGGATTCACGAGGCACGGCTGACGATGGCCATGGTTGAGAAATCAGTTCTGATCGAGCGTTCAGCGCAACAGATGTTCGATTTGGTCGACGAGGTTGAAGACTACCCCAGTTTTTTACCCTGGTGCAGCCAGACTCGGGTTGAGTTCCGGGATGAAAGCAGGACGGTCGCCACGCTGCATATCAACTATCGCAGCGTCAAGTCGCACTTCACCACCGAAAACCAGAAGGAAATACCACTACGCATGTGCATCAAACTGGTTGATGGCCCGTTTCGCCGGCTCGAAGGGCTGTGGCATTTCAGGCCGCTGGCCGAAAATGCCTGCAAGATCGAATTCCGGCTTTCTTATGATTTTTCCAGCAAAATGTTCGAAAAAGTCATCGGTCCGGTTTTCAGCCAGATTGCCAACACCTTTGTTGATGCCTTCGTAAGACGCGCCGACGAGGTTTATGGAGTGATTAATGCCTGAGTTGATGCGCATCGAAGTGATATATCCGCTGCCCGAGAAACAGGAGATTTTTACAGTCAGCTTGCCAGCGGGTGCAAGTGTGCGTCAGGCCATTGAAGCCTCCGGGGTTTTGCTGAAGTATCCTGAGATTGACTTGAGCAAAAACAAGATAGGCGTCTTCGCCAGACTTGCCAAGCCGGATACGCCTTTACGCGATCGGGACCGAGTGGAAATCTACCGGTCGTTGATTGCCGACCCGAAAGAAGTGCGCAAGCAACGGGCGGCAGAAGGCAAAGTAATGAAAAAAGGCGCGGGCGAAGTGGAGAGCGAGTAGAGAACTGCTCTCCAGCTTACTTACAGAAAGATTGCACGGCCTGACGCGTCTTGGCGATTTCCTGTGCACGCTGTGCATCGTCCATGTAATAACGCTCACCCTTCTCGTCACGCAGGGCGATTCGTTCGCCGGATTCAAGAAGCTGCTGTTGACGGCGCGCGTTATCACAGTTTTCGTTCCTTTCAGAGGCCGCCGCTTGCTGTTTGCTTGCTTTCTCCGTTTTCTCCTGGGTTTCTTTCAGGTTTTTGCGGAACTCCAGTTCTAGATCAGCTGTGGTTTTCTGCGTCGGGCTTCCGGTCGCAGGCGGCGCTGATTCGATTTTCCGCAGTTCGCGGGCATTGCCTGGGGGGGGCATGTCTGAGTAATGAGTTTTGCCGCTTTCATCCTTCCACTCGAAGACCTGGGCGTGCACCGCAGCAGCGGCGAGAAGGGCGGCAACAATAAGGGCATTGCGTTTCATGGTCATCCTGTCTAAATAGAGCATGCTGTATAATACTTTTTTGTGACCTCGGATAATAGGCCATGCGTTTAATTCAAAGGGCGCTGACGTTTGACGACGTCCTCCTCGTTCCAGCTCATTCCACAGTTATGCCTCGCGATGTCAGCCTGCGCACCCGCCTGACACGTAACATTACACTCAATATGCCGCTGGTGTCAGCCGCCATGGACACCGTGACTGAAGCCCGTCTCGCCATCGCCTTGGCACAGGAGGGCGGGATCGGAATCGTGCACAAGAATCTCAGCGCGAAAGCACAGGCGGCTGAAGTTGCCAAGGTCAAACGTTTTGAATCGGGCATTCTGAAAGACCCGATTACCGTACCGCCGACCATGTCGGTGCGCGAAGTCTTCGAGCTCACCCTGTTGCACAAGATTTCCGGTTTCCCCGTACTTGAAGGCAAGGTTGTGGTCGGCATTGTGACCAACCGCGACTTGCGCTTCGAAACCAACCTTGACCAGCCGGTACGTAATATCATGACACCGCGCGAGCGGCTGGTTACGGTCAAGGAGGGCGCCACCGTAGAGGAAGGCAAGGCCTTGATCCACAAGCATCGCCTAGAGCGTGTGCTGGTCGTCAATGCTGCTTTCGAGTTGCGTGGCCTGATTACCGTCAAGGACATCATCAAGACCACCGAACACCCCTTTGCCAGCAAGGATGCTTCAGGTCGCTTGTGTGCCGGTGCGGCTATTGGCGTTGGCGCCGGCACCGAGCAGCGCGCCGAATTGCTCGCCGAGGCCGGAGTCGATGTCATCGTTGTCGATACCGCGCACGGACACTCTCAGGGTGTTCTTGAGCGGGTGCAATGGGTAAAGAGGAACCTGCCGCTGGTTGAAGTGGTTGGTGGCAACATTGCTACCGCCGAGGCCGCGCGCGCACTGATTGATCACGGCGCCGACGGTGTCAAGGTGGGTATCGGTCCGGGTTCAATTTGTACGACACGGATTGTTGCCGGCGTTGGCGTGCCCCAGATTACAGCCATCCAGATGGTGGCAGATGCACTCAAAGGTACCGGGGTACCGATGATCGCCGATGGGGGGATTCGTTACTCCGGGGATATCTGCAAGGCTATGGCAGCCGGTGGCAATGCCGTCATGCTCGGCGGTCTGTTTGCCGGTACCGAAGAAGCGCCGGGTGAAGTCGAACTCTTTCAGGGGCGTTCCTATAAATCGTATCGCGGCATGGGTTCGCTGGGCGCCATGGCGGCGGGGGCGGCGGATCGGTATTTTCAGGACAGCGCATCCAACATCGACAAACTGGTACCGGAAGGTATTGAAGGACGTGTACCCTACAAGGGATCGGTGATTGCTGTGATTCACCAGTTGATGGGCGGGCTGCGCTCTTCCATGGGCTATCTGGGCTGCGCGACCATTGACGAATTGCACGAGCGAGCCGCATTCGTCGAAATTACCTCGGCTGGCGTTCGCGAGTCGCACGTCCATGATGTACAGATCACCAAGGAAGCACCGAATTACCATGTCGAATGATTGATTTTGTTTCCTGTGGGGCGGCTGGCAGCCGCCCTTGTTTATTCAAGGCTTGAAAATGGCTCACCAGAAAATACTCATCCTCGATTTCGGTTCCCAGGTCACTCAGCTTATCGCCCGCCGTGTGCGCGAGCAGCAGGTCTATTGCGAGCTGCATCCCTTTGACGTGAGCGAGGATTTTATCCGCAAGTTCAATCCGCAAGGCATCATCCTGTCCGGCGGACCGAACTCGGTTTATGAGGCCGAAGAGTGGCGAGCGCCGCAGGTGGTTTTTGAACTCGGTGTCCCGGTGCTGGGGATTTGTTACGGCATGCAGACCATGGCCCAGCAACTCGGAGGCCTTGTTGAAAGTTCCGGCAAGCGCGAGTTTGGTTACGCGGAAATCCGGGCTCGCGGCCATTCGGAGTTGTTCAGGGGAGTCCAGGACCGGACCAACGACGCGGGGCACGGCCTGCTTGACGTGTGGATGAGTCATGGCGACAAGGTTACGCAGCTTCCGGCTGGTTTCAAGGTGATCGCCAGTAACGAAGCGTGCCCGATTGCCGCCATGGCGGACGAATCGCGGAAGTTCTACGCCGTTCAGTTCCATCCGGAAGTCACGCATACACTGAAGGGCAAGGAAATAATCGCCCACTTCGTGCACAAAATCTGCGGCTGTGGCCGCGACTGGAACATGCCGGACTATGTGAACGAAGCCATCGAGAAAGTGTGCGCCCAGGTCGGCAGTGAGGAAGTCATCCTCGGCCTCTCCGGCGGTGTTGACTCCTCGGTCGTTGCCGCGCTCTTGCACCGCGCCATCGGCAAGCAATTGACCTGCGTATTCGTTGACAACGGCCTGTTGCGTCTGAACGAAGCGGAGCAGGTGCTGCAGACCTTCGCCAGCAACCTCGGCGTCAAGGTGATTCACGTTGATGCCAGCGAGCAGTTCATGGGGCATCTGAAAGGCGTTTCAGATCCAGAAGCCAAACGTAAAATTATTGGTCGCGAATTTGTTGAAGTCTTCCAGGCTGAATCCAGAAAACTTGCAGAAAGGGGTGAAGCGGCAAAATGGCTGGCGCAGGGAACGATCTATCCGGACGTAATCGAGTCGGCCGGCAGCAAGACAAAAAAAGCGCACACCATCAAGAGCCACCACAATGTCGGCGGCTTGCCGGAAACGCTCAATCTGAAGTTGCTTGAACCGCTGCGCGAACTGTTCAAGGACGAAGTTCGAGAACTTGGAATAGCCCTAGGACTGCCGCATGACATGGTCTATCGTCATCCGTTCCCCGGCCCTGGCCTGGGCGTGCGCATTCTCGGCGAGGTGAATAAGGACTATGCCGACCTGCTACGCCGTGCCGATGCCATTTTCATCGACGAACTGCGTGCTGCCGGCTGGTACGAGAAGACAAGCCAGGCTTTTGCCGTTTTCCTGCCGGTGAAGAGCGTTGGCGTCATGGGCGATGGGCGGACTTATGAATACGTCGTTGCCTTGCGTGCCGTGGACACCCAGGACTTCATGACTGCGCACTGGTCTGAATTGCCGCACAGTCTGCTCGGCAAAGTCTCCAATCGCATTATCAATGAGGTACGTGGAATCAACCGGGTGGTGTACGACATTTCAGGAAAGCCGCCGGCGACGATTGAGTGGGAATAAAATATCATCATTTCAAGTCGTCTCACGCCGTCCGGATTTTCTGCAATTTACCAGCTATAACAACCAGTTAGCGTCTCATGGCGTCTCACGCCGTCCTAGTAAAGCCCGACTAAAGTGTCGGTATTGCTGACGGTATCGAGATCTGGTCCTTGAACGACCCAAGTTGATACCGTCAACTACGTTGACGGTATCGGTTGACGGTATCAGTTTACGGAGGATCAGATGCTCACTGACATGCAGTTAAGGGCGTTGAAGCCCACTGGGAAGATTTACAAAGT